>CALVIT010000001.1 GCA_944331845.1 uncultured Clostridia bacterium
CTTAATCAATCAAGTTATTTGAGTTCGCATTTTATCTTAACAGCGGACATAACTTATACTTGTGCCGATACTGTTGAAGCAACTGTCCGCTGGACACCTATAGGTACATCTTCGAGTTCAACACAAAGATTTACTGGAACATTTGATGGTAATAATTATAGTATTACCTTTACTCAAACTATACATATCACAAGTGCTTCAGGGGATGTCTATGGCGGACTATTTGGATATACTAGTGGCGCTACAATTTCTAATCTAGGAGTCAACTGGGCAGGCACTGATAGTGTAGATATTGAGATAGAAGGGGAAACCAAATCATACACAGGATTAATAGTATCATCATTTTCAAGTACTGTTTATGCTGGAGGAATCGCGGGGTATGCTGGGACCATCAGCAACTGCTACAACACGGGAGCAGTAACGGCGGAGTCTACTTCAAAGTATGCCTTTGCCGGAGGGATCGCGGGGTATGCTGGGACCATCAGCAACTGCTACAACACGGGAGCAGTAACGGCGGAGTCTACTTCTTCTTATGTCTATGCCGGAGGAATTTCGGGGGTGGCTGATTCAACAACCATCAGTAACTGCTACAATACGGGCGATGTGAATGCGGAGTCTACTTCAAAGTATGCCTGTGCCGGGGGAATCTCGGGGGAGATTTATGATACAACCATCAGTAACTGCTACAACACGGGAGCAATAACTTCTTATGTTTATGCCGGAGGAATCGCGGGGGGGGCTGATTCAATAACCATCAGCAACTGCTACAACACGGGTAGTGTGACTGCGACTGATTCAAATTTTACCGGTGCCGGGGGAATTTTGGGGTATGCTTATTATTCGACAACCATCCGAAACTGCTATAACACTGGAGCAATTACGTCTTTAGACAGTGTCGGAGGAATTTTGGGGTATGATGATTCTGATGCAACCATCAGCAACTGCTTTAGTATAGGTACAGCACCTAGTGCAACAGGTAGTACAACGAAAGTAGGTGGTATAGTAGGAAGTGGCGGAACTGTAAATAACTGTTATCATAATTATGCTTCAATATATGAATATGAATCAAGTAATCAAATTACAGGTAAAGGTACATATGTAAGTAATCTTACAGATTATCTAGTATATTCAAGCGCTAATGCAAATTCAATCGTTAATAACTATACTCAAGGGTTTGGCGGTAATCAATGGTATACTGATGAGACCGAAGACTATTCTTGGGACTTTGATACAGTATGGGCGATAGAGAGCGGTATCAATGGTGGTTTACCATATTTAATAGCCATTCCGCCACAAGGAGAAGGGACACAAGGAAGTACTGTACAGTTAACCATTGAATATAGCGGGAGTGCTAAATTCTTAATAGTGGTAGAATATGGAGATAGTGCGTGTGCATTCACATATAGTGGAACATTTACATTTAATGTAGTAGGTGCAGAGTGTAAAGTAGCGATAATAGGATACAATGGTGAAAGCACATTGACATTGAATGATGCTTTACAAACAATAAGTAATAATACTTACACAATAAGTCTAGAGGATACTAATAACATAGTACTAACATTAGGATAAGGAGATAGAATATGCAAAAGAATACAATGAGTAGAAAGCAATTAAGCATAATAGGGTTAAGTATAATGTTAGTGCTAGTGTTAGTATTAGGAATAACGCTAGGAGCGTTGAAAGACTCTAAGACTGCTACGGGAACGATAGTATTTACAGGTAATCTAGCGGTGGTGTTAGACCACGGTAGTACAAGTGGTACAGTGAATGGGACAAATTTGGAGTTAGACTTGATACCTGACTATACTACGCTAAAGGAAGCGAGCGAGAGTGGGAATATATATTTACAAGACAAAGAAGGTAAAGTTGTATCACTTAAGTGGGAAGATAGCGCAACGAGTGGTAATGCCTTAAAATTTAGAGTAATATCAGACGGTGCGACAAATGCGTACATAAAGATGACTTTGACATTACAATACACAAGTGCAGACAATGCCCCAGCGACGGCGCAAGAATGGCAAGTTTATCCAAAGTTTGGAAGTGAATCATACGAGTTAAAACCTACAATGATAGGGGACGGAGTGAATGAAGAGTACTCATACTACAATGCTACAGATGGGTTAATGATAAGTTACCCATTGATAACCAAAGAAGGTAACACAGTTAGCAAAGTATATGAGATGTACTATATAGATACAGTAAATAGCGGACTCAAATACTTTGAACCAACAGATACAACTGCAAACATCGAAGGGTATACAAAGTTAAATAAAGAGATAGTAGTAGGTGACATAATAAGCGACATACAATTTTTGATAAGTGGTGTAAATTCAGTAAGCACAGGCGATGAATTCAAACTCAATATTAAGTGTGAAGCGACAACATTTGTATCATTATAGGTATAGTGTTATACACTGTAGGTATAGTTTTATACATAAATGCGATTTAGAATTATTTTATAACAAGACTTTAAATATTGTAAGTATAGATAATTATTAATGTTATTTACAATATGGTTACAAAATAATATAGTTATGGAAGTTGTAAAATAGATACACAATAATAATTTTTCACAAAAAAATTATGCAGTTTATTGTAAGTTAAAATTTTTATAACCCAAATTATATTGATAATATTTGTTTGTTGTTGTGAGATAAATGTACAAAATAGCGTATTCAAATAGATTTTGTCAACTTAAATGCAACGCTAAAAAAATATAATTGTTAATTAATAGTTATAATAAAAATTGTAGATATGGTTGTCTACAATTTTTATTATACAACATAATATAAAATGTTTTGTTGTATTTTTTGTTATAAGAATTATTATTTGTGATAACTATTCGAATAATAACATAACAAAAAAGACCAAAAGTTGAGCAAGTCCCTATGGGGTATTTCAAAATTTGGTTTTTTTAATAATTTATATAATAGATAGAATTTATTAATAATTAGTAATATACGATAGTTAATAATTGATTAATAGTTAATAATTTATACAATAGTTAGTTTTGCTCATTCACTTCGTGCGATAAAAACAAGTAGAAGGAATCTTAATAATTCAAGCACTGCAACAACAAAGGATGCGACATAAGTTAGAGCGGCGGCTTTAAGCACTTTGGATGCTCCAGCAAGTTCTGTCTCTGTCATAAAATTGCCACCTTCAAGCATTTTTAAAGCACGGGAAGATGCGTCAAATTCTACAGGTAGTGTAATAAGATTTAGCAGTACTGCTAGTCCGTAGAATGCTACTCCTGACCATAAGAAAATCGAACCTAATACTCCGCCTGTTGCACTGAATGCGCCTAACAATATACCTATGATAACAAGTGGCCACAGTAAGGTAGATGCGAAGTTAGTTATAGGAACTAAAATTTGTCTAAAACCTAAGAACGCATAATGTTCTTTTTTTTGTATAGCGTGACCTACTTCGTGCATAGCGATACCTAGGGCTGCAACTGAAGTGCTGTCGTAGACACCTTCTGACAATGCGATATATTTCTTCTTAGGGTGGTAGTGGTCGGTCAAATGCCCGTTTTCTCTTCTAAGTTCAATATCTTGTAGGCCTGCATTGTCAAGGACTGCTCGTGCTAACTGCGAAGCGGTCATACCGTTCTCTGTATCTATTTGACTATAGGTATTGTAAGTCTTAGAAACTTTTGTTTGAGCGTAGATACCTAGCACAATACCCGGTATCAAAAGTACGCCTAATAGAATATATAAAAAATATAAAACCAATTCAAAACTCCTTGCATATAATATATGCTAAATACTAAATATAATACTAATATTTTACATAAAATGTTTGTTATTGTCAAGAATTAATAGTGATAAATAATATAAAGTAAATAATTAAGAGTAGGTAAGTGCAAATTTTGAATATTTCTAGCATAAATAATAGTATTACAACACACACTATATAGCGGGAATGATGGTTAATTATGATTGATTGAAGGCATATCTTACTATCATTAATTGAAGGCACAAATAAATTTATTAATCGTACTATTACAAATGATAGAGACTATAATATTATCAATTATATGAGCAGTACTTCTGAGCAGTACTTTGATAATATCATAGGCATCACATCATACTAATAATTTATAGAACTATGCTATGATAAAGTATAGAACTATGCTATGATAAATTGTGTACATTATATTATGATAAATTGTATTGTTGTATTATGATAGATTATGGGCGAAATATGTTCCGTGCGAGTACAATAATTTATGATAATTCTGTTATTACAATTTTGATATATAATGACAACATTTTATAAAATATTAATATTTTAGGGCAATGTATTCAAAAAATGCGTCTTTGTTACTCAAATAATGCTATATAGTGGTATTTTATGTGTATATTGCTTGACAAAAGACGATAATATTTGATAAAATTGCATCAAAGGAGTTAGAATATTATGGATTCAACATTGTTAATCATTCTAATAGTGGTAGGCATACTATTTGTGATATTTTGCATAGCAGGGTTCATAAAATGGCGTGCTAATTGGCTTACTACTTGGTTTAATGTCAAAAAATTAGACATCAATAAACCTATATTAGAATATGTAGAACTTTTGCTCGCTGAGAGAAATTTAGCAGATGTTCAAGTTAAGAAAGTAGGATTTTGGGCATCACTTTTTATTGGAAATACCTACAGCGTATCCAAAAAATTGATAAGGGTTAGTTGGTTCGCGTCCAAACATTCATCAGTTGTTACTTTGGCGCAGGCTTGCCGTTTAGTGGGACTTGCCCAAATGCACGCTGATGGCGTGAAAGGAATTAAAGCAGTTGAAGCGTATAGATGGCTTAACTGGTTACCTATATTGTTATTGCCGTTAATAGTCATAGGACTAATTGTTGACCTTGTGGCATTTGAAAGTGTTGGTTTATACACTATAATATTTAGTGCGGTAGGTGTGGTATTAACTTTGATAACATTTATACTAGGACTTGTAGCGATGAAGAAGAACTTTATGGCGTACAGAATAGGTGAAGAAATTATCACAGGATTGGGCGTACTCAAAGACACTGAAGAGAAAAAAATGCGTCAATTATTCTCCGCTTGGAAGAGTCTAGAAGTAGTCAACGCATTCTTGAACGCATTTGAATTAGTGTACTTTGTATTAAAAATTGTTTTTTCGAGCATAAAATTATTTGGGAGAAAATAGATGGATAATCAAAAATTCTTAAGTCGTGGAACAAAGACTTTTAGTGTGGTTACAAGTGTTCTTTTGTCACTCGCTATTCTCATTTTGGTCATAATAGGACTCATAGGGGGCGATTTCTTAACAGTATCCCTAATTGGTTCGTGTGTTATAGTGTTCTTGACTGCTATATTTATTGGGGCAATGCAAATAAAAGTATTTGGAGACTACAAGAGTCAAAAAAAATACCTTTGTGCTGATGGCATATTCTATATTTGTCTTACAATTTTAGTTGCTATCACTGCTATTATGTACACTATGTTCAAAGATGCGAATGTAGACATTAGATATTTTATATTTGTATTTACTTTGGCATTTGCAGTCTGGAAGATTATAATTGCAGTATTAGCATTTAAGAATAAATATTTCAATGCTTTTGCTGAATTGCTTATCGCTATATTTTGGATAGTTAGCGGTGTAGGCGTATTACTAACTATATTTGATAACCTAGAGAATGTAGGACAATATGTATTGTGCATATCTAACTATTTGTTGTGCTTATCTACAATATTCTATATATTGTATTCATATTCTTTCAAAGACCCTAACTATCTCATAACTGACAAAGCGCTGGAAATACTTGAGAAGGAGCAAATAGAGCGTCAACAGAGATTAAATAGATTCAATGGCGGATTTGGTGGGCAAGTGGCACAACAAACACAACAGACAAATTCTGCTGATGATGTTGAATCAAAGTTGAAGAAACTTCAAAATCTTAAAGATAAGGGCTTTATAACTGAAGAAGAATTTGAAGCGAAGAGAAAAGAAATTCTTAATAGCGAATTTTAAAGAAAACAAATTATAATAAAAAACTTTTGGCTTTTGTCAAAAGTTTTTTTGTGTCAATGTAAGAAGTAGGCGTATTTTATGTAAGGGAACTACCCGTTCCCTTACGAACCCTTAGGCAAGGGGTAGAGAGTGTAGGGGATTTTCCATCCCCTACGACCCTAGTACAAGAGCAGGGCTCTTGACTTGTGTACTAAAAGTACATTAAATGTACTTGAGTACGCAAGACTCAAATTATATTGCTTTTTGCTAGATGCAAAAAGTAAATATTATTAAGTTTTAAGCACGAGACTTGTATTGTGTGCATAACCAAATAAACAGGTCAAGGACAATGTCCTTCAACTTCGGGTGTGGGGGATGGGAAATCCCCTACAAACAAAGACAGTGCAAGGGGACTACTCTTATCTAGTACTTTTAGTGTAAGGGAACTACCCGTTCCCTTACGAACCTTTAGGCAAGGGGAGTCCCCCTTGACCTGTGTACTATGGGTGCACATACCAAACTTAGGTGCGAAGAACTTATAATATTTTGCTTTTTGCTAAATGCAAAAAGTAAATAACATATAGTCATACGCACACAAGATGTGCTAAAATGTGGACAAAATAGTTAATTATATAATTATAATAGTTAAGAGATTATTAATTAGTTAACCAAAAACTTTGGTAAGACTGCACAAATTTAGAACAAATTAAGTATAAATGGGTAAAGTTATCCACATTTTGTGCACATTTGTGGATAACTTATCCACAAATTGAAAAATTTGTATCATTTTGTCAAATATTGTCGCATTTTGATACTGCTATTTTTTGACTTACTAACAAGCAAATACTACATAAATTTATTAAAATTGTAATACTGATTTCATACATTTGACTTTTTTTGTAAAATGTTCTATTCTTGTATTGTTGAATAGGAGTTAGATATGAAAGAAAATTTACAACCACTTTTTACGCCTTGGAAGATAGGCAATGTCGAGATTAAGAATAGAATTGTGCTTTGTCCAATGGGTGGAACTTCACTATTTGGGTGGATGGAACCTAACCATTTTGATGAAGAGTCTGCAGAATTCTTCTTGGAGAGAGCGAGAAATAATGTTGGACTCATTATACCGGGCATTGCACCGCTCAAAGACACTATTGGCGGTCGTTGGCTTTATCAAAACAAAGGTATGTTTAAGAAATTAAAAGAGTATATGACAGAGATTCACAAGACGGGGGCAAAACTTTTTGTTCAGTTAACCGCTGGATTTGGTAGGTCATTTGCTATAACTGAGAGTTTAGAATTTTTGTTAAAAAACAAAGTCATTGGAGCGTTAGCGAAACCTATAATTAATGCTTCTTATTTGTGCGCTAGTCCTAGTGAACTTCCTTCTAGGTGGGCTGAAGACATTAAGGTTAGGGCTTTAACAAAGAAGGAAATTCTAGATATGATTGACGCATTCGCTAAGACTTCTAAACTATGTAAAGAAGCAGGAGTCGATGGCGTTGAAGTGCACGCTGTACACGAAGGTTATTTACTCGACCAATTCACAACGCAATATACGAACCATAGAACTGATGAATATGGCGGAAGTTTTGAGAATAGGTATCGTTTCGCAGTTGATGTCGTAAAGGCGATTAAGAGTGCGTGCGGTCAAGATTATCCTGTGTCTTTGAGATACTCGGTTGTTAGTAAGACAAAAGATTTCTGTAGTGGGGCGATGCCTAATGAAGAATACAAAGAAGTGGGTAGAGATTTAGCAGAGAGCGAGAAGGCTGCTAAATATTTACAAGATGCAGGCTATGATATGTTAGATGCTGACAATGGTACTTACGATGCTTGGTACTGGGCGCATCCACCGGCTTATATGCCACAAAACTGTAACCTTGAAGAAGTAGCACATATCAAAAAATTTGTTGACATACCTGTTGTTTGTGCGGGTAGAATGGATGTCAATGTCGGTGCTGAAGCGGTTAAAGATGGTAGAATTGATGGCGTAGGTTTCGCTAGACAATTCTTGGTCGATGGAGAGTGGGTAACTAAACTTATTGAAGGTAGAGAAGAAGATATCCAACCTTGTATATGTTGTCATAATGCTTGTTTTACTATGGCACACTACAAGGGGGTAGCAAATGACCAAGATTTTGATGATATTAAACATATGTCAAGATGCGCTTTGAACCCACAAACTATGCAACGCAAGAAGTTTGCTTTAACTAAAGCAAAGCGCCCTAAAACTATCGCAGTCATTGGCGGTGGAATTGGTGGAATGGAAGTCGCTAGAATTGCAACATTGCGTGGGCACAAGGTAACAATTTATGAGAAGACTAACTCCTTAGGTGGCGTGTTCGTACCAGCGGCAGCGTTTGATTTCAAAGAGAAGGACAGGGAGTTAATCGAATTTTATAAGCGACAAATTAGCAAGTTAAATATTGAAGTCGTTTATAATACTGAGATAATTGACTTAAAATCAATCAAAGCAGATGAGATAGTAATCGCTACAGGGTCAAAGCCTAGACAATTAAGACTACAAGGCATTGAAAATTCAATAGAAGCAGTTGAATACTTAAGCGGACAAAAGCAAGTAGGTCAAAATGTTGTCATAATAGGTGGCGGATTGACTGGGTGCGAGATAGCGTACGACTTACATAGACACGGCAAGAACCCTATCATTGTAGAAATGAAAAATGATTTAATGGCAGTCAAGGGAATTTGTCTAGCGAACTCTTCATATTTGAGAGATTATTTTAAACTACATAATGTACTTATTTATTTAGAAAGTTCTGTAAAAGAAATTAAAGACAATTCAGTTGTCATCGTTGATAAATCTAATAATGAGCAAGAAGTCGCTAAGGATGATGTCATTGTGTCAGTTGGATATAACCCTGCACCAATCGCTAAAGAAGGTAAGCATATCCATATCGTAGGCGATGCGTATAAGGTCGGCAATCTAAGGACTGTCATTTGGCGTGCGTGGGAAGTCGCTCGAAAACTTTAATACATTAATTATAACTACAAAGACATTCTTTGTAGTTTTTTGTAATATCTATAAAATTAACATATAAAGTGTGCATAAGTGCTTTTTTTGACAAAAAATTTGCACACTTTTTTGTTTTAAAATAGTAAAATACTTTACAATTATTTATTTGTATAGTATAATGTAAAAACATAAGAAATTTCATTCATATATTAATATATGGTGCCGATTTATAATTCGGTTTTCTTCTTTTCTAATAAGAAATAGTTTATATAAAAAAAGGAGTAGGGATGTTAAGATTTTTGAAATATTTTAGGGGACTAGAATGGTTATTCATAGTCTTATTGATTGCCTTAAATGTAGGGCAAGCAATTTTAGATTTGACTTTACCTGAATATATGGGCAATCTTGTTGACTTAGTTTTAGCGAAAGCGGGTACAAGTGAAGTAGTCATTGAAGGGTTAATTATGTTAAGTATAGCATTAGGTTCTATTGTTCTACTTATAGTGAGCGATTTTATCGCTTCAGTATTGGCTGCTAGGTACACTCGTAGGATGCGTGCGCTTGTGTATGATAAGGTTCAGTCAATGTCTCAGGCGACTATGAATAATTTCACTACCGCTAGTTTAATAACTCGTTCTACTAATGATATAACACAAGTAGGTAACGCGTTGTCAATGGGCTTTAAAGTCGCTATATATGCACCTATTATAGCAATTTTTGCGTTTTTGAAGATTATTGACAAATCTTCTTCTTTGTCGCTTGCGACAGGTGTATCAATTATTGCGCTTGTGCTATTAATTGTTGTGGTATTTGGCTTTGCAGTGCCAAAATTTAAGAAAATTCAAAAACTCACTGATAAGGTAAATGGTATCAATCGAGAAAACCTTATGGGGTTGAGAGTTGTTAGGGCATACAATGCTGAGAACTATCAAAAAGATAAGTTTGAAGAGACTAACCAAAATTTAAGAAGAGAGAATACTATTGTCGGTAGGTTAATGTCTGGACTTAATCCTATTATGAACTTAATAATGAACGGTTTGAGTCTAGCGATTGTATGGATAGGTGCATACCTAATTAATGATGGTGCGCTAGACATACCTACGATGACTGAATTCACTATGTATGCAATGCAAGTTGTTATGGGCTTCTTGTTATTGAGTATCATATTTATTTTAGTACCAAGGGCGACTGTCTCATTAAAGAGAATCTATGAAGTACTTGATGCTAAAGAGAGTATTTTTGATGGAAAGGGTATCGAATTAAGCAAGATAAATGCACAAAATGATAGTGATAGTAGCATAAATGCTGTAAATGCTATTGATTCTAATAAGAATGTAGAAGCAGTAAGTGAGAAGATACCTATAGTTGAATTTAGAAATGTTTGTTTCAAATATCCTGATGCGGAAGAGAGCGTTTTGAATAACATTAGTTTTAGTTGTTATACTGGGCAAACAATAGCATTTATAGGTTCAACAGGTAGTGGTAAGAGTACACTTATTAACTTAATACCTAGATTCTATGATGCGACAAGCGGGCAAGTTCTTATCAATGGTATAGATGTTAAAGATTATAAATTAAGCGAATTGCACGCTATGCTTGGTTATGTACCACAGAAGGGAATATTATTCAAAGGCACTGTTAGAGAGAATGTAGATTTTGGCGACAACAAAATAAGTGATGAGCAAATAGAATGGGCATTAAAGGTCGCTCAATCTTATGACTTTGTCAGCAAGATGGGCGGACTAGATGCGGAGATTTCTCAAAATGGGTCAAACCTATCAGGTGGACAAAAACAGCGTTTGAGCATCGCTCGTGCTTTGGCGAACAAACCGCCTATATGTATATTTGATGATTCTTTCTCAGCACTAGACTATAAGACTGACAAAAAGTTGAGGGCTTCACTCAAAAAAGAAATGAAAGACAGTACAAAATTCATTGTCGCACAGAGAATAGGAACAATCAAAGATGCTGACTTAATCGTAGTGCTTGACAGTGGCGAAATTGTTGGAATGGGTAGACACGAAGACTTGATTAAGAATTGTCAGGTATATATCGAGATAGCAAATTCACAATTAAGTAAGGAGGAGATAAATGGAACAATCAAGAAATAGACATTCACATAGCCGTAATAAATATTCATTTAACGAGTCAATATACAAATTTATCTTGTACCTTAGACCTTACTATGTGTGGTTAGTGCTAGCAGTGATATTCGCAGTAGGCGGTACGATTTGTAGTATCATAGGGCCTAATAAAATAGGTGAGATAACAAATATTATTGAAGCGGGAGTGCTGGGCGGAACGGGAATTGACCTAGCAGAAATTGTTAAGATAGGTATCCTACTTATAATTTTGTATGGTGTCAGTGCGCTTTTGTCTTTCTTACAAGGATACATTATGACCGATGTCGTTCAAAGGTCTACAAAGAGAATGAGAACTGACATATACGCTAAGATAAATAGGTTGCCTTTATCGTATTATGATAGTCATACCTTTGGCGACACACTAAGTAGAGTTACTAACGATGTAGATACTATAGGTTTGTCGTTCAATCAGGCAACTGTAATGCTAATATCTGGTGTAACACTTGTATTGGGTGCACTTGTTATGATGTTCATAACCGCTTGGCAATTAGCACTTGTTGCGTTAATTTGTATTCCTATAGGTTCTGGACTAATGTCATTAATTTTGAAGTTCTCACAGAAGTATTTTACGAGTCAGCAACAACAAATAGGCGATATAAATGGTATTGTCGAAGAATCTTATTCTGGACATAATGTTGTAACTGCATTCAACGCTAAACAAAAAATGCAAGACAAATTTCAAAACACTAATAACAAATTATTTAAGTCTCAATACAAGTCGCAGTTTGTTTCTGGTATAATGATGCCTATAATGCAGTTCGTGGGTAACCTTGGATATGTTGTAGTATGTATTGTCGGCGGTGTGCTTTATCTTAATGGACATATACAGATTGGGGCTATAATTAGTTTTATTATATACATTAAATTGTTCACACAACCTTTGGCGACTATTGCTCAATCAGTGTCCAGTATGCAGTCTGTAGCGGCGGCAAGCGGAAGAGTATTTGAGTTCTTAGAAGAGAAAGAGATGCCACAAGAGACACCTAGACTATACTTAGATAATGTAAAGGGCGATGTCAAATTCGAGAATGTTGAGTTCGGCTATAGCGATGACAAGATGATTATCAAAGGGTTCAATGCGCACGCTTTGCCGGGTCAAAAAATAGCGCTTGTTGCTCCAACAGGGGCAGGAAAGACTACACTTGTTAACCTTCTAATGAAATTCTATGATATAAATAGCGGAGATATCAAGATTGATGATGTATCTATTAAAGATTTGTCAAGAGAGAATGTTCATAAACTTTTTGGAATGGTTCTTCAAGATACTTGGCAATTCGAAGGTAGCATATATGACAACATAGCATTTAATACACCTAATGCGACTAATGATGATGTTGTCAATGCTTGTAAAAAAGTGGGGCTTGACCATTATATAAGAACATTACCACACGGGTATGACACTGTGCTTGATGACACTGTGTCATTGAGTGCCGGTCAAAAACAACTATTGACTATCGCTAGAGCTATGGTTCACAATGCTCCATTGCTAATACTCGATGAAGCGACAAGTAGCGTTGATACTAGAACGGAGATAATTATCGCTAACGCTATGGATGAATTGTCGAAGGGGAAAACAAGTTTTGTTATAGCACATAGATTGTCAACAATCAAAAATGCTGACCAAATTTGGGTTATGGAAGACGGCAAGGTTGCAGAAAGCGGTACTCACGATGAGTTATTAAAACTAAATGGTAGATACGCAGAATTGTATAATTCTCAGTTCTAATTTTGTGATAAATATACTATAAGCGGAATAACGAATTAGTTAAAGCGGAATAACAGATAAGTTATCCGCTTTTTTGTATCTAATTTAATGTAAAAAAACTTATGTAAGTATAAAACATATATGTAGGTATAAAAACTTGTGTAGGTATAACAATTATTAGTAGATATAAAATATATAAGAAGCATAACAAAACATATATGTAAGTATAACAATTGTATACAAGGCTAAATTATAATATATATGCTGTTATTTTTATATAAGTTTATTACTATTTGCGTGTAGGGGTATATACAAATTGTATGAGCCTTTATATGTGCGTAAGTAAATATAGGGAGTCATTGTACGAGAATACAAAAAAACATTTACTAGCATTATAATTAATTCAAAATAAAATTTTCTACAAAGAAACATTTTATGATGGGAAGTTAAAGATAATTTTTTGAGATAAAAATACATATTTTATTTATTTTGACATACAATAAATTATGTTAAATTTTATTAAAGAAAATTTGAGACTTATTATTACTTGGGTAGTTATTATAGTTGTTGCAGTGCTTGGAAGTATTTTTGTGAACTTAGGTATGGATTGGTTTGACTCATTAACAAAACCTAGTGAGTGGGTACCTAATTTTGTTATACCTATTATTTGGACTGTAATATATTTATTATTTGCTATTGTATTTATATTCTTATACAAAAAAGAAGTTGTGAATACTAAAATAATTGTTTTGGGTATTTTGAATGCGGTATTTAATGTATTATGGTGTTTGGTTTTCTTCACACTCAATCAACTATTGTTAGGCGAGATTGTTATCATTATTAATGTAGTTTTGGGTGCTTTATTAGTTGCTGAACTAACAAAAACTCAATTATGGTATACATTTTTGTTGTGGGTATATCCTATTTGGTTGAGCATTGCTACTTTATTAAATACTGCTGTTTGGATTCTAAATTAATATCATTTAATTTATTTCACTACATAATTTTATCATAATGAATAAAGAGTAGGGAGAGTGGGTACTTTCTCTATTTTTTATATAAAATAGGTTGTAAATAAAATAACATATAATTGAAAGTGTATTCAATTATTATAAATACCTTATAATAAATATCATAACACAAATCATATGATAAATTCTATATTATATATATATCATAATATAAATAATATAGTATAAAAATCATATTATTATAATTGTCATATAATATATACCGCATATTATATTAAATAATGTAATATTTAGTATTATAATAAGTATTGTTATTAATAAGTGTTATCATAAACACCATATAGTAAATACTATATAATTTATAAATAAAATATAATTATAAATAACATAAAGATTATAAAAACACATATTAGATTTAAAGTAAAAAATAAAAACTTTCGTCATTATACACAAAATTTTTGGGATATTGTGTTGTTTTTTGTATAATTTAGGGCAAAATATATCATAAACTTAATAAATTTAGTTAGAAAAATTGTTAATTTATGGTATAATGAAATTTATACAAAGGAAGAAAGTTGATGTTAACTGCACAAATTATTATAATGGCGGTGGTGGCACCGTTGCTTATTTTAGCATATTTATTTGTCAAATTTTATCTAAAAAAAGACATACCTTCGTGGCTTATTAAAGTATTTGCTGGAGTTTTGACTGCTGTATTTTTTGTTAGGTTTATGTCCGGTAATGATTTGATTAGGTATACGGTTGGTGGGGTAAGTGATATTTTTGATAACCCATCTACCAACTATTATGCTGTGATATTAGTTTGGTTTACCTATGTCAGTGTATTATTATTGAGTTTGCAACCTTACTTTAAGATAAAAACAGTCAATAATGTAATTAAATTTTTTGTACTACCTTTTATAATAATTGCGATGTTCTCAATCGTTATTAGTACTAAAGCAATACTTGGGGCAGATGCTTATAGTGGAAATAATTTCCGTGGAATACTTATGGCGATAGAACTAAGTCTTATGTTACCACTTGCTGTTGTTGTATTCTGCGAAAATGGTATGTTCAAAATTAGCAAAAGTGAGTTAAAATATTTAGCGATATCAATTATTCCTATCTTATTGGCAGTTATTCCAACTTATGCTTTGCAGGCATTCATAGGCACACCTATACAATTTAATCATGTCAAAGATTTTAATTTCATACATAGAATTGTATTGTATGGTGCTGTCATACTTCCTTTTTTGATTCATTTCGGGCTAAGAAAGCAAAATGAAGAAGTTATAAGATTTGCTATGCTATTCTTATGTCTAGGGACTTTGTTATCTTATTCACTATACAAAAAGTTTGATGATTTCGCTTCTATCACAGGTTTACCACTTCATTTGTGTAATACTGCGATGTATATACTTCCGCTTTGTTTACTATTTAAGTGGAGAAAATTATTCTACTTTACATATTTTATAAATGTTTTTGGTGCTTTCATCGCTATGATGTTACCAAACTATGGCGACAATGTAAATTTATTTAGCAGTGATATTGTTAACTTCTACATTAATCACTACATAGCATTCTTTGTACCTATTTTGCTTGTGTCATTGAAGGTCTTTCCACGACCAAAACTCAAAGAGTTTATTTATTCTATGGTCGCATTTGCGGTATACTTCATTGTTATCTTGTTCATTAATGCTTGGTTCTCGAATTATGGAAGCGTCGACTACTTCTTCCTTAACTCCGACTTTATCGCCGACAAACTAGGCGATTGGGCAGAGCGTACAAGAGACATAGTATGGTCATTCAGTATTGGAGAACTGACTTTCACATTCTATCCACTATATCAGTTCCTATTCTTTGTAGTGTATGTATTTATAGCACTAGGCGTATGGTTTGTATTTGAACAAAGTTATCAAATGGCAGACTTACATGTGGATATGAGAGCAAGGCAGGCAGAAATTAAATTAGACAAATTAGCGCTAGAATGTAGAATCGCTAACTTAACTACGGAGGAGAAAATGGAGAGAGATAATGCTGTACCAAAGATAAAACTCATTAACTTCACAAAAAGGTATGGCGAAAGTAATGTGTACGCTGTCAAGGATGCTAACCTAGAGATTGACGGCGGGGAGATATTTGGTTTCTTAGGTCCAAATGGGGCAGGTAAGAGTACTATCATAAAGTCTATTGTTGGAATACAACCTATTACAGAAGGGCGTATCGAGATATGCGGTTATGATGTCGAACTAGAACAGGTCAAGGCAAAAAGAGAGATAGGTTTTGTTCCTGACCACTACGCTTTATATGAGAAGTTAACAGGTAAAGAGTACATTAATTATATTGCTGATTTATATGATGTTAGTCTAGAAGATAGAAATAAGGCAATAGATAAATATGTCAAATTATTTGAATTGCAAGGTGCATTTGACAACCAAATGAAGACATACTCTCACGGTATGAAACAGAAGATAACCATAATAGCAGCACTTGTTCATAACCCTAAAGTGTGGATTCTCGATGAGCCACTTACGGGACTTGACCCTAATAGCATTTATCAGGTCAAAGAGTGTATGAAAGAGCATGCTAAGGCGGGAAATATTGTTTTCTTCAGTTCTCACATTATTGATGTCGTTGAGAAAATATGCGATAGGATAGCAATAATCAAAAAGGGTCAAATCCTATTAAATAAGAAAGTCGATGACATTGAGAAAGAAGGTTTGACTTTAGAGAAATTCTACTTAGACACAATTAAGTACGCTAAAAATGATGCTATCAAAGTTAATGACAAAGATAAAGAAGATAAAGCATCATTAGATGACAAAAATTCACAAACAAATCAAAAGCGAAGTATATGGGAAAGAATTTTTAAACGCAAGGGCAATAAGAAAGGCGAGAATCAAAAAAGTATAGAAATTATCTCGGCTGAAGTTATACAAGATAACAAAAATAATGAAGATAATCAACCTATAGACAATAATAGTGAGTCTACGACTACAGTAGATAAATTAGAAACTTCTAATGTAAAAGATGATGAGAAAGGTAAAAAAAATACAACTAAGCGTAAAACTACTACAAATACAACTAATCAAAAAACTACAAATGCTAAATCAAAAAGGGTAACAAATGACAAAAACAAAAAAGGTGAATGATAATATTGATATTGACCAAAGTGCTTTGAAAGATAATTATGTCAAAGTCAAAGCGCTTGTTATGATGCAATTAAAAAATAAATTGAATCTAAATTTTTTGAAAAGCAAAAAACAAGCATTTTTGCGAATTTCATTGATGGTATTAGGATTCATTTTATTGACCGCTGTTATATATTTATTATTCTATTTAGCATCAGTTTTTAGACTATTTTCATTCGGGACACTGGTTCCTGTGAGTGTGCTTGTCGTAGTATTCTCATTAATGCTCGTATTATCTATAATCACTTGTACCTTTGGAATGATGAAAGCGTTGTATTTCTCAAAAGACAATCAAGTGTTGTTGACTTTCCCTGTATCTAGAACAAAAATATTTGTATCAAAATTCATTGTTTTCTACATAAATGAACTCATAAAAAGTGTTACATTTATATTGCCACTATTCATAGCGTTCGGGTTAGTCAATCATTTACCTATTTACTTCTATGTATGGCTGTTATTCTGCCTATTTATAATAGCATTGATACCTGTCGCATTGGGGGCATTGTTGAGTATTCCACTTATGGCGATAACTATTGTTTTAAAGAAGAATAGAATCGTCGAGATAATATTCACTGTTATTGCTATCGCATTGATAACCTTTGTTGTAGTAGAGATTATTAAAGCAATACCTGCTGACATTAATATAGTAGGTAGTTGGGGTACATTATTCTGGGATATACAGAGTTTCTTACAATCATTTAGTCAAATTTTTTATCCATTTACTGTGCTAACTGAGATGGTTGTAGGTACGGTTATAAATATGACCCCGCATGTTTTTACAATCAATACTCTCATATATCTTGTGTCTTACTTGGGCACTTTGGCGGTCATACTGACACTTGCATTATTCATATCAAGACCACTATTTTTTAAGATGGCATCAAAACCCTTCGAATACCAGAAGAAAGATATCAAAAAACAAATCAAAAATCACAAATATTCTACAATTTTATCAGGTATACATAAGGAAATATTAGATTTGTTTAGAAATTCTAACAAAGCATACAATCTATTATTTGTATTTTTGATTATACCTATAGCAATATTGTTATTAAATAAAGTATATTCTGCTATGTCAATAAGGTTAATCGGGTCTTATATGACAATAGCATTCAATATATTGATAATGCTCTTGCTAGCATTATCAAGCAGTACAAACTTGAGTAAAGCATACAGCGAAGAAGGGAATTCACATTACATATACAAAGTATCACCAAAACAATATTATCAACTTCTTATACCTAAGATTATTGTCAACGGCGTTGTTGTGATTATATCACTTATAATAGCGGTATCAATATTGTGTGCTTTCATTAACATAAGTGTAGGTAATGCGATACTCCTAACATTATTTATATTATTTGCTTATATTGGGCATTTATTTTGGAGCGCAGAATTCGATATAATGAATCCGCAATTCGAACAATACCAAACAACGGGCAATAATTTTAACAACAAGAATGAAAATAAATCTGTAATTTCAGCATTCGCTATCTCATTTATAGTCGCTGGAGTAGCATACTTTTTTATGGTAGAGAATGTCAATTCTATGTATTATAAGGTACTTATATTCGCTACAATATTCGTTATATATAGGTTAGTGTTGTTTTTCAAAAAGGTTAACCTATACTACATTAACCCATACAATAAGGAGGTACACAAATGAAAAAATCTGTTATAGTTGCAATCTTTGCAATCTTTGTGGCATCCATAATCGCTGTTGGGTTCTTTGGAATGAAACAAGTAGTATATAATGAGACTGTGTATGTTAGTAGTATAACTTGTATTAATGATAATGCTACAGATTTTGGGAACTATAAATTAATTCAAATACAATTCATTGATGGACAAGTTAATGGTGTACAATTAAATTATAGAGTAGAACCTAGTAATGCTACAAATAATAAAGTGAGATTTGTCTATGACCCTAATCAAACTGTAGCAGAAGTTACGGAATTAGGGGCAGTCATCTTCCAAAGACCGGGAGTCATAACGATTGATATTCAATCGACCGATGGAACTATCGCTTCTGAGAAAGTGAAAATTGTAGCGATTAGATAATTTTAGATAATATAAGGAAATGATTTAGACAATTTTATAAAGTAGATTAATGTTTAGGTTAAAATAATTAATATTGATAATCTATATGCTATAATTAATCTAATTTATATCATCTACGCAGTTTTATTTATCTTAATAACCAAAATGTGCAAATCATTTTAATTGATTTGACAATAATTGGTAGTTTTGTTATAATGAGTAGGTTATTAATAATATTTAATATTTTACAAACAATACTTAAGGAGAAGTTTATGTTAAAATTTACAAAAATTTTGTTAAGTGCTATGATTATGTGCATACCTTTTGTATTAATTGCATGCGGTGGCAAAGATGCAAAATTTGAAAGTATGGCAGTTAAAGCAGGCACAATACAACAAACCTATGTTGAAGGTTCAACTATTAATTATAACAACCTTGTTGTCGTGGTTACATATAGCGACAAGTCAACTAAAGAGATTAAAAGCAGTGATTTAGACTACACAACTATCGACACATCCATTGTCGGCGTTCAAACAATGACAATAACTTATAACGATGGTAAGGTTGACCACTCAATAGATTATGATATTGAGATTGTCGCAAGAGATGCGATTAGTTATGTACTAGAGATTGAGAATCCTTCATATTTGAGTAATTATAATTCTAACCAAACAACAGGTGGGTACTTATCTCCACAAAAACAAGAAGCATATTATGTTGGAAGCGCTAATAACTTTGTGTATAGACCAGAAGTTACAGCAGTAACTATGGCAAATAGTGCTATTATTCTTAATGAATATGTTAGTGATAGTTTCGTTGAACTCAAGAATGGCGATAGTTATCAAAGATTGAGCGATGTCAATGATTATGTTGTAGTTAACAACAATACACAAGAATTTGATTTCACACAAGATGCTGTAGGTAAAATTTTTAGAATTAATGTAACTATTGATGGTTATGTACCTATGGAAGGAAATCAATATTCAACAATGGAAATAAAAGTTGTTGATGGGTGGAATGTATATTCCGCTAAAGATTTGTACGCTTTTGATGACAGAGAGATGTCTCAAGGAATTCGTGAACAATACAATATTGATAACACTGTTTCAGGGTTAGTATTACAATCAAATATTCAAATAAATAAGGAAGATATTTTAGACGATTTCTTATTTAGTGATGAAGAGTGGGCGACAATCGCTAAAGCAAAAAATGAAGCACAATATAACATATTAGTTGAGAACAATATTGATGGTACACTCAAAGATAAAGTCGCATTATTTGAAAGAACACTTGATAAGAATGAAACTTTCACAATATATGGTAATTATTACACAATAAGTTCTGAGAAAATACCTTATGCAACTATCGATACTAAAGGTAATTTTATACCAGGTGGAATCAATGGGCATTCAGAATTATTCTACGCAGTAGGTACTAACGATGTAACTCAAGAAGAAAACTACAAGAATAATACAAGTTTTGTTGTTAATAACATTAGTTTCTTAGGAAATGCTAACAAGTCAAATGCTGGAGAAGGTACTGAAGAATTATTAACTACAGTTAAAGCCGGCGGTATTAGACTGGTTAAAGTTGGTAATACAAATACTGAATTCAACAATACTATTGTTAGGTCTCATTATATTAGTTTTTTAGCTAATCACGATGGCGATACTTATGAGATATCTCAAGCAAATGCTAAGACAACATTGAATTATGTTATATTTGACGATTCTTATAATTCAAATATCTATAGTTGGGGTGGTGGACTTATGTACATTAACAATAGTTCTATCACTAATGCTGGAGGTCCTGCCATCATTGCAGACCATGTATACAACAAGAACAAAGAGACAGTGGACGATGGCATAATTTGTGAAATCATCGTCAATAACTCAACTATTGAATCATTTGTCAATGGTACTGAATCTTGGTTTAAGCAAATGAACGCTACTGAATATGTAAGTTTATTCCAAGCAGTAAGTAGTGGTGTTATCCAACCACAATCAAATAATACTAAGACTTTAGCAGTAACTAAAGATGGTTATCCTTACATTAATATACAATGCCTATTCAAACATTCTTCCGCTGAGAGTGCTACTTCACTTCCTATTAGAGGTAAATTGACAATCGATGGAGTTAAAGTGATTGACTTCGAAGAAGAAGATATGGTATTTAAGGCAATGTCAGCGCAAGCATCAGCGAATGGTGCACCATTATTCACAGTTGATGCACAAAATACTTTGACAAGTGCTATAGGCAATATTGATTTAAGTTCAAATCCAATAACTGGTAGTTTAATAAGTGCACAAGGTGCATTGACCGCTGATAGTCCATTCTTTGACACTAATGCTAGTGAAATCGGTTTGTATTTCCCTATTGAGAAAAATCAAGGATTTATGGGCATTGCATTAGGTTACTTTAATGTAGCACAAAATTAAATAATTTTATAAATTAAAGGCATATTAGTTATCAAATTAATATGTCTTTTTTATTTGATAATCAAGACTTATTGATGATAAAAATTTAGTCCTAATATTTATAAAGAATGTCAAAATTTATTTATTTATATATTTTGACAAAACACTACTTGAAGTTGTGTAAAAGTTAAACTTAATTATACTCTAATAGGTGAAATCATAACACGAAGTTTATAATAATTTAAGTGTGTCGCAAATATATTTTTGATACTAATTTCCCAAAAATCTATTAAATACAAAGAATTTTAAGTGTGTTGTTATAAGAAAAAATTCTATTAATTTAACAAATCGCATTAAAATTATTTGACTAAAAAATAAATATTGTGATATACTAAAATTAACGAACAAAAGAAAGGAGAGAGAAATTATGTTACAAGAGAACAAAAATGCTAGGGGGGGGGGGGCGTACTAAGACCCAAGAAATAGGGCAAACTAGCGACAAAATAATACATAATGAATTAACCAATAAAAAGGTAAATAGCATTAATGATAACAAAGCAATCAATATTAATGATTACAACAATATAGAGAATAATAACTCTAATAATATTGATAAAATCTATAAAATCAATAAGGTAAATTATAAAAATTGTAATTCTAATATAGATACTTATAATAAATTAGTTACAAAAAAGAATAATACATTTATAAAAACTGCGCTACTTATCGTATCGTGGCTTTTTGTGGTTGTATTAAGTATCTTTGTTTTATGCAGTGCTAATGCAAATTCAAATATGAATAAATTAAATACTCCTAACAATGCTATAGCGGTAGGTAGTACAACAGATGATGGAACAACTGCTTCAAGTTTTGCAGGCGGTACAGGAGACCCTGACGACCCATATCAAATAGCAACGCCTATGCAGTTAAGATTATTATCAATAGATAGTAGTTATTGGGCAGATAGTTTTATACAAACAGCGAATATAACTTATACTACTGATAGTTGGAATCCTATAGGAAATGCAACAACCAAATTTACTGGTAATTTTAATGGTGGTGGATATGTCATTAAATTTGATAAACAAATTTCATTTAGTAATTTTACTGGGAAGTTATATTCAGGTTTATTTGGATACGTGCAACAAGGAGAACTTCTTAATATTAGCGTCAAATGGGAATCAGGCATTAATGCATCTGTAGATTTGAGTGGTATTGATGACATTGAACCCGAAGATATGCAGAAAGCAGGGAATTATAATGCTTATGTAGGAGGTATTGTTGGATATGCAATCAATGAAAATATATATAATTGTCAACTTAGTGTAGGAGAGATTATTGTTCAAGGAAATGTAAATAATATCTATGGCGGTAGCGGATGGGTTTACGCTGGTGGGATTGTAGGTTATGCTGTTTCAAATTCAATAATTAAGGGGTGTAAGAATGCAGGTATGGTATCTGCCTCTGCTAATGTGAATCCCCCATCTTGGGATCCATATGGCGCTGAAAATGCATTTGCTTATTCTGGCGGGATAGTTGGCTATGGAGAATGTAATATGTACAATTGTTTAAATCTAGGTGAAACTGATGCTGATTCTCGTAGTACTACTTATGGGGAAAATTTGTATTCATATTCCGGTGGAATAGCAGGGGTGTTAAATGGTGGAGCAATTTATAATAGTTATAATGCTGGAAATTGTAGCGTGAGTGGAAGTTATTATTTCTACCTTGGTGGTATAGCTTCTGTAGCAGAATCTGTTTCCATTGTTAATTGTTTTAATGTAGGTGGTTTTGAGCCTAGTGGCATTGCACTTATGGCAGGAATATCGGGGAATGCTTCAGGAATAATTCAAAATTGTTTTAATACAGGTGATGTATCTAATTATTATGGAGATTATGGTAATTCTTCGGGGATATACAGAGGAACGGCAACAGCTGAAAATTGTCAATTTAGTAGTCCTAATGAAGAAGACAATATAGATGGAACAACTTATAATGCTGATTTAACCTCTAATCTTTTTCAACAAGAAAACACTTTTACAAACAGCGAAAATAATATGTGGCATAGTTCTTCTTATTGGGATTTTACAAATGAGTGGAATATTGATACTCGTGAAGGCATTAGCGAGAGCGAAAGAGTTAATAGTGGATATCCATATCTTCGTGCTATGGAAGAATATGCTATCACCTACACAGCAGGCGAAGGTACTGGGGATGAGAAACTGATATATTACGGACTTAAATCTTCTTCGCCACAAGCAACATTACCTAATGGCACAGCAAGCGAAATAGAGTTTGTAGCACCCGATGGAATGGCATTTGATTGTTGGGTTGATGAAAGTGCTCAAACATATCAAAGTGGGCAACAAGTTACTTTGACAGAGAATTTAGTACTAACTGCTCAATGGAAAGTACCTTATATCGACTTTAATATTGCATTAGATTTTAATGGCGGAAAAGGTGGTACTGTTACACAACTTGAAGTTAAACAATCAGTACCACAAAAAACACAATTTGCGACTAATGAACTACCTACAAGAAGCGGGTATACATTTAATGGGTACTATACTTCTCAAACTAATGGTACAATGTATGTAAATAGTGCTGGGCAAGTCGTAAAAACTAATACAAGTGATTACCTAACACAAATACCAACATTATATGCTCAATGGGTAGCAAATACTTATACTATTGTATTTAATTCAAATGGTGGACAGGGTCAAACAATGCAGTCAATGTCAATGACTTATGACACACCAAAGAATTTGACAAAGAACGCATATAGTAGAGATGACTACACATTCATAGGTTGGGCGACAACTAAAGAAAGGGCAGACAGTGGGCAAGTAGACTATGTGGATGAAGCACAAGTTAATATTGTAACTACTAACAATGATACAATCACACTCTATGCGGTATGGAAGTCAAACTATGTAGGAGTTACATTCAATATCACAACGAATGTAGGGGTTATATTCAATGTCTATGATAGTGATAATAACTTTGTACAACAAATATATATAGGTAAGAGCAAAAATAATGCAGAGCAGACTATAAGTACACAATTATTAAAAGGTAAGACTTACACAATTAGAATGAGTGCGTTCTCTTCTGCTAATATAACATTAGATAGTATTAATTCAATGTCTGGGGTATCAATGAGTGGTAGGACATTGACTATCATAGTTAATGAGAGCAGTAACACAATTACAATGAATGTCAGCGGTTACACTTTCGGTAATGGTATCATTGTGTAAGTTGTAAAAAAATTATAAAATAATTATTTAAATATTTGGGGTTATAATAGGTGGATAATACAAGGTTGTTATATACAAGAATTTATGGTATTATTAAAAGTATTTAAGCAATATGTTTTTAAGTTGTAAATATAAAAGAATTAGTGATAATACAATTTAACAATAATATATTCAAATTATATATGCTACTTTTATTAAATAAAAATATTAGTTTTCCTTATAAAATACTGTATGAAATATTACAGTATTTTTTATAAATTATATTATTTAAAATAATTTCAATATAATGGTTTTAAGGTAAAAAATTAAAATATATTAAATTTTTTTTAAAATTGACATATAAGTATACAAAAATATTTATTTATGATATAATTATTTATAAATAAAGAAATATTATTTTAAGTTTTATTTGATTTTAGAATAATTTAATTTTTAAATTAATTAATGGTACCTAATCATCTTAGTTTGTTAATGAGTAATAATTATTGTATATGTTAGCAATATTTGGAGATTTATTATATGGAAATAAAAAAATTCAGTGAATTAACTATTGAACAAGTGAAATATATCGCTGATTCGAATTACAATTATTGGAAACAGATTAACCCTGACCTTAATTATGAAGAATCAACTTCAAATATTATTAGTATGAAAGAAAACTATAATACTTTACCGCTAGGGCTAGCGTTAGTTGATAATGATAAATTAATTGGTTTTTGTACTTTAAGAACAAATCGTCTTAAACATCATCTTAACTTTAACCCTTGGTTATGTAATTTATTAATTTTTGAAGATTATAGGGGCAAGGGTTATGGTAAAACTATGATAAACTATGCTTGCAAAAAAATTAAGGAATTAGGTTATGATAAGATTTATGCTTGGACTGACCAAGCGCCTGAGTTTTATAAGAAACTCGGTTGGCAATTTGTACAAAATGTTATTAAGAACGAAGGTTGGGAAGCATTACTTTTTGTGAAAGATTTAACTAATTTAGATTAATCGAAAATGTATTTTGAGTTATTTTAAGTTTTAAATGTTATTATAAAAACTAAATAATATGTATTCATTCTTATTCAATTTATTAATACTGCAAGATTTATTAATATTTATAATCATTTTATTTATGCTATAGTTGTATACGATTTTATAATATATCACTAATGTTAATAATATATAAAATAAAAAATTGTTAATGATATCTTCTTCATTAACAATTTTTTTAAACCAAAAATACAAATTTACAAAAATACAAATAAGTATATAAGAGTGAAGTCAAATTCTTTTTAGGTTAAAATACACATTATATAAATTGTAGATATTTAATCTCTATATTTTTATATTAATTTTATATTATTTCATTTATTCAAAAAAAATTATTATTTTGTTAAATGTTATAAAGTTATTAGATTAGTTTTTTAATTTATCTTGTAAATGGGTTAGAGATATTAGTATTCCTAATTTACCATATTCGTAAGTTAAACCGCCTTGCATATATGCTGTGTATGGCGGGGTAATAGGTCCATCACAACTTAATTCTATTGTTGACCCATTTATGAAACTTCCGCTTGCCATTATTTCTTCGTGTGGATACCCTGGCATTTCGCTAGGCATAAGAGTTACAAAATTCTCAAGTGCTACGCCTTTTTGTATGCCTCGGCAAAACTCAATTAATTCTTCTGCTGAATTTAATTTGACTGTTTGAACTATATCTGTTCTTGGTTCGTCGTATTGTGGACTGACTTCGTATCCTAACTTTGTTAATAGATAACTTGCTAGGGTCATTGACTTAAGGGCGGAGCATACTACGCTTGGTGCGTGATATATGCCTTTGTAGAATGAGAGTAGTTGATTCATATTCGCGCCTATGTCTTTAGCGACACAAGGGGCGGAGAATCTCTCGGCGACATCGTGTACATACTCTGCTTTGCCGACTACATAACCGCCTGTTTTTGCTTGGCCTGCACCTAAATTTTTCATAAGCGAGCCGACAATAATATCCGCTCCAACTTCTATAGGTTCTCTAGTCTCTACGAAGTCTCCATAGCAGTTGTCTACCATTATTATGACTTCTTTGTCAACTTCTCTAATCTTTTTGCAAACATTCTCTATTTTGCTAATATCAAGACTTAGGCGGTCGCTATATCCTCGAGACCTTTGAATCTCTACCATTTTGACCTTAGACTGCTTAAGTCTATTGATTATCTTATCAATATCAAAGTCATTGTCGACTAATTCTATTTGTTCAAAGTTTATTCCGTGCGCTAACAAAGAATTACGACTATTGCCTGTGAGTCCTACTATGCTCTTAAGGGAGTCATATGGTTCGCCTGTTATTGATATTAATGTGTCGCCGTATTTTAGTAACCCAAAGAATGTTATCGCTAATGCGTGTGTACCTGACATTATTTGTGGGCGGACAAGTGCATCTTCTGCCTTAAAGACTATGCTGTATACTTTCTCTAATTTGTCCCTGCCGACATCAAAGTACCCATATCCTGTGTTCTCGCAAAAATCTGTGGCATTCAATTTGACTTCGTGTAAGGCATTAAGAACTTTGGCGCTATTAAATAGACAAACTTCATCGTATTTTTTGAATATAGGTTCAAGTTCTTGTTCTGCTTGTTTTGTTAATTCTAATAGTTCTTGTGAAATATTTAATCCGTTAAACATAATGTACCTCGTTTAATATATTATCATATTTTGTTCTATTAGTAAACAACTTTGTGTAGGTGGGGAGCATTTTAGTACAATATTTGTTACATTATTTATAAAAATTATAAAATGAGAAAATTATAAAATAATTTGCACATAATATAAAAGAGTCAAAAATTTTAATTAAAAATATTGATTTAATTGTTATAGTATGGTATACTAATCTAAAGGAGATAAATTTATGGGAAAGATTACAAGTTTAATATTTTTAGTCGCTGCTGCAGCATTGTTAGTTATCACTTACTTTTTTCCATTCTTTACATACAATATTGGGTCTTATAAGGGAGAAATGTTAGGACAAGATGTAGCGATAAGTTTTAACTTTAGCGGAGAATGCACTTTCAAAATTGACGATAAGAAATATGAAGGTAAATATGAGATTAAAGATGGTGCAATTATTATAACTGAAATTGCTGGCATACCTTCAAATTTTAGTTTTAGCAAACTTAATTTCACAAACTCTTATACACTAGTTCCTGAATATACAGGAGATTTGTTAGAAGTTAAATTGGTAAATTATGTTGGTATTGGGTTTACTGCTATATATGCCTTTGTTGGCTTTATAAGTCTATTGGTATTTGTCATAAAGTTAGTTAAATAAATTTGATTTATAATAGGTTCAATGATTAATAGTTATATTAGAATTAATTACTAGATAAATTAAGTATTTGATGCTTTATGTAAAATTTATTCTTATTATATAAATATTTAATAATTTCACAAATTTCTACCGCTATTGCGGTAGTTTTTGTTCTATAAATAGTTATTTTGTGTTATAATGTGTAGGCTGTTTAGTCGCGGGGGCGACTTTGTTATAAATACTTAAATTGCTGTAAGTTAATTATTAAGATATTTATAAGATAAATTGTATTAATATAAATGAAATAAAAATAAGATTAATCTTAATTATAATATGAATTTCGGGGATAAAATTGGTAGGATAAAATTATGGTAGATTATGAGAATTTTGATGCGATTGTAATAGGTGCTGGGCATGCAGGAAGTGAAGCAGGTTTGGCACTTGCTAGACTTGGGCATAAAACTTTGGTGCTGTCTATTAATCTAGAAGCGGTAGGTTTCCTTGCTTGTAACCCTTCTATAGGTGGGTCTGCTAAGGGGCATTTGGTGTGTGAGATGGACGCATTAGGTGGACAAATGGGAAGGACTGCTGACCAAACAATGTTACAAATAAAAATGTTAAATGTGGGTAAGGGACCGGCGGTACATAGTTTGCGTGCACAAGTTGATAAGGTGGAGTACCACAAATTGACTAAGCAAACGCTAGAAGAGCAGGACAACTTATACCTAAAACAAGGGGAAGCGAAAGAGATTCTAGTAGAGAATGGCAAAGTTGTTGGGTTGATAACTGCTTCTAATGAGAGATTTAACTGCAAAAGCATTGTTGTATGTACGGGTGTTTATCTTAAGGCTAGAATAATAACAGGCGAATACATACAAGAGATTGGACCTAGCGGATTTAAGCAATCAAGTTATCTTAGCGACTCGCTTAAGAAACTAGGGTTTGAGTTAAGAAGATTCAAGACTGGTACGCCACCTAGAATAGATGCTAGAAGTATTGACTTTACAAAATTAGAGATACAATACGGCGATGATAATATTCAATCTTTCTCTGTGTTAACAAAGAATAAGTTACCAAATATTAAACCTTGTTATCTAGTGTATACAAATGATAAGGCACACAAAGTTATTATTGATAACATAGATAGAGCACCGCTCTACAATGGGTCAATTCATGGTATAGGTGCTAGGTATTGTCCTTCTATCGAAGACAAAGTTATGAGATTTAGGGACAAAGAAAGGCATCAACTATTTTTGGAACCTGAGAGTGCAAGTACTAATGAATGGTATTTACAAGGATTTGGGACTTCGCTTCCTGTGGATGTTCAAAGAGATACTATTCAATCTATGGAAGGACTAGAGAACGCATTTATAATGCGTGATGGTTATGCTATCGAGTATGATTGTATTGATAGTACTAGACTTCTTCCTACACTCGAGAGCAAGGACTATGAAGGTTTGTATTTTGCTGGGCAGATTAACGGTACATCTGGGTACGAAGAAGCGGGAGCACAAGGGTTGCTTGCTGGTATCAACTGCGCTATGAAGTTACAAAATAAAGAACCGCTAATACTGAAACGCAGTGAGAGTTATATAGGCGTGCTTATTGATGACCTAGTAACTAAAGGCACTAATGAACCATATAGAATGATGACATCAAGAGCAGAATTTAGACTACAATTAAGACAAGATAACTGCGACTTGCGACTCACAGAGTATGGGCATAGAGTGGGACTTGTTAAGGAAGAACAATATAATATATATCTAAAGAAATTAGATGCGATTAAAAAAGTCAAAGAGATAGCAAAAACAATTATAAAACCTAGTGAATCAATCAATAACTTCTTGGAGAGTCTTGGAGAAGCGAAAATTGTTACGGGGATAACTGTCGAGAACCTAATCAAAAGGGCGAAGGTAGATATATTCAATCTAAATGATATCATACATTTATTCGATGGATATGATTATAATGTTTTGAGCGAAGTCAACACTGAGATTAAGTACGAAGGCTACTTAAAAAGGCAATTAGTACAGATAAATGAGCAAAATAGGGCGGAGAATCAAAAATTGGATGCAGATATTGATTATATGAGTATTGACGGACTAAGGATAGAAGCAAGGCAAAAACTCAATAAGATTAAACCGCTCACTATAGGACAAGCAAGTAGAATCTCTGGAGTAAACCCTGCTGATATATCTGTATTGTTAATCTATCTAAAGAAGATGAATAATCAAATATAATTTAGGTTTTGTTATTATGTTATTGATAAACATATTGATTATTAATGATTTACAACATTTGCATATAATTACTAATGATTTAATACAAAAAATTTGTTAATAATAAATATAAGTAATAGGTGAATAATGAATAGTAAAATTAAAGAATTAATCAAAGACAAGAAAGTGGTATTAATGGATTTTGATGGAACAATCGTAGATACTGAACCATTGAATTACATAACTTGGTGTAGATGTATGAGTAAATTCAATTTACATTTTGATTTTGAAATATTTAAGAAGATTATTGGATATCCTGTAGACCAAATAGCCGAGATACTAGAGAAAATATATAATCAAAAAATATCAAAAGAAGAATTTATGAAGGGTGTACCGTTCTTTGTGCAAACATTCAAAGAAGTAGAGAAAGAGAAAGGAATCAAAGTGCTTGACTATGTTAATGTGCTTATAGAAGATTACAAAGACATACCAAAATATGTCGTATCTAATCAATCAAAAGAGTTAATTAATATGACCTTATCAAAGTATGGTTTGAGCGACAAATTCGTTGGCATCATATCTTGTATGGAAGAGAAAGTCAACAAAATTGACATTTATAACAATACTCTAAAGTACTTCGGGTGTTTATCTAATGAATGCCTTTTGTGCGAAGATGCTCAAAAGTACATTGATGCGGGTAAGGCACTAGGAATGTCTACTATTGGTATTAAGCATTGCTACAATAATATAAGTGCTGACTATGTGATTGAGATAGATGACATTCATGAGTACAAAGTACAATAAACTTTTGTATAATTTTGTACATTTAGTATTGATATTTTGTAACAAATATTATATAATACTATAAACGGAGAAAAATTATGGAAATATTTAAAAAAGTTGCTAACAATATGAAGACACTTGTTAAGCCCGGCGAGATAGTTGGTGTTGCTTGCAGTGGTGGTAGAGATAGCATAAGTTTACTTCATTATTTGAATTCAATTAAGGAAGATTTAGACATTGAAGTTGTGTGCATCAACATTAATCACAGTATTAGGGATAATAGCGATAGAGACTCTCGTTTTGTTGTTGATTTTTGTCAAGAGAATAGAATAAGATGCTACAAATTCGTTATTGACTCTTATAACATAGCACGCACTCGACATTTGACACTTGAGCAGGCGGCAAGGGAAGGAAGATACGAAATGTTCCGCACTTTGATTAGAAAGGGACTTGTTGACAAAATCGCTTTAGGTCATCACATTAGCGACCAAGCAGAGACAGTGCTTATGCACATTTTGAGAGGTGCAGGTTTAAGCGGTGCTAGTGGTATGGCGATGTCAAGTGAAGGTATCTTTATAAGACCTATGCTCAATATTTCAAGACAAGAAATTAATGAATACATAATAGAGAATGACTTAAATTATGTTGAAGATGAGACAAATGCTGATAGTACTTATACAAGAAACTTCTTAAGAAATGAAATTATGCCAAAATTAGAAGAGAAATTCCCTAATTGTCAAGAGAATATCGCTAACTTTGGAAATATTTGTCGCAAAGATGATGAGTACATTGAGAGTCTAGTAACACTTGATGCAGTCATTGTTGATAAAGAAAATAAGATTGTTAAATTACCACGCAATTATTTTGTATACCCTGAGCCTATTGTCAATAGAATGATAAGAAAGGCATTCAATAGTATTGATATTTATGCTGATATTGAATCTAAACATATTGAAATGATTAAGGCGCTTGCTAAAATGGGTGAGAATGGGTCTAAGATAAGTCTACCAAATAAGATATTTGCAATATGCGAATATGACTACATAACTATCTATAAGAAAGTGCCGAAAGTTAACACTCAAACTTGGGTTTTTAAGTCTGGTAGAATTAAGATTGATGGTTTGGGCACTTTGATTGTCCGTAAGGCTAAAAACAATGAAGTTGAAGAAGGCGTATTGAAGTTTGATGCTTCTAAGTTGCCTAAAGGTGTGTTGTGGAGATTTAGAAAAGATGGCGACATTTTCGAGAAATTTGGTGGCGGTACTAAGAAGTTGAAGAGTTATCTAGTTAATAAGAAAGTACCTGCTAGATTGAGAGACAATATACCATTACTTGCTAGTGATAATGAAGTCTTTGTTATAGCGGGCGTTGAGATTAGCGAGAAAGTTAGAATTGATGAGAATTCAAAAAATATATATGAGGTTGTGTTAAATAAAAATGAATAAAGCAAAGGGAATAGTTAAACAAAATATTAATGAAACTAACAATAAAATCATACAGAAGATATACGATGCTATTAACAAAGATGATTCTTTGGAATTGAGCGAATTATTGAAACATAAAATAAAAAATTATAATGAGAATTATTTATTCACTGCAGTAGATGCTAAGGCGAAGAAATGTTTTGATATTTTACTTGAAAACAATGCTAACAAAGAATGTTTGGGTAGAACATACTATGATGGGGAATATTGTGATGTTTCACCTATTGAACTAGCGTGTATGACAAATCAAATCGATTTTGTGCGTAAATTAGTTAACAATGGCGTGTCTCTTAAGAATAGAAATGGTGAAAATATTTTATATAAATATGGACAAAATATTTATAAAGATGACAAGGAAGAAATTAAACAATTAAGAAAACAATTCATTAATAAATGTAAAGATTCTAGTTCAAATCTAGAATAATTTCATTTTGTAATATTTATAAAATACGCAAAAAGTAATATTGAATGCTATTGTATTATGTAGTATTTATTACAAAAATACAAAAAAATAATACAAATAATCAAAAAAAATGTGAATTCTTTGTAATTATATGCATAAAATAGTTTACAATTTATACAAAAATCATTAAAATATACCTAACCTAATTATTTTAGGTCTATTATGGAGAAAAGTTATGAAAACAACATATAAAAGATGCCCTAGATGTGAATTAAATTATATCAAAAAGGGTGAAGATTATTGTAGCGTTTGTATCAATGAGATGAATTCTAGAAATGATAGTTTGAATTGTGATGTCGACCTTGAGTTGTGTCCTATCTGCAAAACTAATTACATTACCGAAGATGAGATTATGTGTGCTTCTTGTGCTGCGGAGAAAGAAGCCGAAGGCGAAGATATTGATGATATCGACATCTCCGAATGGAACGAGTATATCAACGAAGATGGTATAGAGTTAGACAACGAAGAAGATGAGAATCTTGGACCAATGGCATCTATTGGGAATATCGATGATGGGTATGATGCAGGTATGACAAATGACCTTGATATGGATGACATTTGCGATTTGAATTTTGATGAAATCGATGATATGGCGAAAGATGAATTCAGCGCTGATTTAGAAGAAGATGAAGACTACGAAGACGACTTTGAAGACGACTTCGATAATGATAGCGATGAAGACGACGATGATGACTTTGACGATGATATTGATGATGATGACGATGAAGACGACGACGATGATAAGTAATAAGGTAAATCAGTAATATTATAACCACGGTTTTGAGCCGTGGTTTTGTCTTATAAATTATATTTAACACTTTTGAATGATTTATCATAAATTATAGTTATGAAAATAAGTGTTTGTATGATTGTTTTGAATGAGCAGGATACCTTATCTAGAATTTTATCTTGTGCTCAAAAGTTTGCCGATGAGATAGTTGTAGTGGATACAGGTAGCACTGATAATACTAAAGCGATTGCAAGGGAATTTACCGACAAAGTATATGGTTTTGAATGGGTAGATGATTTTAGCAAAGCGAGAAATTTCGCTTTCTCTAAGGCGACAATGCCGTACCTTATGTGGTTAGATGCCGATGACTATATAACCGAAGATAACATTGATAAGATTTTACAATTCAAAGAGAATAAAGAAGATTTTGATGTCGCATATATGAATTATGCTACCGCATTTGACAAAGATAACAACGCTACCTTTTGTTACAAAAGGGAGAGAATAGTTAGAAATGCACCACAATTTCACTTTGTAGACCCTATTCACGAAGTCATCATACCTAGCGGTAAATTATTGCATTTAGATATCACTATTGAGCATAGGAAAGTCAAACCATCTGACCCTATGCGTAATCTTAACTTATATAGGAAATTAAAAGAGAAGAATGTAAAATTCAGTCCTAGAATGCAATTCTATTATGCTAATGAACTATTTTATACGGGAAATTATTTTGAAGCAATATGTGAATATGAGAATTATTTACAGAAGGACGCATTCATTGAGAATAAGATACAGGCGTGTTTAAATTGTTCAAAATGCTACTATAATCTAAATAACACATTTAAGGCATATCAAATGTTATATAGTAGCTTTGTTTACGACAAGCCTAGAAGCGAAATACTTTGTCAAATAGCACTGTATTTGTGCAATGAGAATAAATTTGAACAGGCTAAGTTTTGGCTCAAACTTGCGATAGGCAAACCTAATATTAATAGCGGGGCATTCATACTTGTAGATTGTTATGACTATATACCTTATTATAATATAGCGTACTGCGAGTATAGGCTCAAACATTACAAGAAAGCAAAGCATTATATGGGGCTTGCGCTTAAGTTAAAACCTAATGATGTCGCTACTAAGAAGAATTATGATTACTATAGCAGTCTTTGTTAATTAACATTTAAAGTTTTAATATGATTGACAAAATATTAAATATATATTATACTATATCGTACACTTGTTGTGCGATTTTTTTGTGTTTTGAGGTTATAATGGCTAATCTTGTAGTTCATATTGCTATAGCGCAAGAGTGGGCAAAAAAGAACAAAGTTAATAACTTTGATGATTTTGTATGGGGTGCTGTGGCGCCTGATATTATTGGTATAATGAATCATAATTCAGTGATAACTCATTATGGAAATGTCGTTAAAGGCGATGACATTCTAGAGCATTGGGCGAATAAAGTCAATATTAATAAATTCTTAGATAATAATGACATTAACAATGATTATATGTTAGGATATTTGCTACATTTGGTTGTCGATTATTATTTTTATAATGAATTTTTAAAGAGAAATATGATTTTAAATATGTGTAGCAGTGTTAAAGAATTAAAACAATACCTTTATCAAGCGTATGATTCAACTACTCAATATGTCAACAATGAATTTAATATTAGTTATAACTACAAAAATCCATTAATGAAAGATATTAAATCTAAGTACGGTAATAACAATCTAGATGAGAAACCTATTTTGTATAGTTATGATGAACTTAAAGACTTCATAACAAAAATGAGCGAATTTAATTTACAGGAATTAATAACGACAAGGAAAATGCGCAGATTATTTAATACAAGTTTAAGCGAAGGAAAGGACAATTATGTTAGATAAGTATAATTTTAAAGATAGTGAACCTAAGTGGCAAGAATTTTGGCAAAAAGAGCGTGTATATGCCTTCGACCCACAATCAACTAAACCTATATTCTCTATAGACAATCCACCTCCAACAGTTAGTGGACACATTCATATAGGACACATTTTCTCATATTCTCAAGCGGAATTTATCGCTAGATACAAGAGAATGACAGGGTATAATGTATTCTATCCTTTTGGTTTTGATGACAATGGATTGCCAACTGAGCGTTTGGTTGAGAAAATGCGTGACATAAGAGCACACAATTTGCCTAGAGAAGAGTTTAGAGAAATATGTTTGGATGTCGCAAAACAATTTGAAGATGATTATAGAAGAATTTTCATAATGGCGGGAAATAGTGCTGATTTTGACCTTAAGTATAATACTGTGAGTGATAAAGTGCAGATAGTATCTCAAAAGTCATTTCTAGATTTGTACAAAAAAGGACACGTATATTATGGCGACAAACCAGCGATTTGGTGCCCTGAGTGTAGAACTTCTATTGCACAAGCAGAACTAGAGAATAAAGAAATACCTTCAACATTCAACTATATGAATTTTGAGTGTGAAGAATTGGGTAAGGCTTTAGAGATAGCGACAACAAGACCTGAAATGTTATGTGCTTGTGTTTGTGTATTTGTGCACCCTGAAGATGAACGCTTCAAAGAATTCGTAGGTAAAGAAGTGAGTGTCCCACTATACGGATATAAGGTGCCTGTATTGATGGATGAAATGGTTGACAAAGAGAAGGGTACAGGTGCTGTTATGTGTTGTACATTTGGTGATGAGACTGACCTTATGTGGCAACAAAAGCACAATTTACCTATTAAATTAGCAATTGATGACGGCGGAAGAATGACAGCATTAGCAGGCAAGTATGAGGGGATGAAAATTAAAGTTGCTCGTGCTGAAATAATTAAAGACCTACAAGAGAGCGGAAAACTCAATAAGAGCGAACAAATAGTTCACGCTGTATCAACACACGAGAGATGCGGAACACCTATGGAACTATTGATAAAGAAACAATGGTTTGTAGATTTATTATCACATAAAGATGATTTCTTAAAGATGGGCGAGAAAGTTAAATGGTACCCAGATTATATGAAGAATAGATACATTGATTGGGTATCAAATGTAGATAGAGATTGGTGTATATCTAGACAAAGATACTTCGGTGTACCAATACCTGTATGGTACTGCAAACACTGCGGTGAAGTCATTGTCGCTGATGAGAGTCAATTACCTATTAATCCACTTGTGGACAAACCGCCTGTATGTACTTGTCCAAAGTGTGGTTGTAGTGAATTTGAACCTGAGAGCGATGTATTTGATACTTGGTTTACTTCTTCTGTAACTCCACAAATTAACTGCGGTTGGGGAACTGAGAATTATGATAAGATGATGCCTATGAGTCTAAGAACAAATGCTCACGAGATTATTAGAACTTGGGACTTCTACACAATTGTTAAGTCATTCTATCATTCTAATTGTTTGCCTTGGGAAAATGTTATGGTATCAGGTTTCGTTATGGCGGACAAAGATAATAAAATCTCTAAGAGCAAAAATAACTCAAAATTCAGCCCCGAGAGTCTATTCAATGAGAAGTCAGCGGACATAACAAGATATTGGGCAGCAACAGGTAGTCTAGGTAAGGACATTATATTCAGTGAAGGCGAATTTAAGAATGGTGCTAGACTTGTAAATAAAATTTGGAATGCTAGCAAATTCGTTTTATCATTCTTGGATGATTATGAAGTAGTCGAACCTAAGTTATTGCCTATCGACAAATGGGTAATTGCTAAGTTTAACCAAATGCAGAAGTACTTTAGAAATTATATGGATAAGTACGAGATTGGTCTTGCTATGGCAGAACTAGAGAAATATTTCTGGAACTTCTGCGACAACTACATTGAGATAGCAAAGAGAAGACTATACAATCCACAAATATTTGGACAGGATGCTACAGATAGTGCTAAATATGCTTGCTTTATGGTGCTTAAAGAAATGCTCAAGATGTTCGCTATATATATGCCTCATATTTGCGAAGAGATATACAAAGAATATTTTGAGAAATACGAAGGCAAGAAATCAATTCATATAACTCAACTTCAAGAGATTAAAGTAGATGCGGAAGATGATATCTTAAGTCAAGGCGATGCAGTTGTTGAGATAGTATCTAGCATTAGAAAATATAAATCTGAGAACAACCTTTCACTAAAATTTGAGATAGAGAACTTAACTATAGCAGGGTACCCAGAATTTGTTAAAACCTATGATGGCGACATTAAGGCAGTAGGTTGTGTTAAGAACATAACTTATGTTGACGCACAAAATAAAGAAGTTACAGTTAATAATTAATTATTTTACAATGGAGTTCTTAAATAATATAATAAATTATTTGTTTTGTAGGTATGTGTGAAAATAATAATAAAATTTATACCTATAATTTAAAAAATGAAAAATATAAATTAAAATAATTGTCAAATATAACTTTATAAAAAATCCTGCATTAGCAAGATTTTTTAAGTTAATACAATAGTAATATTAATTATCAAAAAGTCTAATTTATTAAGTTATATGTAATATTTCTTGAAAAAAAATTATTTTATGTTATAATAATATGTAGATATAAAATTCTTATTTGTTTTTATATGTGTCATTAAATTTTATCTCGTATTTACTAGGTAGTTTAGAGGTGGTTGATGTTATATAATTATTTTAAAAATTTAAATAGACTGTCACATTTTGTTTTAGTACTCATGATAATAATGTTTTCTTTTATATTTTTTGCTGGATGCCAAAGCACTGATAAAAAAGAATCATATTTAGATACGACGTATTTTTCAAATATTGAATGTGAATATGATGCTACTAAAGATGAAACTGAAATTATTTGGAATGCAAAATTTACAAATAATACTATTTATAATTTTGAAAGTTTTGAAATAACTTTTAAATTGTATAATGATGGAGAGTTAATTGACACTAAATCTTGCAATTATGATTTTGAATTAAATCACGGGAAGGAATACATAGGAAAATTTCGTTTTTTTTATAATGGAGAAATTGATTCTGTTAAGTATGTTTCGTGGATAGCAAATTATAGTTCATTTTGGGATACATACAAAATTTGGATTATTGTAACGCTTATAATATCTTTAATTGCTTCAATAATTTATATTATTATTATGATTGTTCAAGATTTAGAATTGTATGAGACATATGATTATGTATGTGATAATTTGTGGACTTTACTGATTTTATTGTTACCATTTTGTGGTTCAATTTATGGGGTTATAGAATCTTCTTGGGTATCAAGTCTCGTAGTCTTAGCGGGTTTATGTATTACAATACTTATTGCATTGTTTGCTCATTTTATTAAGTATTTAATTCAAGAAGTGGATTGGGGCGTAGGTAGAGGTTATAATTACTATCAATATACGAATAATAGTAAAAATAATAAAGATAAATCTTTTAATAATATAAGTGAGATTAAAGATTGTGTTAATGATTACGACAAATTACAACAATTTACAGTTGAAGAATTGAGAGATTATTGTAGAAATGAAGGAATCAAAGGTTTTTCTAATCTTAACAAAAATCAATTAATAGATTTAATTATGTTATCAAATATAGACAATGTAAATAAATCAAAAAAAACAGATAAAGGCAATGCTCATCATAAAGTAATAACATTCAATGATATTATTGGACTTGATGAAGCAAAGAATGCTTTTAGAGAAAAAGTAGTATTAGCATTTAAACACAAGGATTTGTATGATAAGTACAATAAAAAGGCTGGGGGTGGTATTTTATTATATGGGTTACCTGGTACAGGTAAAACAATGTTTGCTGAGGCGGCTTCTAATGAGTCGGATTCTTTGTTTATTCCTATCAAATGTTCTGATATTAAATCAAAATGGTATGGGGAATCGGAGAGTAATGTTCAAAAGATTTTTGATAAGGCAAGAAAGGCAAAAAGGGCAATTATATTTTTTGACGAATTTGAAGCTATAGGGGCTAAAAGAACAGATAATGTAGATAATGGAAATAATGATTTGGTACCACAAATACTTGCTGAAATGCAGGGAATTAATTCAACAAATCAAGATAGTATAATTTTAGTTATCGCTGCAACAAACAAACCATGGGCTATTGATAGTGCATTTTTAAGACCTGGTAGATTTGATGAGAAAATATACATACCTTTACCTGATTTAATTGCTAGAGAACATATTTTTAAATTAAAATTAGATGGTATACCTCAAGAAAATTTGGATTATAACTATTTAGCGGAAATAACAGAAGGGATCAACACTACAGACATTGTAGAATACAGTGATAAAAAATGATGGCAATTAAGCGTTCAATTAATAATTCTATTGAAAGTCCTATTACAATAAGTGATGTAGAAGAGGTTAAAAAAATAGTAAAATCAAGTGTTTCTTATGATGATATTAAAAAAATGGAAAACTTTGTAAAAAATCAATAAATCTAAGACTTAATATATTAATAATTTTTGTATTTTTTATTATAAAAATTTTTCATACATAATTTATTTTAATTTGTTTATAGGGAGATTATAATCAAAGTGCTTAAATATCGTACAATTTGTATGTAAAAAAAAAAGAGTATAACTGTAATTTTGTGCAGGTATACTACTTTTTTTATATATTAAAATTAAAGTCTAAAATTATTTATAATTTAATATAACTTATATAAGTTTAATTAATTTTGCTCTTTTCATTATGTTATATAATTTCATAGATTTAAATTTTAATTATTTAAAGTGATATTTTTCTTTTTTGTTGTGCGTTTTTTTGTAGTGCTTTTGGGGGTAGAGATGTTAGATGACTTATTGCTTATAGAATTAGAAGAAGGAGTGTCATTAGATATTGTCAAAGTTATATTTTGTGGCGAGGTAGTGGCATTTTGTTTGTTACTTATATCCTTAGAATCAACTGATGACTCTTCGCTTTTTGTAGTTCGTGTATCACTTGTTATATTATCTTCTAATGTCGTATTGACGCTATCTTTTGCATTTTCGTTTCTCATTGAATCAGTTTTAGATTTTTTCGCTTTTTGGGGAAGCAAAGATAATTGCCCTTTTTTGATTAGCGTGTATGCTAGGAACCAAAGACCCGCTAGTCCTATTATTGTGTAAATGAATCGACTAAAAAAATGTGATTGTGTTCCAAATATACCTGCGATTAAATCAAATTGAAATACACCTATACAAAACCAATTTATAGCACCGACAATTATAATTATCAAACTAATAAAATTAAACATATTATCACCTACATTAAGTTTTGACATAAATATTTTTTTTAAACAAAATTGTAGGGAATTCGTAGGCTTTGTGTGCTTTTGTAATGGTAAATAACAAAATCGCATTGATTTACATATATTGATAAAGAAATTTAAGTGAGGTTTTGATGAATTTTTGTAATTATAATAAATGTAATTGTTGTTGTAATCAATCAAATGTTGATAAGATAATTAAATGTCAAAAAGGTGTTAATGGGGCGACAGGTGCGACAGGGCCTGCAGGTCCTACCGGTCCAATGGGACCAACGGGTCCAACAGGCCCTGCTACAATCACTGTGGGGACTATTACACTTCTACCTGCTGGGTCTACTCCAACAGTTACAAATAGCGGAACTAATCAAGTTGCGGTATTTGATTTTGGCATACCTGAGAGCGTTACGGGCCCAACGGGGGCAACGGGGGCGACAGGTCCAACAGGAGCTACAGGTGAGCAAGGTGAACAAGGGGTACAAGGGATACAAGGCGAAGTGGGACCAACGGGCGCTACGGGACCATCAGGTAACAATGTATTTAACCCTTATGAAATATATGTAAGAAGCAATACTGTTGGGGGAATAGGAACTCAAAGCAATCCATTACCTAGTATAGAAGACGCATTACAAGTTGTCGCTAATAATGGCACAATATATGTCTACGATGGCACATATCCTATAGATACAACTAATACCATATCAAAGAATAATATCACATTGACTGCTAAACCAAATGCGACAATATTATTGACTTCTAATGTAGTTCCTTTCTTAATAACAGGCAGTGGAAATACGCTTGAAGGATTCACAATGACAAGTGACAATGTATATCCTAATGAGTTCATACAGATAGGTGGGAATAATAATGTCATACGGCACAACATAATTTATGGTCCTACGCAAAGTGGAAGTTCAGACACTTGGGTAGCGAATAGGGGTGTAGTGACTCAAGCGAGCACGCAAAATAATTGGATAGATGACAATATCTTCTACTCTTTAAGACAAAGTGGATACTTGAATCCTAATTCTACAGGATATATAACTCATAATGTTGTATTTAATACAAGGGGTTGGGTAGTAGACAGTGCATTATTTCAATTCTCTGGGAATTCTTGGGGTGAACCAGAAAATGCTGTTGATATTGCTCTATTGAGTGGTACGACTTCGGGTGTGCCTTATGCTTCAGTCGCAGATTTACAACAAAATAATAGTAATGCAAATATAAGCGACCAAAGATAATTAGTTTGAAATGAAGCAAGTATTATATGATTTGTAGTTATAAATAAAAAACTAATAAGTAAAAAATGAAATAGTTATAGAAGCAAGAGATTTGCCTAATAAATAAAAAGGTGAACTCTTGTATTTTTTTGTAAGCATTAATAATCTATGCGATTAAAAATTAAATATTTTGATTATTAGATTATAAATAAAATGTTCAATTATAAGCCAAATATTGAATAAATTAGTTTTATTAACAAAATATAAGCATTTATTAGATATAGACAATTAACAATATATGAATAACTTATGTAATATTGTATATTTACGAACAAATATTATTTATGAAATATAAATGAATATGAATAGGGGTATTGAATAACCATAATAGAAGAGTAGATTGTGTCGGCAGTCATTTATAACTTGTAATCTATAAAAAAGCCTTTTGCATAGGCAAAAAGCATTATAAATTATAAAATACAATATAATTAACAAAAATAATTCATCTGCATTAATTGTTATAATAGTACAAAAATTGTTATTAATTATTAATAACTTGATCATATAATTGACATAAAATACTAAATAATAATTACAAAGCAATACTAAATAATTTAATCAAATTTTATAAAGTTTTGTATACTCCTACAATATTTACATCATCAATTATTTGTCTTTGTATGTTTCAAGTTTTGCTAATTTTTTTTGTCTTCTTTCTTCTTCAATCTTCTTTAGTCTTTCATTATTACTTTGTATTTTTTTATTTCCCACAAAGAAGTCATAACATATAACTCCTAGACCTTGTAATAGATAGATATAATATTGGAAAATTCTATATATAAGCATTGCCCACAGAGTCGTACCTGATGATAACGCAAAGTATGCAAACATTGTTGTATAAGTTACTTCCGCTACACCACCAGCACCTGGCCAAGGAATGTATGACAATACCGCTTCAATAAGCACACACCATATGAAGACAGCGCTGTATATCTCGAATGAGAAACCGCCTTCATTAAACATACACACTACAAAAGTAGGTATAGCATATCTTGTGCAGATGACAAGCAGTGTAGAACCTGCCATCATAAAGAAGTTTGGAATATTAGATACGAAATATCTAAATGTTTTTTGGTATTCGCCGACAAATCTCATAACCTTGCGATACAAAGATGTGTAGTCTTTGATTATACGCATTTTGAATAACAACTTCAAGATGCCGATTGTAACGATGGGACCTACTTTCTTACTAAATGAGAGTACGAAAACAAATAACATTATGCAGGTATTAATGACAATGCCCACAATAGCGGCGGAGTATACGCCTTTAGATAACCCGCCTGCAATTTTTTCGCTAAATATCAACACGCAAACAGATATAATAAATGTTACCATATGATTAAATATATATACAGCAAAAGGCATAGTTGAGGCGGTACTAGCGCGGATTCCTCGCTTTTTGAGATAATATATTTGCATAGGTTGCCCACCAGTTGATAAAGGTGTGATATTATCGTAGTATTTACCAATCGCTGCTACCTTGTAACTTAAGAAAGGGCGAGAATGACGGGTTGATTTCCATATCAAAATATAGTATCTCAGACCTTCAAATAACATAAGTAAAATAAAGGCAATAAATGCTAACAATAAATACCACAAGTTAGCGACTTTAAACATTTGTGATATGGACACCATACCTTCTTCTTTAGAAGCGGATATCGCTACTGCTACAACAATGATGACAACATTTATAATCAAAAATATTAGGCTGAGCGTTCTACTTTTTTTAGATTTTTGTTGTTTTGCTTTTTGTTCAGCGTCTTTGGCTATTTCTTCGGCTATCTTCTTCTGCTTGTTACGCTCTTCAATGCTTGAGTAAGTGCTAAATAATTCGTTATTAATTTTGGCTTTGTTGCTTAACTTAAATTTGAATTTATGATGAGTTGGTTTTAAATTTTTGACTATATGATTTTGTGTGTTGTAGAGTATAGGTTTGTTACAAATTTTGATTAGAGTATGCAGAGATTGATTTTGTGCAGGGTCATTATTAAGTGTTGCAGTGCTAGCATTATCTATATCTATTGTAGGTAAATCATTCGCATTTTGTTTTAAAGTATCTTTAGGTGTTATGTCTTGTGAATTTAATTTAGATTGAGATTGGGTTAATTCTTCATTATCTTTAGCATTATTATTTAATTTTAAATTATTTTGTTTATCAACTTTATAGTTGTTCTTTCTCTTTAATTTTTTTGACATATTACACCTACACTATCTATAATGATATCAAACCTTATAATTTTTGTCAAGATAATATACTTATTTCTAGCATTTTAACTAAAAGAAACTAATTTAAATTCTAAATTAGTTTCTTATTATTATTTAATTATATACATTATAATTCAAAATTAGTCTTATTATATTAGTCTTTAATAATCTCATCATATAATTTTTGTACTTGGCTATCTTTAGTATTATCGAAGTCGTCGTACATTGCTCTTTTTTTGTCCCTTTCAATAAATTCATTTACTGAGAAATTCTCGTTTGTGTTCCAAACTTTTTGCGCATTTAATTTTTTGAACAACAAATAAGTTTTGAATAGAATATGTGGAGTGTTGATTTGGTTATCATAATCATATTCTTTAACATCGTTATAAGTTTGAATCTCGTCAAAGAATTCTTTGGCGGTGTTATAATCTAGACATTCTTCTTGAACATTTGTAAGATAATCATTGAAGATGACAACATTTTGATTTAAGTATGAATCCAAAAATTTGGCAACTTCAAGTCCACATCTATTCTCAGCATAAGCGGAGAAAGAATTTGGATGTGTGTAGCGACTTAGTCTTAAGTCTAACATATCATCGTAAGCGAAAGCAAATAATGTCTTGACCTTATCAATATTTCCGCTCTCAATAACCTTGTCAATAGCGTTGTGTAGCACTGGTCTTTTGAATAAGTAATCATTTACGAACCAACTTGTTTGCCCATCTTCTACCATTTGAGATAAGAAGAAATTAAGTTCTTCAGTAGTAGAATTAGTGATGAAATTTGCTAATTCAAGTTCTTTGTCTTCATATACTGAGATATTATAGATAATGTTATCCTTATAATACTCGTATTTAGTAAGCATAGGCATTTTTTTGATTAACTCGATAGTGCGATCAGTATCTTTGATTCTTAAGTGTATAATTTTGTCATTTGCTATCTTATCCCACATTGTAGAGCGAACTTTGTACTGAAGGGCATTTGCTTTGAGTATACTTTTTTTGTAATCTTCTAATAAATCATTAATATTTTTCATTTTAACCACCTTTGATTAATATTATAGCATAACTTAAATGATAAGTCAATAGGCAAGATGTAGGGCAAAATAGATAATTAATATAAATTTTGTGAAAAATACAAAAATTATAAAAAAAGACTTGACAAACAATCTTTATATATGTATAATACTTGTACAAAAAATTATCGCCAAAGACAGCAAGTGGTTTATCCGCAAATTGCTTATGCAAACTTGCCGAGGAGATGTATAAGGTAATATGTCGTATGCAGGGTACGAAAACTATCTCTATGCTATCTCAATGTGGCATAGAGTTTTTTGTAACTATAGAAAGGAGGATGGAAATGTCTGCTAATCAAGATAAGAAAAAACTTATTGTAGAAGAGATTAAAGAAAAAATCGAGAAAGCAAAGTCAATAGTTTTCATTGATTACAAAGGTATTAATGTTAACAATGACATTAAGATGCGCCGTGATTTTAGAAAGAATAATTGTGATTACAAAGTTTATAAGAATAGACTTGTTTTGCGTGCGCTCAATGACCTTGGCATTACTGGATATGAAGACAGACTACAAAATACTTTGTCTGTAGCATTTAGTTACAACGATGAGACAGATGCTGCTAGAGTTGCTAAAAATGCAATGAATGACAATCCAACTATCGCGATTAAGTTCGGTATTGTTGACAAGAAATTTGTAGATGAAGACGGTATCAAGGCTCTTGCAGAACTTCCATCAAGAGAAGTTTTAATAGCAAAGTTGCTTGGTCAACTCAATGCACCTGCTCAACAACTTTGCAGTGTATTGTCTGCTACTTCAAGAAATCTTGTATATGCACTTGATGCTATTGCAAACAAACAATAATTATTTATATTTTATTAAAGTTAATTGGAGGAATTTAAAATGGAAATTAATGAAATAGTTGAAGTTATTAAGGGTATGACCCTTACACAAGTTAGCGAACTTGTTAAAGCATTAGAAGAAGAATTTGGTGTTAGCGCTGCTGCTCCTGTAGCTGTTGCTGCTCCTGCTGCTGGCGCTGCTGCTCCTGCTAGCGAAGAAAAATCAGAATACTCAGTAGTTTTGAAAGAAGTTCCTGCTGATAAGAAACCAGCTATCATCAAAGCTGTTAAAGAAATCACTGAACTTGGACTTTTGGATGCAAAGAAACTTGTTGATGGCGCTCCTGCTACAATTAAGGAAAATGTATCTCCAGAAGCTGCTAAAGAAATGAAAGCTAAACTTGAAGAAGCTGGCGCTACTGTTGAACTTAAATAGTCTATCCTATTTCTATAGATGAGTACCGACCTATAAGGGTTGGTACTTTTTTTTATGCCCATTTGTGAATAATGGGGGAGTATAGTTAAATAAGGGTATAGTATAAGTTAATAATTATAATATTTGTTTTATAACATTTAGTAATATAACTTCAATATACTTAATAGAGTATTTCTTTTTGTTGTCTTTTATAAATTAGTTATAATTTTTATTAAAATATATTATATATTGTATCAATTTGGGACTTATCAAAATATATTAATTATATTGGAGGTCTATTATGGATATTAATTTTACTGCGGGGAGAGAATATCCCGAAATTGTGGACGCCCGACCAAATGAATATTATGTGAGATTATTATACAATCTTAGAAGTTCTTACGAAAGTGAGTTAACCGCAATCTTACAATATTTGTATCAACACGATGTACTCAAAGATAGCAATAAGGAAGTATCATATATTATTGAAGAGATTTCATTAGTTGAAATGCACCATATGGGGCTTTTGGGCGAAGCAATAGTTGCTTTTGGTGGCAAACCTTGTTACATTAATTCAAATAATGAGAATTTCAATACTTGTTGTGTTGCATATTACACTAACATTAAGCAGATTCTCGAAAAAAATATTATGGACGAAAAGAACGCTGTCGAAGCATATAGGCATACCGCTAGTTTAGTAGACAATGAAAGTCTTAAGAATTTGTTGTTGACTATCGCTGAAGATGAGTGTGTTCACATTAAAATCTTCCAAAGTTTATTAGATGATTTGGATATGTACAAGAGATATTAGTTTTAATGAAATAACAAAATAAGATTTTACTTATTATTAACTATGATTAAATATTAAGACTAAAAATTAAATATATTATAATTTGTAATTATAGATTATATTAATTTAGAGATAAAAAGTTATCAAATCTATCATATTTAAAATTAAATTACATATATATAACCTAGAGGTTATTATGGAAAAATTTGATGATAGATTAGATGGTTTTACGGTCGCAGAATATGACGCATTAGCACAAGCATACAATGTAAATTCTGGCAAACAAAATAATAATGGTATTTTGGTAGAGAATAAATCTTTCTTTGATTCAGCACAAAATGAAAGCAAAATTTTTGGCGGAGATGATTTTGTAGCGACTCTTCCAACACAAGAATCAAATGTTACTAAACAAAATGATGTAGTTAATTATGATGATAATGTGGTTGCTCCTGCACCTCAAATCTCTTATAGTGGTTTAAATGACAGTGAGAGAAAGTATCTTAATGACTTGATTCAAGATTTAAGACAATATTACAATGATGACTATGGACTTAGTCAGTACTTAGGGCAAGAAGTGCAAGAAGTCGAAAGACCAATATTGTATTTTGTTAGCAAAAATAAAATATTATCAAAGATTGTCAATTTGTTATGTTCAATATTTGATAAATCTCGTCTAAATAAAGAATTAAGTGAATTAGTCAATTCTTTGATATCATTATCAAAAATTGTAAACGCAAAATAATTATATTTAAGGCATAAATTAAATTAAAAATATACAACTTTTATTAGTTGTATATTTTTAATAAAATCATAATTAATAATATCATAGAATATTTGCAAATATTATAGATAATTTATAATTTTATTGCAATGTTATTTTAAATATTAATAATCTAATGTATTTATCATATTATAATAAATATGAGATAATAGAATTATATCTATGAATTTTAATTATTTTAATATGATAATATATTTTACCTATTAATATTAAATAAAATATTAAATAATGATTATTCATAATGTGTTAAAGAATAAAAATTACAAAGAATGTAACAAAAATTGGTACAAGATATTAGGTATATTTAATGTGAATTTATCAATACTAATTATATGAAAGTAATTGAACAAATAGACAAGGCAACAAGCGAATTAAATGAAGCGGAGAAACAAATCTTAAATGAGCATACTAAGAAGACAGCAAATCAGTTGAGCCATTATCTCAACTTAAAGAAACAAAAATTGTATTTGAAGAAAAAACTCAAACACAATCAAGTTGAAGAGATTAAGAAAGAGATTAAAGATGAGACAATATTTTAAATTGCTATATTTATAGTAAATTAATATTCGATAATTTAATTCTAATATAATATGTAAGTTAAAAAATATTATTGTATTATTTTAAGCAATCATATTTAGCAAATTTTCGCAAATTTGTAGGTATGATTGCTTTTTTTGTAGAATTTTGATACAATATATCATATACATTTTTGTTTATAACATCTAATTTGTGTTAATAAATTGTATATAATAAATTATTGAGTGTGAAATATGGACAAATACGATATTATTAAGACAACAAAAACTTATCAAAAGGTTGTTGATGACTTTATAAATGGGAAGATGAGTCATTGTAGTTTACTTATTACTCCTGACAAAATGTCAAGAGAGATTTTTGGCGTAGTTTTCGCTAGTCTACTCATTTGTCAAGATAAAAACGACATAATTACACAAAATATTATCAAACATATTCATCCCGATGTATTTTTCTTACCAAAAAGCGGAATTTTGAAGGTAGAAGATGTAGAATTTGTGCTTGAAAGGTTGAATTATTATCCTATGGAAGCGGAATGCAAAGTATTTATACTTGAGAATTTCTCTTCTGCAACTGTGCAGGCGCAGAATAAATTACTAAAAACACTTGAAGAGACACCAAATAATGTGTACTTTTTGTTGTGTAGTGAGAAAGAAGATGGAATACTACCAACAATCAAATCTAGATGTCAAATTTTGGAATTAGAACCGCTAAGTGAGAATGCACTTAATATAATGTTAAGTGAATTTATGGTCGATGCTAAGACTATGGAAGTTGCCAAATTTTATGGTAGGGGAGAATTAGGTAGAATTGAAGAAGCACTTACTGACCCAAATATTTTGAGTATGGTCGATTTGTCTTTTGATATTGTCAAAAATTGTAAGTCTTCAAATGATATTTTAAGTTTTGCTGTCCGTATAGAAAAATTTAAAAATAGTTTAACTAAATTTGTCCAAATATATAGTGATGTTATTCAGGAGATTTTGAGAATAAAAATTTTGAATACAAGCGAATACAAACTTTTGAATTTTAACGAACTTGTTAATAATTTTTCGGTAGATGCAATTTTAGTTTTACAAGATAGGTTAATTAAATTTTTAGAAATGTTAGATAGATTTTGTAATCCTATTTTGGTTATTGATGAATTATTAATTCAAACTTGCAAATGTAAAATTATGTAGTTAGTATATGTAACTTTATAAATATGTTAAAATATTCATATTTGATTGTATACATATTGCTACACTTACATATTACATTTTGAACATATCAAAAATTATACATTTGTATAATAATACATATGTATAAAATGAATATATGAATAATTTATACATTTGTAAGACAATACAAATGTTAAAAATATATATAGGAGTGAAAATGAGTAAATATTTAATAAAATCGCCTTATACAATTCTAGTGAAGGTAGCACAAGCGGGAGATAATGAAGAGTACAGAGTTGGTGATTCGGTTATTATAGAAGATGACAATGGCAAGCACATTGTGAAGGTTGTAAAATCTTGCGAAAGAATAAATGCTGAACCATTATACACAATCTTACATAAAGCGACACAACAAGAACTTGACAACGAAAAAAATAATCAAGTCAAAATTGACAAAGCATTCAAGTTATGTAATGACTGTATAGATAAGATGAAATTGAATATGAAGTTAAAGAAAGTATATGCAAATAATGATGCTTCTAAAATTTTGTTTTATTTCACTTCAAGTACTCGAGTAGATTTTAGGGAACTTGTAAAAAAACTCGCTAGCGAATTTGCTAGGACAAGAATAGAAATGCGACAAATCACAGAGCGAGAAGAAGTCGCTATGTTTGGCGGTGTGGGGCAGTGCGGGCGTGTTTGTTGTTGCGCTGATTTCCTAGAAGATTTTGGACAGGTCGCTATCAAAATGGCTAAGAATCAAAACATAGCATTGAATCCTAATAAGGTCAATGGTTTTTGTGGTAAATTGTTGTGTTGTCTAGGGTACGAGAATCAAGATTATATAGAAGCAATGCAAGTTATGCCTAAGGTAGGGCAAGTCTTGAATCTTCCAGACGGAGCGAAGGGAGTTGTACATTTTAACCACCTTATAAAGAAGATTGTTAGGGTCGAAGTTCAAGATAATGATGAGATGATTATCAAAGATTTCACTTTAGAAGAATTAGCACAATGTAATGATGATTTGCCTAAAGGTTATGAAATAATCGATTGTGATTATGACAAAAATAAATTTGAGAATAATTAAGTATGGTATTATATGGGAGAACTGAGAGAAGATAGTTTACTTATTGGAGAATATAAAGTATATCAAGATGCTGACGCCTATTGCTTTACTAGCGACAGCGTTCGATTGAGCCGTTTTGTCGCTTGCAAAAATAGTGATAAGGTGCTAGAACTTTGCGCTGGATGCGGTATTGTGTCTTTGCATAAATTCGCTGAGAACGAACAAAATGGCGACAATGGCAGGGGAGAATTTTACCTTGTAGAATTACAAAAAGTGCTGTACGATTTGTTGACAAAGAATATAGCAGTAAATAATCTAAACGATGTTTTCTATGCTATTAATGATGATTTGAAGAACACTTTTAATCATACTAAGAAGGCGTATTTTGATGTCGTCATTTGCAATCCGCCTTACGAAAAAAATTCAACAGGGTTCAAAAAACAAAAACAAAGCGATATGATAGCAAGAGCAGAGATTACTACAAACTTCGATGAGATAACAAACATTGCTGGAAGTGCATTAAGATTTGGCGGTGCATTTTACTTTTTGTGCAAAAGTGAAAGGTTATTTGAAATATCTAATACTATCAATAAATATAATATGATTATTAAGGTAGTTCATTTTATTAAAGGTGGCGGAAGATTTAGACTATCGCTTGTCAAGGCGGTTAAGGGTGCTAAAGATGGTTGTCAATTCGATGTGTACAAAGAGTGTTGATATGTGGATAACTGCATATATTTGTAGGGTTTATGTTATGAATTTGTATTATAATTGATAGTATTTAGTAGTATAGATGTAGATATAGAATAACAATTTTATTTTAAGTATAGTATAATCATATTTATTTTAAGAATGTATAATTATAATTTATTTAATAAATGTAATCATTATATTATTATACATTTTTAGTAAAATTGAATTTTAGTTTTAGTAAATTTTAATTGTATCAAAAATTACAAAATAAATTTAGTTTATCTTTAAATGAAGGTAATAGTACAATTTAGGTAGGGCAATTATGGATAGTAGAGAGTATTCATTTTATTTTGTAGGTACGCCGATAGGAAATTTTGAAGAAATGACATATAGGGCAGTAGAGATTCTAAAGTCGGTCGATGAGATTTGGTGCGAAGATACAATTCATTCAAAACCACTTTTGAATAAATTTAATATCAACAAACCTTTACAATCATTTCACAAATATAGCGATGAGAGCAAAGTAAATGAGTGTATTAGTAAGTTGTTGAGTGGCAAAAAGATTGCCTATATATCCGATGCTGGTATGCCTTGCATTAGCGACCCAGGGGCGAGATTAAGTAAAGCGATGATTGATAATAATATTGACTATACCGTTGTGTCTGGGGCGTGTGCGTGCATAAATGCACTCATATTGAGCGGGCTAGATTGTGATAACTTCTATTTTGTTGGGTTTCTAAAGGATAAACAAAAAGAGAAGAAACAACAAATTGATAATGTCAAAGACTTAAAATGTACTTTAGTATTCTATAGTAGCGTACATAATATACAAAAGGATATAGACTATTTGCTAGATAATTTAGGCGATAGACAATGTGCTGTTATGAGAGAAATAACAAAATTGTATGAGAGTGTTGTGCGTGGTAAACTGAGCGAAATTCAACTTGACGCTATCAAAGGAGAGTATGTCATTGTCGTTGAAGGTAAAGAAGAAGAGAAGAGCAATTTGACAATGGAAGAATTTTTGTGCGAGAGATTAAAGACGCTTGACGGTAAGACGGCGGTTAAAGAGACTGCTAAAGAATTTGGAATACAAAAAAATGAAGTATACAAATTGTATATAGAGAAGTACAAAGATTTTTAATTATAATTATAGAGATATATAATAAGTGTATAAAAGATTAATATATAAATAATAAATAATTAATTATATTATACATTTTAACTTTCGTATTATATAATTTTTATTATTAATTTGTAAGTTAAGTTATTACAATATTAAACTTAAGTATCCCTTATTATGTTGCGTAAAAATATTTTTTATCTAAAATTGTAAGAAAATTTAAAAAAATCTTATAATCATATTAATCTAGTTGACTTTTGTAATATAATAGTGTATACTCTCTCATGAGAGTAATAAGTACTCATTGTAAAAGGAGAAGAAATATGGAATCAACAAAAACTAAAAGAATAATAGTGTCAGCACTTGTTGCTTTGATGCTTATTTCAAGTGTATTTATCCTATCTGCTTGTGGATCAAAGGAAATTAAAGTTTCAAATTATGCCGAATTAATCGAGGCTATGTCAGGTGAATATGAAGTAATTAAACTTACTGATGATATCATCATTGAAGACACTATTGCCGTTGCTAGAGAAGTTGTATTAGATTTGAATGGTAAAAAGATATATAACACAACTGATGTATGGGATACACAAAATAATAATTGGTCAGTTATCTCAGTTAGAGAGAACGGTAACTTAACTATTAAAGGGGAAGGAACAATCCAAGCAAAAGAGAACGACTGCTACGCAGTAGATGTTATGGATGGCGGAAACCTTGTCGTTGAAGGAGGAGAATTCGTTGGTAATATGCACGCAGTATATGTTTATGAAGGTAGCGCTGAAATAAAAGGCGGGAAATATTCTGTTCAACAAATTTATTCAGCAGAGAAACCATATGAATTTGTATTAAATCTATATGACGCAAATAGAACTAACGGAACTGCAATCATTACTGTAACAGGTGGTACATTTGTAGGATTTAATCCACAAAACAACCAAGCAGAAGGGCCTGAAACAAACTTTGTTGCTGAAGGATATGTTGCAGAATTAGCAGAAGGTAGCACAGATACTTATGTTGTTAAAAAAGCATAATTATCATTGTTAATTTTGTATGAGTAATAAATTTATTAAAACAAAGCAAATATTAATCTAGAATTATTCGCTTTGTTTTTTTATATAATTTTATTATAGATTGATGTAATTCATTCTTATGATTATTGTATATTTGATAAATTATATAAAAATAAGTTAAATAGGTACGAATAATTTTTGTTATTATATATTAAATAGTTTTATAAAACCATTAAAATTATTTGACTAAAAATTAGGTGTTAAAATGCACTATATTTAATCAAGACATATAATTATGTTTTTAACTCTTTTGCAAAAGTGTTAATAACATATTTGTGGACTAAAAAATTTGGGCGTGCATATAATATTACAGGTGATATTATGAATAAATTAATTGTTAAAGTGGGGTACAATGATAGTTTATCTAAAATAGCAGAGCGTTATAATTTAACAACAAAAATTTTGAGTTCCGCTAATAACAATATAACTGAAGTTGAGGAAGGAGATTATTTGATTATTCCTTTTAAGGCGAAGGCTATTCACACTGTGCGACCTCTTGAGACTTTAAATGAAATTGCACAAAAATATTGTGTAAATGTGGATAAGTTAAAAAGTGATAACAACATTGTTGCTCCGCTTTTTGTCGGGCAACAAATAATTATTATGGATGATTAATTAGATTATTTAATGTTAATTATATTAAATGATTTTAATTATTATAGATTGAGTGTAATTTTATTTTTAATAATTTAACATTATTAATCTTTTAGTAATAAGTTTAGATTAATATTAAAATATTATAGAATTAGTATGCATAATATAGAAATAACATTATCATATTTGATAATGCTATTTTTATTTTATTAGTTAAATTTGTGTTAAAACATTTAATTTTGTAGAATATGCATTCTATAGATATATTACTTACTAAAATTGTATTGATAATAAAAATTCTTAACTTTAACTATATTATTGCTGTCTATTAATAGACTAATTATTGACATTATATTTATTTTTTGATACTATAGATAAGTAGGTTATTATGGAAATTAAAGAAAATAATGGTGGCACATATATTCTGTGGGTATTTATAATTGTTGGGTGTCTATTAATATGCGGGGGAATAGCGTTAGGAATTTATAATTGGGTGCAGTCAAAAAATTATGTCAAGGTCGATGCGGTTATTGTTGGTATAGATGTTTCTTATGATAGTAGTGGGGATAAGCATCATTCTGTAACAGTTGAATTCGAGTATGAAGGTAAAATTTATAGCAATATTCCTACAAGTTCATATAATAGTGATATGTATGTAGGGCAAGTTATTAGCGTATTGTGCAATAAAGATGACCCAACGAAATTGCAGAGTAAGATAATATGGATTATTGTGCCTTGTATTCTTTTTGGAATGGGAATATTATTAGTTTTAATTATTTATATATTTTTACACAAAGTTATTATCAAAAAACGGGGCGAAAAGTACGCTCGCAAAAATGGCGAAGTCTTGTATTGTACAATAACTTCAGTTAAACCTGACACTTCATATCGAGTGAACGGGCGTTTTGTTAACAATATTATAGAATGTGTCCCGTTGTACGAAAAAGCGGAGAAATATATGAGCAATCCTTATAGTATGAAATATAAAGTTATGGTAGGTAGCATTGTCAAATTATATCGTGATAGAAATAATCATTCAAATTATTATGTTGATTTAAAGTCTATTGAGCCACCTACCATATATAATGATGACAAACAAAATATTAATTCTAATAATGAAATCTAAAATAAATATAAATATAATAAATAAATATGTATTTAACTTATTATATTTAATAATATAGATAAAAAATGTAAAAGTGTTATAGTGTACATATAATAAAGCAATTTTTTTATTAATAATACATATAAAAAATTACTATTTATTAAATAATTTCTATTATTTTATTTTAATAATTCTTAACTTTTATATAATCAATTATATCAGGTATTTTATAGTAAGTTATACTAATAACTAATTTACTAAAATTTTAAGCATTTTAGTTTTTTGCTATGTCATTAAGTGTAAACTATTTTTTATGTCTATTAATTTTTATATCTATTAATCAATAAGTATTAAAAATTAATTACATATAAATGCTAATTATTTATCGCTTGTTTGTATTTGTGTTTGTGGAAGTTCTTTATTCCTTTGTTTTGGTTTGGAGAATTCAAGTAACATACTCTTAAAGTCTATCACTTTAAATATTACTGATAATAATATAAAGCATACTGCACCGCTGATACTTCCAAATGCTAATGCAAAAAATTTAGGGCAGAAGGCGTCAAAGATATTAAATGTGAATATTGTAAATAGTAGACTTGGTACTGCTAGACAACTCATTACAAATATTTTTTGTATAATATTTGTTTTGATTTGCAATTTCTTTTGAATTAATCTTATATTCAATGCACTTGATATGGTCATACAAGCACCTGTGCCTACTATTAATGATAAGACACCTATAAGTTGTGTTGTTGTTAAAATAATTATAATTAGGGCGATAGCACCAATTACATAGTTAATAAATGATTTCGATTCCATACCTAGTGCATTAAGAACAGTTGATGAAATATTTGATAGTGCTAATGGTATCATTAACCAAGCGGAGTAGAGAAGAAAGAGTCCTGCTCTCTCATTATTATACACAAAGAGCCCTATGTCTTGCCACATTCCCATATAGAGCGGTATTATCATCATTGATATGAATAGTGAGAATGTGAACGAGATATTGATTTGTGAGGTAACTGTGTCTTTGTTTTGTTGTGCATATTGTGAAGATAATTCCGGCAGAAGCACCATAGCAAGCGACCCTACAAGTGTAGAAGGGACAAATAGTAGTGGCATAGTCATACCAACTGCGATACCAAATTCTGCTAACGCCTGTTCGTTACTTAGTCCTGCTAGCACTAATTGCATAGGTATGACTATAGCGATTATTGGATGTAGAACGCTTGTTGCTACTCTAACTCCTGTGATAGGGGTAGCACTTTTTAGTATCTTGCGGTATTGTAGGTGCGGACTTGCTAATCTATTTCCTTTGTAGAAATAGTAGAAGATAACCATCAGTGCAGAGAATAGACAAGCGATTGATAGAGATATACCCGCTACGACTCCGCTAGATAGAGATTGCCCTACGGTGTAAGCGATAATGAAGAAGAATAAAATTCGAAGCACTTGCTCGACAAATTCGCTTAAGCCGACAATGAAATAGTTTTTTTTGCCCCACAAGGCACCACGAAACGAAGAATATATGGCGGAGAAAATAACAGAAGGAAGCAAAGTTAGAATAATTATTACAGTTCTAGGGTCGGCAAAAATTTTCTCTAGTGGAGTATGAAATACGAAAATCAGTAGGCATAGAATGATAGACAGTATGAGAGATATCACTAATGTAGCAGTTGTAGCGCGATTAATGGCTTGATTATCCTTCTTTGTCTCATAAATAGCGGTGAACTTCGATAGGGTCAAAGGTAGTCCACTCGATACAAGCATCATAAGCACACCTATGATAGACAGGGCGACTTGATAAATGCCTAGCATTTCTGCGCCCATTTCCCACGACAAATATATTCTAAATACAAAACCTAATATTCTTGTTAAGATTGAGAATATTGTTATTAACGCGACCGCTTTAATTAAATCACTGAATTTTATCATAAGATAATATATTCTAGTCGATAGGTAATTATGTTTTTTATGTTCAAAATATGAATTATAGATACAATGGAAATGATAAATTGTGTGCTATGTGTATTAATATCGCATTAATAAATAAGTTCAAAATAAAATGATAATAAAATTTCTCGAAAATAGTATAAAATTATTTGACTAAAAAGTTTTATATGTGGTATACTAGCAATAATAAACAAAACAAAGGAGAGAGTGTATTATGTTACAAGAGATGAAAACGCTGGGGGGGGGGGCGTTCTAAGACCCAAGAAATAGGGCAAAATAACACAAAAATAATACATAATGACTTAACTAATAATAAGTTAAATAACAATCAAAGAAACGATATAATCAACGATATTGACAACTCAAATTGTGAGAAAAAAACACATACAACTAACATAAATAATGAGAATCAAGCAAAAAGTGTCAGTGAAATTGATTATAAGGATACTTATAATGAAGTTAGAACTCTAAATACAATAAATACAAATAATAAAATAAATAAAAAACTAAATAATGCACACAATATTACCGAGATTGAATTTGCTAGAGACGGTGCAGATTATAGTATGCGAGCAAACAATGGAGGTAATGAAATGCGCAAACAAGATACATACAACGAAATAATGGATAGAAGAGTAGAAGAGACTAGTATAGACAACAATAGTGGTCTTTTTGTGGATACAACAAATGTAGGAAAATATACTAAAAAAGAAGAAAAGGTCTTGTCTAGAGTACAAGCATTACACAAGCGAGCAGGACACATACGCTCAAGGGTAGGGCAAAGTGCTAGTATAGGTGTACAACACACAAATACCTTTATGCGCTCTACAGTACAATTAGTATTGTGGTTATTAGCATTTGTCATGAGTCTAACAATGGTATGTTGTCTTAGTACAAATAAAGGCACTTTGAATGAAGTGAACGCAGTTAGTGGGACTGCTATCTCTACAGTGGATGAATTGAAAGCGGTGGCAAATAACTTAAGTGGTAGTTATTACCTAGCGAATGACATAACAGTAACTGACAGCACTTGGACCCCTATAGGCACATCTTCAAGTAGTACATTTAAAGGCACATTTGATGGTAATGGCTATAGTATCACCTTTACTCAAACTATACATATCACAAGTTCTTCAGGGTCTGCTTATGGCGGATTATTTGGTTATCTTACTAGTGCCACAATTAAGAATTTGGGTGTCATATGGTCAGAAGATAGCATAGATATTAATATAAATGGCGAAACAGAACCATACACAGGCTTAGTAGTATCTTCTAAATCCAGTGTCCATGCCGGGGGGATCGTGGGGTATGCTTCTGTTTCAATCATAAGTAACTGCTACAATATGGGTGCAGTGAGTGCAGAATCGGCATCTTCTACTGCCTATGCAGGCGGAATTGTGGGAAATAATAATAATTCTTCAATCATCAGCAACTGCTACAACACGGGTGCAGTAAAGGCGACTGCTTCTGCTTCTTCAAAGACTGCTTATGCAGGCGGAATCGTAGGGGATTCAGATAATCCCATCAGCAACTGCTACAACACAGGTGCAGTGAGTGCAGAATCGGCATCTTCTACTGCCTATGCAGGCGGAATCGTGGGGGATGCGGGTAATCCCATCAGCAACTGCTACAACACAGGTGCAGTAAAGGCGACTACTTCTGCTTCTTCAAAGACTGCTTATGCAGGTGGCATTGCGGGGAATGGTGGTTATGGTACAACCATCAGCAACTGTTTTAGTATAGATCCTAACCTTAGTGATAGCATTAATACATCACCTAGTGCAGAAGTGAATAAAGCAGTCAATCTTACAAATGTAGGTGGTATAGTAGGAAGTGGCGGTACGGTAAATTATGGTTATCATAATTATGTAAGTTTAGATAATATCAATAAAGGTACCTATGTAGAGACCCTTGCTAGTTTCCTTGTATATTCAAATAATAATGCTAGTATAATAATTGATAATTATAAGTTTGGTTTTACAGTTAATACTATTAATTATGGATGGGACTCTGCTTGTACTTGGAATTTTGACATTATATGGAAAGTAAATACTGATGCTAGTACAAGTAATACTCAACCTTTAATTATAAATATGAGAATTCCACAATTTAGTGGAGAGGGGACCGCAGATTCACCATACATAATTTCCAATTCTGACGATTTAAAGTCGTTGTCAAGTGCAGTTAGTGTGGGGCTCTTGAATGATTCCTATTATAGAGTAGAGTCACAAAATCTAAATAAAGTGATAGAAATAACTGACAATACCTGGACCCCTATAGGTACATCGTCAAGTAGTGCATTTACTGGAACATTTGATGGTAATGGGCACAGTATCACTTTTACGCAGACTATATATATAACAAGCAGTTCAGGTGATGTCTATGGCGGACTATTTGGATATGCTAGTGATGCGACAATATCTAATTTAGAAGTTAACTGGGCAGGTACTAACACGATTAGTAATTATACAGGTCTGATAGTATCTTCTACAACTTCTACTGCCTATGCTGGGGGAATAGCGGGGTATGGTGAGAAAATTAGTAATTGTTATAGCACGGGAGCAGTGACTGCGACTTCTACTCATACTTCTTCTAATGCCTATGCAGGAGGAATCGCGGGGTATTGTGGAACCATCAATAGTTGCTACAATGAGGGAGCAGTGACTGCGATTTCCACAACTTATGATGCCTATGCAGGTGGAATTGCAGGAAAAGTGGTAGACCTTATATGTAATTGCTACAACACGGGCACAGTGACTGTGACTGACTCAAGGTATGCCTATGCCGGAGGAATTTCTGGCAAGGCTTCGTCTTCAACAACAATCATTAACTGCTACAACACTGGCGCAGTGGATGCAACTTCTACATCTTCTTTTGTCTATGCAGGCGGAATCGTGGGATATGCAGAAGAGGCAACCAGTAGCAACTGCTACAACACTGGCGCAGTGGATGCAACTTCTACATCTTCTTCTGTCTATGCAGGCGGAATCGTGGGGTATGCAAAAGAAGCAACCAGTAGCAACTGTTTTAGTATAGATCCTAACCCTGATGATGATATTGATACAACACCTAGTGGTAAAACTGTAGGTGCTATAGTAGGAAGTGGCGGTACAGTAAATTATTGTTATCATAATTATTCATCAATTAATACAACAACTACTGGAACTGCAACGATTTATAATTCAAATTTGGCAGGTTTAGTAAAACAAAAAGATGAGTTTCTTGCATTAACTTGGGACCCTATTTATCTTTGGAACTTCAACATTGTATGGGAAGTAAATACTGATGATAGTACAAGTACTACTCAACCATTGATAATTAATATAAGGGTTCCATTTACAGGAGCAGGTACTGAAGAATCTCCATATATAATATCCGATTCTGATGATTTAAAGTCATTGTCATATGGAATCAACTTGGGACTCTGGAATGATTCGCATTTTAGAGTTGAGTCACAAAATCAAAATAAAGTGATAGAAATAACTGACAATACCTGGACCCCTATAGGTACATCGTCAAGTAGTGCATTTGAAGGCACTTTTGATGGCAATGGCCACACCGTTAAATTTGCTCAAACTATACAGATTACATGTACCTATGGCGGATTGTTCGGATATACTAAGGGGGCTGCAATCAAGAATTTAGGGGTCAACTGGGCAGGTACTAATAAGGTCAGTGAGTATACAGGCCTAGTAGTATCTCCTACTTACAGGAATATCTATGTAGGTGGTATCGCAGGATATTCTGATTCAACAACATTCAATAACTGCGACATCACGGGTAGCATTACTGGTTCTTCGAATGGATATGTAGGTGGAATTGTTGGGCAGGCCATTATTGATACAACCATCAGTGACTGTAACAACAAAGGGACAGTAAGTTCGATTTCTCCTGATGATTCTGCCGGTGTAGGAGGAATCGCGGGGTATGCTTCTTCTACAATCATCAGCCACTGCGACAATATTGGTAATTTGTTTGCGACTGCTCGTAATGCCTATGCAGGTGGAATTTCTGGCAATGCTTCGTCTTCAACAATCAACAACTGCAAAAATACAGCGGAAGTAGTTGCAGAATCCACTGATCGTAGTTCTTCTTATGCCTATGCAGGAGGAATCGCGGGGTATGCTTATTCTTCAACCATCAGCGTATGTGATAACACAGGTGCAGTTAGTGCAGATTCTAATTCAAAAGATAGTGATGCCTATGCCCATGCTGGAGGAATTGTGGGAGGTGCTCCTTCTACAACCATCAGTGACTGTAACAACACACCTGTAGATACAAATACAGTGACTGCAAATTCTTATAGTTCTTATCGTTCTAACTATTCTGGGTTCAAATATTCTTCTGCCTATGCTGGCGGAATTGTGGGGCGGGATGGAAACATCATCAACTGTAACAACACAGGGACAGTAAAGGCAGATGCGTCTAAGCCTGTTAATTATTATGACGTTTCCCCTTTTGCCTATGCAGGTGGAATTTGTGGGAGTGATGGAATCATCAGTAATTGTCATAATGAAGGGGCAGTGAGTGCAACTGGTGATTCTGCTCGTATTTATACAGGCGGTATCGTGGGATATAGTAGAAAAACAATCAGTAACTGCTATAATATAGGCGTTGTAAGTGTAGATGGGAGTTCTTCTGCCGATGTCGGGGGAATCGCGGGGTATGCTTATTCTTCAACAATCAACAACTGCTACAACACTGGTTCAGTGACTGCGACTACTCCTTCTGCTACTAATGCCGGGGGGATCGTGGGGTATGCTTCTTCTTCGACCATAAGTAACTGCCACAATAAGGGTGCAGTGGATGCGACTTCTACTTATATTTCTTCTAATGCCTATGCAGGAGGAATCGCGGGGTATGCTTCTTCTTCTTCTTCTATTACCATCAGCAACTGCTATAACACAGGTGCAGTGAAAGCGACTACAACTGATTCTTCTGCTAGAGCTCATGCCGGGGGGATAGTGGGGTATGCTTCTTCTTCTATTACCATCAGCAACTGCTATAACACAGGTGATGTAACCGTGACTATTAATGATTTTTCTGCTAAATCTAATACTGCCAATGCTGGTGGAATTGCAGGGTATGCTTCATCTTCAACAACCATTAGCAATTGCTACAATATAGGTGCAGTGAAAGCAACTGCGACTCGTACTTCTTCTAATGCCTATGCAGGCGGAATCGTTGGGCAAAATGCAAACATCAACAACTGTTACAACACAGGTAAAGTGACTGTGTCCGCATATTCTTCTGCCTATGCTGGGGGAATTGTGGGAAGTGGCGGAACAATCAGCAACTGCTTTAGTATAGATTCTAACCTTAGTGATAGCACTAATACCGCACCTAGCGCTACTGGAAGTACAAAAAATGTAGGTGGTATCGTAGGAAATAGTGGGACTGTAAATAATAGTTATCATAATTATAGTGGTTTAAGTACTACAACTGGTTATGTACTAAATTTGGAGAACTTCTTAAAATATCCAAATAATAACAATAGTATTAATTCTAATGTAATTCAAGATAATTTCACATTAGGTTTTGGCACATTATCTAATGGGACTTATCAATATCAATGGGATGATACTTCACCTTGGGACCTTATGAGTGTATGGGGCATAGATACTCGCACGGATATAAATGAAGCAGATAGAATAAATGGTGGGTTACCATATTTGAAGTGGTTTGAAGAAGACTATATAACTTATGTTGTAACAAATGGCGATACCACTGAAGAAAAACGTGTATTTTGCGGAATAAAGGGGACAGTGACTTCGGTAATTGTTGTTAGTGTACAAAATGCTGGGTTAACGATTCCAAATGGTACAATATTTAGTAATTGGGTAGATGTGGAAGGGAAGACCTATAATGTAGGAGATACAATACCTTTCACAGAAGGTATAGTATTAAATGCAGTATTAATTGAAATGCCAATGGTAACATTCAATGTTACAAATAATGTGTGCGCAATATTAAATGTTTACGATAGTAATGATAATTTCGTACAACAAGTATTTATTGATAAGAATTCTTCCCAACAAACTATAAGTACATATTTATTGAAGGGGGAAGTTTATACTGTAAGGATAAGTGTATTCTATACTGCTAATATAACATTGGATACTGATAATTCAATGACTGGAGTATCAATGAGTGGTAGGACATTGACATTCGAAGTTAGTGATAGTGGTAATACAATTACAATGCAGATAACAGGCTTTAGCGGGGGGAATGGTATTGTGGTTTAGTAAGTGAGAGTATTTAAGTATAATTAGATTATAATTAGGTATAGTTATAGTGTAAGTATTTGATTATAAGGTATAACATAATGTATACAATATGATAATTAAGTATTTAATAGCATAATCAAGTATACAATAAGTTAAATTAAGTATACAATATGATAATTATGTATTTAATATTATAATATAAAGTGTTAAATATGTAATTAAAAGTATTTATAATACGAGATATTGCTACTAGATATTATCTCTTGCACTCTTAAATATAATATTGTAGTGGTAATAATATTTGTTATGGGTTAAGAATACTAGATTTTATATAAGTTTACTTTGTATTTCCTTA
>CALVIT010000002.1 GCA_944331845.1 uncultured Clostridia bacterium
AATTGTTTACAATTTTGCTGCAACATGCCCTAAGGGGGCTGAACAAACTACCGGCTAAGCCGGTAGTTGTGATTTATTATTTTGTTATTGAGTAATCTGTAAATTATTATCTTTAATATATTTTAATACATAACTTTCAAAGTCTTTGCCGAATTGTTCATCATTCATTGAAATGTCAAAAAATGCTTGCATATAACTAAATTTATTGCCAATATCATATCTCTTGCCAACAAAATCGTAACATAATACATTGTCATACCTTGCACAATCTACTAGGGCATCTGTCAAAGCATACTCGCCATTTTTGTTAGGTTTGACATTCTCTAAGAACTTAAAAATATTATTTTTTACAACATATCTGCCTAAATTGACAAGTGGATCAACTATATCTATTTCATTTGGTTTCTCAACTATTTTGGTTAGTTGTGTTGTGCGTTCATCTAACTTTTTACCAATAATTACACCTAATCTTGATGCGTCGTGTTTTGATACTCTTTGTGCACCTATGATATGGGCATCAGACATATTGAATAAATCTATTAATTGTTTTGACGGGCATTTGTCATAAGGGTGATATTTAAAGAACAACTCGTCTCCGTTCATTACAAGAAAATCATTCTTACCTACAATATCCTTTGCCGATAGGATAGCATTAGCGGTGCCATCAAGAATATGTTGTGTAACAAATGTTAAGTTAATGTTATCACTAAAACATAATTTATCTTTGATATCTTTACTTATTTTGTCATAATCAAGATACTTATTTTTTGTAAAATGCTTTTTGATAACTTCTGCATTATGCCCAACAACAACTATAATATTTTGAATATTGCACTCTATCGCTTCTTTGATGATAAATTCTAGAGTAGGGGTGTCAATAATAGGTAGCATTGGTTTTGGTACTGCTTTAGTATATGGTAGAAATCTTGTCCCGAGTCCTGCCGATAGTATTACTGCATAATTAATCATATTATTCTCCTTAATCAAGATATTTGTTATGTGTGTATTTAATATCTTTAGTGCGAGTCAAATAAAATGAGTTATCTACAATATCTTCAGTTATGCAAGAACCGGCACCGATTCGACAATTATTTCCTATTGTTCTAGGTGCAATAATCATAGAATTAGAACCCACAAAGGTGTTAGCGCCTACAAAACTTTTGTGCTTATTCTTGCCGTCGTAATTGCAGAAAATTACTCCAGCACCTATGTTGACATTGTCGCTAATTGTAGCATCGCCTACATAAGATAAGTGAGCAATCTTTGTACCTTGACCTATTGTGCTTTTTTTAATTTCTACAAAATTTCCTATGCGACAATTATCTTGAATATCACACTCATTATGTATATGAGAAAAAGGTCCAATATTTGAGTGAGCACCTATACTAACATTAGTATATATCTGTGAATTTTTGAGTTGACAAGAATCATATATTATAACTTTGTCTTGAATATCGCATTTATAGATAATGCAGTTATTATATACAATACAATCATTAAGTGTGCTATCTTGTATATTACAATTATCGTAAATAATGCAATTATGTATATAACTATTTTTTATTTGGCAATTATTACCTACAAAACTATTTAATATATCACTATTTTGAATATGTTTTATTATACTTTTTTGCACATTTAACGGCATAATGGTATAAAATTGATTATTTAACATATCATTTTCAGTAGGTATGTGTTTATTTTTGTTAATTTTAGTGCTAAAATAATGCTTTGTCATATTTATCATATTTAATTCCTTAAAATAATTATATGAGTTAGTTTTATCAAAATTGACAAATGCCTAACAATATGTTATACTATCATTAGGTGAAAAATATGAATTATATCTACGAAAATAATGTTTTAACAATTTTGAATTTTGATGAAGACATACCATTAGAAGTTGTTATGGATGCTAAAAAGGTGGTTATTAGCGAAGGGGTTAAGTGTATCCCTGCTGAGACTTTCAAAAAAGCAAAAAATGTTGTAAGTGTAATTCTACCTACATCTTTGGAAGTTATTGAACAAGAAGCATTCTTAGGTTGTGTAGCATTAGAAAATATAAATCTAGAGAATGTTAAAGAAATACAAACGGAAGCATTTAAGGGCGATGTTAACTTAAATTATGTAGATATTAGCAATGCGGACATATTGTCAAATGAAACTTTCGCATTTTGTACGAAGTTATCTAAAGTTAAATTATGTGAAAGATTACAAACAATTCCTAAGGGGTGCTTTTGTGGCACACACAATCTAGTTGACATAACTTTACCTAGTCAAGTTAAATATTTATTAGATTCTGCCTTCACTAATTCTGGGGTGCAAAATATAGACTTAAAGAATGTAAAATCTATTGGTAGAAGTTGTTTTGAAGGGTGCCACAATCTAAAAAAGGTTAACCTTAAAAATGTACAATCTTTGATGGATAGGGCATTCTTTGGATGCGGACTAGAGAGCATTATTATTAATGTAGATAACATACCTAATAGTTGTTTTGAAGATTGCAAGAATTTATCTAATGTTATATTTTTTAATACAAAAAAGATAGATAGTATGGCATTTAAAAATACTGCTATCAAGGAAATAAATTTACCTAATTCTATGGAGGAAATTGGTAAGGAAGTTTTCGCTGGATGTAAAAATCTTACTCAAGCCTATTTGCCTATAAGTCAATTAGGAGCGGGCACTTTCTTAGATTGTTATAACTTAAAGTCAGTTAGTGGTAGTATTCAAATAATAGGCGATTATGCTTTCAAAAATTGTGGTAGTCTAGTCGAAGTTAATTTTGATAATGTACAAAAAATTGGAAACTTCGCATTCAATGGATGTAGAACTTTACCACAATTTGATTTTAGTAAAGTTGAGAGTATTGGACAATCTGCTTTTATTGAATGTAAGAAGTTACAAGATAAAGGTTATTTAGATTTAGCAAATGTTACAAGTATTGGGGAAGGCGCTTTTGGTAAATGCGAAAGCGTAAAAAATGTTACCTTACCTAAAATTAAAAATATTCCTTCTTCACTTTTTGAAGGGTGTAAACAAATTGAAGAAATTGAAGTAATGGAAGGCACTATAAGTATTGGCGTTGGAGCATTCAAAGAGTGCGAAAATCTTAAGAGTGTTAAATTGCCTGATTCTATTCGAGTATTGGGACCTATGACTTTTATGGCGTGCAAAAATCTAGAGAACATAAACTTACCTAATGGCATAGAAGTTTTGCCTGTCGATATATTTAGTCATTGTGAGAATTTACGCAATGTTAAATTACCACAAAATTTGAGAACTATTGAGAGTCGAGCATTCTATGAGTCAGGAATAGATAAAATACTTTTTCCTTCAAAATTACAAGAAATAGATTCTATGGCTTTTATGGGGTGCAAAAACATAAAGAAGTTAGAATTAGCAAATATCAACAAGATTAATACTACAGCATTTGAAGACTGTAGAAATATTGAAGAGTTGAGAATTCCTTATTCAATGTTAATTAACAGTAATGAACAATATACGCATAGTTTGTTGAGTGAAAATTTCTATTCTAATGGCAAACTCAAAAATGTAATATTATTTGATGACAAAAAAGAATTTAGTCTAACATTAAGCGATAAAGAGAAGTTAAATAATATTTATTGCATAAGTTATAAGGGAAAGAATTATTTTTGTTTATTGACAAATTCTAGAATAATCATAGATGGTGAGAAATCAAAAATAGAATTACCGCTTGCCGACATTCAAAAATTAGACAACGCTGACTATTTCTTTGATAAAAATACAACATTTATTTCGCCTGTTGAAAAATACGAGAAAATTCAAAACTTTTTGAAATATTATTTATTTTTGAATGAAAATAATTATACTTTATCAAAAAATGATATTGTTGCTGCTTTAAGTTTGAATGAGAATCAATACGCTGAATACCACAGACACAAAGATTATTTTGACAAAGCGAATAAGAGATTTGGTGCTGTTGACTATAATAGTCAATCAACTTTCTTTAAACTTTGTTATAATTTAGGTCTATTTTGTGATGATGAGAGACATAGAATTAATGTATTAAATTTCATTAACAAAACTTTAGTGAATGATGAATTTATCAACAAAGATAACATAAGTGATAAATTAGAAGGCTTAAAGGTATCAAGTGAAGTTAACTTGAATCTATTAAATTTCTTTAAACAAAACTACAAAAGTCTTGAGAAAGACAACAACTGTGCAATTTTGGTGTATGCTATCAATAATTATAATGAAATATCTCAACTATTACCACAATTAACTGTTGACAAGTTAATTGAATTTGTGGACAATAACCTATACAAAAATATCAATAAAGGAAATGAGAAACTAGCAAGACTTGTGCATTTAGCAGGTTATAATCAAAGCGATTTTGAGAAGTTACAAAATATTTTTGAAGAATCAAAAAAGCAACCGCAAAATGTTTTCGATGAGATAGACGCTGTTAATAGAGAGATTGATAACACTGAAAAGACAATATTATCAAAATTGTTAGACAAAGTTGATGCTGACTTCACATTTGAATGGTTAAGTAAACACAGCGAGTATAACCTAGTACTAGGCAATATTTGCAAATGCTGTGCTAGATTAGGGGCATTAGGTTTTGGTATAATGCAGTCGTCAGCACTTGACCCAAGAGTACAAAATATAGTTATTAAAGACAAGAACGGAGATTTCATCGCCAAGTCAACTGTGTATGTTAACAAAAAAAGGCAATACGCCGTATTCAATAATTTTGTTGTCAAAGACCATTATAAAGAAGGAGATAAGGGCGAACAAGTCTATGAAGCATTTATGCGGGGAATAAACGCTTTTATCGAAGAATATGATAATAATAACCCTGATTATCCGTTATTAGATGTAACTGTTGGAATGAATGCAAATAAATTAGCGGACATTGTCAAACAAAAATTGAAAAAAAGTCCTATATTATATCAGGGGGCGAAATTTCAAGGGTACGCAGGGGATAGTGCTCAAGAACAGTATGTTATATATCAAAAACCAAATATTGATAACAAAATGGAGAAATTATGACCAAAGGCAATGACAAAACATTACAGTATTTATCAGCACAGGCACAAGCACTTGAGCATTTGCAGAGTGAGAGAACAAAACTCAATGAATTTATCAAAGAACTGAGAGAAGATTATATTAGCGCAGGCGATCCGCTCAAAATTGAGATAGAGAAAAAGGCTGAAGAAGCACTTATTAGGTTAAATAAAATATTAGAGAAATTAAAGCAGATGGCATAACGAAATTTTGTTAAATTTGACAAAATATGTCTTATTTATCAAAAATAGTTTGCAAATAATAAAATATATGGTATACTTTTGACAATAAATTCAGTAAGGAGGAAATAAATGTTTACACAATTGCAGGATATTCTTGCTAAACAATTAAACATTAGCAAAGATAAGATTACACCAGATAGTCGTCTATTAGAAGACTTAAATGCTGATTCTCTTGATTTTGTTGAATTGCTTATGACACTTGAAGATGAATTTGGTATTACAATTAGCGATGAAGATGCTAAAAATCTTAAAACTATAGATGATGTTTGCAAATATATAGAAACACACAAAAATTAATATTATAATTATTGATATATTAATTATTTTATTTATATTAAGTACAAATATTTTTGTACAATAGTTAACAAGGGAATTTAATTTTTCCCTTTTTTTTGTTAAAAAATAAAAAAAATTATAAAACATTATAAACTATTTTAAATTATGTTATGTAAATTAGTTTATTATAGATTATAAATTTACTTAAATGTAGATTATAAATTATTTAAAACTATGTGATATAAATTACTTAAAATTATATGTATAAATTAATTAAAGATATATGTTATAAATTATGTTAAAAATAGATTATAAATTAATAAATAATAAAAATAAATATAAAACCTTGTATCATAATTATTAAATTTATATATTTATACGACCTATAAATGTGTTTTTGACAAGTTTTTACATAATATACTTCTAATTCGACAACATACGACATATTATTTTTGTAGGAGGAAATAGTATGTCTGAAATTGAATTAAGGACAATCAAAGAAGCAGAATACATTATTTTAACTCAAAGCACTATTCGCCAAACTGCAAATAAAATGGGCGTGTCAAAAAGTACAGTACATAATGATTTAAAATATAGATTGCCACATATTAATCGCAAGTTATATGTTAGTATTCAAAAAATTTTACAAATACATTTTGAAGAGAAGCATATCAAAGGTGGACTAGCAACAAAACAAAAATTATTAATAAAAAAACAAAAGTTAAATGCCGTAAATAAATAATAGTTGAATATAAAAAATATGTAAATTTATGACCTTGTTTAAGCAAGGTTGTTTTTTTATTAAAAAAAATTCATATATTCTATTTCTTAACAAAAAATAAATAAAAATTATCAATTATCAAGCAATTTATTTGACTTTATATGTCGAATTTTGATACAATTTTAGAGTAAAATAAAAAAAATAAAAATTTATACATTTTATTGTAAAAAATGCAAAATTGCATAAAATACAAAAGTAAATTTTATGGAGAAGTTATGAATAAGTTATTATTGATTTGTTTAATATTAATTACTGCTTCAGGGATGTTGTTCTCTGCTTGTAATAATGACCCATACAAAGATATGAAACTAATTGTAGAACAAGAGAGTATCGAGATTGTTCTTAACCACGATACGCTTGATGATTCACAAGAAGGAGAGTCTGAAGATGAGCAAGAAGGCGAAGGACAAGATGCTGAAGAACCTGAGACTCCACCTAACACTGCTTATTTGCAAGCGCACATTGAGAATAAGAACAAAAAGCAATCTACAAAAGTGCTTTTTGACATTATGGACAAGTCGCTTGCTACAATATCAGTAGAAGTGGTAGACGGGGTGTACACTGCGACAATAGTAGCGCTTCAACCCGGTGAGACTGTCATAACTGTTATGAGTCAGGAAGGGAATAAATCTACATTAGTTCCGCTTAAGGTAATTGAACCTATAACGGGGTTAAGTTTTGATAATGATTTCTCTTTAGCAGTAGCAGTTGGTAAGCAGTATCAATTCTCAACTTCTAATTTTAATTATGAACCAACGCTCACTAATCAAAAAGAAGTTACATATTCTTTAGAGACTGCAGTTAATGGTATAACCATCACTGAAGATGGTCTATTGACTGTAAATGCTCAACCAGCCGAAAGATATGTTACAGTAGTAGCAAGGAGTATACATAACGAAGAACTTGTTACGACAACAAGAGTGTACATATATTATGAACTCAACGAAGACAGTATTCATATTGTCGCAAACAATATGGAAATAGTAGATGTCTTAAGTGTTGGCAAGAATACAAATTATAATAACATACCTGTTGAGATAAGGATAGACAATCCAACCGAAGAATATATCGCTTATGCACAAGTTAGCGATGTCAATGTCATAAGCGTTCAACGCTTGACAGGTCAAAATTTAATCTTTAAAGTAACAGGTATTGAACAAAGCAAAGCAACAATAACTTTTAGAATAGGTATAGTAGGAATTACAGAACAAGAATACATAGAGAAGACTATAAATGTTGAAATCATTGATTTGATTGATACTATCTATGTCAATGGCTCAAGTAGTAATTCAAGCATAACAGTATTTGATAGTTATGCAAGCACTGCTGATACAGCGTATGGAACCAAGGTGTCTATAGAAGTTACCCCTACAAACGCTGCTAATAAGAGCATAACATTTAGTGCTGATGATGTAAGTAAAGCAAATTTAAGTAAATTAGACTTCTTCACTTCTTCAGGTACTAAAATTAATGATATTCTTAGTCATAGTATGAGTAATGGCGGTATCATATTTGTTAAACCAAAAGAAGGTGTCGACTTCACTGAATTTGTGTGCAAATTAACAGTAGTAGGTAACTCTACATTTGATGTAGACGCTAGAGTGTATAACGAGATAACAATTAATGTAAAAAATGGTATAAACTCAATATCATTTGTTAACGAACAAGCATATATTGACTTAAATAAGAGCGACTATCAAGAGTATCAATACATAGTTAACAAAATAATAGTAACTGATATTAATATTGCCACAACGCTTGCAGGATTTGAATTAGATAATTTGAGAGTACTTGTTCAAAATCCTAATGTTTTGTCAGCAAAGATTGAGAATGGTAAATTATATATAAAGCCTTTAAGTGCTGGTATAACGACATTGAGTTTGACTGCGCCTAACGGAATATCTACAACGCCTGCGACAATTAATGTAGTTGTGCCAACTGACACAGCGTATGTAGATGTCAACAAGAATGCTTACAAAGAGCAAATAGCAAGCATTGAAAGGGGCGAGAATAACATTCTTACCAAAATTAATGCTAATGTAAATAGCGTTATTGGACTATATATCGCTAAGTCAAATGTAGATGGGACAATTTGGAATTTGAGTTACACTTCTAGTCAAACCTTTGTAGCGACAATTACAAATCAAGGGACTATTCGCTCAATGTCTCAAGGTACTACAACAATAACAGCGACATTTAGTTACGCAAAGTATGATGAAGACACCAATACAATAATTGCACAAGATGTTACTCAAGAGATAGAATTCTTTAGTTTTAATCCTATCACAGAATTTAACATAGGCAAATCTTCTGCGACGATTTATGATATTAACACTATTGGATACTATGATGCTTCGCTATATTCTACAGTAGACTTCAATGTTCAAATGAATGATGCGTATATTCAAAGAAACGCTATTAGAATATACATTTATGGCGAAATGTTCGACATAGAGAATTCGCAAGATACTTATAAGATTGTAGGTCAAAATGGTATACTATTCTATCACGGACAAGGGCAGGCAACATTCTTAGGTAAGATTAATAACAATAATTATACTGCATCAGTTGGTATAATCGCTGAAATACACGAATTCGACAGAGTATATAGAAGTATTTGTGAAGTAACTATTAATAAAGCAACAAAAGTTAATGAAATAGTTGTCTATAACACAAATACACAAGTTGTGGATGGTAAGACATATTACAATATGTACTTTAAGACAGGGTTAGGAGTAGGCGAAGACACAACTAACACACAACAGATTAAAGTGTCAACCTTGCCATCGACGGCGGTAAATAGTGGGGTATATTACTTCGCGTATGACTATCTAGAAAATAACACAATAAGTACTATGACCCCTGCAAGTGAAATAATTAAGGTATCACAAGATGGTGTAGTTACTCCATTGAGAGCAGGTTCTGCTAAAGTTGTAATTGTTCCAAGGGATGAATTATACAACTTTGACTTAAATGATGATGGTACTTTGTCAGTTAATGAACTATTACTTAATTTACAAAGATTGCAAGAAGAAGGTAGTACTCTTAGGTACAAAGAAATTGTTGTTGATGTAGCAGATGGTACATTAGAGAACCCTTATCAAATCGCTAGTGCAGTAGATTTCTTGAATATTTCTACAGGATTAAATGCACATTATGAAGTAATACAAACTATAGATTTATCTAAAGTTAACTTAAGTGCATTAGGTAATTTTACAACACCTTTCACTGGTTCAATTAATGGTAGACACTATTTAGTAAAACCAACTACTGATAATCCTAATGGCGTGTATGTTGATTCAAAGATTTTAGGCGTTAGACTTAATCAAACGATAGAGAACGCTACAAGTGATGTGTATTATGCGTTATTTGGAGTTGTCAAAGGGTCAGTAAATACTGATACAATACCTGTAAGCATTATTCCAAGTTTTAGCAACCTATATATTGAATTTAGTGAATACAATGTCAATATTGTAGGAGATTATGACAATTCAATAACTATTAATTTGGGACTTTTGACTTCAAGATTTGAAGGCGAGATTCATAATGTTCAAATTGTTCTAAGAAATACTGCTAAAATTAGCAATGCTTCTCAAGCAAAAATCAATTTCGGTGCTGTAGCATCAGTAGTTAACCAAAACACTTATGAATTTGTTAACCAAAATGGCGAGACTGAACAAGCGACATTATCTAGTTCAATAAATAATACAAATATTAGTGGACAAGGCACTATTAGCATAGACAATATCTCTAGCGAGAGTTACATTGGCGGATTTGTCGGTATCTTAAATGAAAATTGTCTTGTTGATGGGCAATACGCTTTTGTCAATGATATGGTAGGTCAAGACAATGAATTTGTATTCTCATTCAATGGTCAAGACAATGATATGATAATGAATTTGAACATTATTATGAACACAACACCTACTACAATGGCAGTTGGTGGCGTAGTCGGCAAGAACTTTGGTAAAATTCAAAACATATCTAGTTACGGCAATGTTTGGGTAAAAAATTCTCAAGGCAATGAAAGCGGTAAGAATATCGGTGGTGTTGTAGGATACAATGTTGGTAGCATCAATGATGTATTCTCTAGATGCGGTGTCGTTGGCGGTAACTATGTCGGCGGTATTGTGGGACTCAACGAAGGTAGTATAAGCGTAGCAATATTTGAGAGTTATCAAGACGGTTCATCCTATGTCTATGGTGTAGAATCTGTAGGTGGACTAGTTGGTCTAATGCAGGGCGGAAACTTAGAGTATGGTTCTTCAACTTCATTTATTACAGGCGATTTGTACGCTATAATGGGTTACGCAAATGTCGGCGGACTTATCGGTCAAACAATGAATGGCGCTATCATATCTAAGAGTCAGGCAACAACAAAAATTGGTGTTTACTCTAACACAAGTTCAAGCAATAGATATGCTGGTGGTTTAGTAGGGCAAGCACTCAATACAACTATTCAAAATTCTTATTCAATAAGCAAGCTTTATAAGTTAGATACTTTCCAAACATATTCATTAGGCGGATTTATCGGTCAAACTATGGGCGGTTGCTCAATCGCAAATGTTTATTCAGTAAGCAATATTGATAATTTTATTGGAAATATTCATTCAGCACCTACAACTTCTAATTCTTATTACTTGTCATCTTCTGTAGGCTCAGTTAATGGCGGGGCACAAGGAAAGACAAGCGACGATTTGAAGAATATTAACACTTACACAGGTTGGGACTTTATAGCGACATTCAGGCAGGCAGAGAATGTAAATCAAGGTTATCCATACTTAATCTATGCTGATAGCGAATTTATTACAGTCGCTCCTACAAGTTTGAAAGTTGTTTTGAATGATAGCGTTGATAATAGACACATAAAAATTAGCGACAATCAAGCAGTTATATTTAGTCAAAAAGGTAATAATGACACTGCTAGCGATTATGTTATTTCATTGAATGACTTAATAGGACTTGAAGTATCCCCATTGACTAATAGAATTGTTAGAGTCAAGGCAACAATAGTTGAAGGTTTTGATGTCATCAAGATTGATGGCGGAAATATCATTGTTGTTAGTGAAGGTTATTGTAAGATAAAAATATCTTCTCAACTCAATGAAGATGTTTATGATTATTTGGAATTATACATTACAAATGGTTTGAATTCATTTAGCGAAGATACTGATGGACAATTACAGGTGCTTTTGGATAGTTCTAAAGAGATTCGCTATACCTTTGAAAATGGCGAAAATGTCGTTGGAACAAAATTCGGTATAGCATATAGAGAACTATATACCTATGCTTCACTTAACTATAGCGAGAAGGAAACTATAGAAGAAGTAGAATATAATTTTGTTGAATACAACTTTACAAAGATTATCACTGCTAACGAAGTTATTAAAAATCAAATTATATATGAAGTTGCATATATAACCGCAAACTTTGGTGGTGACAATGTTAAGGTCATATTGCCTTGGACAGAGAAACCTATTGATTTAACAATCTTTAATGGTGCGGTAGACTTACAATTAGACAAAAATCAATCTAATATCACACCAAGTCAAAAGGCACAGGTTGAGACAATTATAACAACCGACTTAAATACTGAGATTGTAAGTGAGATTGTTATCAAAAATGGCGATGTTGTAGTTGACAGTTACGAAATATTCATTCAAGAAGGCTTTGAGCCAAGTATTGATAATATTGTTATTCAAAGAGTGGATAATGGTCAAGACTCAATGTTCAATGTGTCATTAATAGAATTTAATTTTGATGAGAGCATTAATCAATTATTGATGACATTTGAATTCACTCCAACCACTAATTTACAAAATACAAGGGTAGATACTTTATATGATATAGCATTTAGTGTCGCAGACAAGTTCACAGAGCACTTTAGTTTGATTGTAGCACCACAGACTATTGAGAGAATATCAGTATTACACTTCCCTGATGGCAATGTCCGTGAAGATGAAGTCGCTACTGATAAGATTTCAAGCGGTATTGAAGGACTACTTAAGATAAATATTTATCCAAGTTTTAGTCAAATCGACTATGTAGACATTACAAGCGAGCCTGTCAATGGTGAGAACATTTCATTCTTGCAGAAGGTATACAATGGTGGGCAAATCGAGAGAATCTATCCTGATGCTCAAATAATCACTAATGGTATTCGTTTGAGTTTAGCATCTATCAAAGATTATAATGGTTATGTATTCGATGGCAATCTATATGTGTCAACATTGATTAAATCAAATATGCCTGAGAATTTGCCGTTTGATATAAATATTGTGGCATATAGAGATGGGCAAGCAGTATTTACACAGACTAAGACTTTGTACACACAATTTAGCCCAAGCATAACAATTGACTATAATTCAAATTATAATAATCAATATGCTCGTGGTACAACACTTAACTTCCCATTAAATGTTAACTCAATGGCAGGTACAATAACATTGTCTGTTGAAGGAGTTACTGACCCAACTTATGTAACATTTAGCGCTAATCAAACGCAATTTAGCGGAAAATTTGTTGGAAATGTCATAGCACAATTAACTTCTAATATTAATTTACCTACAGGTTCTCAATTTACTTTGAGAGCAGAACTAGATACGACTGTAGATAATGTTCGCCTAGTTGTTACTGATGAGATAACCTTGACAGTAGTTGATTATATCATAACAGGCGTAGCAATAGATGGTTATAGAACTCAAGGAAATAATAATATACTTGACATTGAATTAAATTCTGCTACAACCTTAAGAGCAAGAATAATCGCTGTGTATGCTACAAAACCTAGTGATTTACCTTCTAGTGAAGCACAACCTTACGAAGATATTCAAAACAAAATAGAAGAATTTGAATTATTGATATCTAGACAACACGATGTGTCAGCAGGAGATGTGCCTGTTTGGTACACTGCGGAACAAGCATTTGATAAGTTAAAAGGGTCAACAGGTTATTATAACTACAATTATAATACAATGAATGGTGGTTATTATTCAGTCTATGGTACTAGAGTTAGTACTGTCGACAAATTGACATTAAATATCACATATTATTATGACTTTGTGAATGGCGAATATCAACCTATATTGATAGATAAGGCAAATTCGCCAACTACAGGCAAAACTCTTATTGATAAGAGTATGACTTGTTTAGTCAATGTTAACAACACAACAACTGAAGAAGTGCCATTACCTATTTATTCACAAGCAGAATTTGAAGCAATGCAGGAAGGGGCACATTATATCTTAATGAAAGATATAACCTTAGAGAATTATACTCCTATAGAAGCGAAATTTGCATCATTAGATGGAAATGGTTGTATTATAAACATTAATTCATTAGTGCTAGATACGCAACAAAGTACAGTTAATGTTGGGTTATTTGCGACAGTATCTTCTTCAACATTAATTAAGAATGTTGTTCTTAACATTAATGGCTTATTAACAAGAACTACAACTTCTAATACTTCTTCAAGTCTAGATGCTACATTGAATTTAACAAACATAAGTCAAGTCAATTTTGGTTTCTTCGCTGGTACTAATTCTGGTACTATCACAAACTGCGAAGTTGTCAATATTATTCAATTAAGTACTAATAGCAATAATGATGTCATTGTTAGTGGTGAAGTTGATAATACAAGTTTTATAATACAAACAAGTTTAATTATTAGTTCATCATACACAAATAATTATATCGGTCTATTTGCAGGGCAAAATAGCGGATATATTACGAATTCTAGAGTTGGTCGAGATAGCGACAACATAGGATTAAGAGTATCAACAACAATCGATGCTCTCAAAGGCGACTCTTGGGTTGGTGGCAATATTGAATTGACCGCAAATGGAATTGTCGCTGGATTTGTAGCACTTAACTCAAATACGATTAGTTCAAGTTATGTTAAGAATGTTCTTATTAACAATAACTCAGTTATTGCTAATGTAAGTTCAACTGCTGGTTTTGTAACATTGAATGGTGGTTCTATCTCAGGTTGTTACGCTGAAGGCGAAGAGTTAGATAATTCCGCTAACTTGAAGTCTCAGGGAAGTGTTGCAGGCTTCGTACTTAATAATGACGGAGATATTAGCAATAGTTATGCTTCATTCGTTATAAGAAGTCCAAGCAACTCAGCAGGCTTTGTAAATGAGAATGGCGATGGAGCGACAATTCAATACTCTTATGCTGATTGCAGTGTATTATTAGCAGATACTGAAGTCGATGACAACGCTTCATATAGACCATTTACAGGCGTTAACGATTTTAACGAAATACAAAATGAAGGCGAGATTAATTATTCATATTATATTAAGGAATCTTCAACTGTTGTATTTGCAGATGAACCTGCTATAGCAATTAATGAAGAGAATAAATCACAAATAAGCGAATATGTAGGCTTTGCATTTGTTGAGAATGCTAATATGAGTAAATACGGAATCTGGTCGCTTGAAGGCGATGATTTGCCTAAGTTGAATACTGCTAACCAAATAGCGATATCTCAAAGACAATTATCTAACAACCTTGAAGCAACAACTCAAGAAGAGACCTTGGGCGAACCTATGGTATACGACTATGTTATAGGCTATGAATTAGGTTCTGAGATTAACCCATATATTGTTAATACTGCAGTTAAATTCAATAATTTAATGCAAAATAATAGTGTTAACGGAAGATTTGGTTCTAACATAATAAATATTGAAGAGACAGTAGAAGGCGAGACTGCTACTACTAAACATATAAGAATAGTCAATAACCTTAACTTCTCTCAAACTTCTGAAACTGTATCAGGTCTATATTCAAGTAAAGTTATATTCAGTGCTGTACTTGAAGGTAACAATATGTTGTTATCAAATATAACTGTAACAGGGGAGAAGAACGCTGACCAAAATCAAGTTGAATTTGGTTTGTTTGAGAGATTAGATGGAGCAGTTATCAAGAATTTGAGACTAAACTTTGCGTCAGTCTCTGCTACTGAGATTCCATTAGTTGGCGCTTTGGCTGGTTCTGCTGTAGATTCTATATTATTAGGAATTGACATTGACGCAGAAGGAGCATTCGTTCAAGGTAAGAATATAGTAGGTGGACTTGTTGGAGTATTGATAGGTAGTAGCGAAGTGCAAACAATACAAAGCAATATTGGCGTTCGCGCTACTTATAGAAAGGGTTCAACTTCAAATATTTATACTGATATGAATTTTGTTGTAGGTAATACAGAAGCGGCAAATGTCGGCGAGATTCTATACTCTACTATGGAAGATTCAATCAAAGTAATGTACGGCAGTACATCTTATGCTGGCGGTATAATAGGTGCGATTGTATCAATAGAGAGTGATGAGCAAAGAATAAGGACATTAAAGGTTGATGGAAATGTTCAAATCGGTGCTGAGAGAACAGGTGGTATTGTCGGTGTCAACTATGGCGAATTGTATGACTTAAATTTTGTAGTCAACATAGATTCAGGTACGCTTACAAAACAAGAGTTATCAGGTGATGATATAGTAGGTGGGCTTGTCGGTGTTAACTTCAATAAGATTGAGAAGGCAAGAATCACTTATGAAGGCGATGATTTGGCACTTGTTGATTCGTTAGCACAAGGTGTAAGCGGTGGAAAAACTAACCTATTCATAAGTCTAAGCAATTATATTGGCGGTATAGCAGGTGCTAATATTGGCGGTACGATATTAGACTCATATTCTAGAGTTAATGTTATTAATAGAGATGCTAAGTACGCTGGCGGTATAGTAGGTTATTCTAAAGGCGGAAGTTATGACTCAATCTATACAACAGGGGATGTTCAATCTCAAGTAGCATTCGGTGGAATGTTTGGGTATATGGATGAGTATGTTGTAACTACTACAGTGGATGATAAGACAACTACATCAACTGAAGTCATATCTCAATTTAGTAAGATTGTACTTGCTAACAATTATTCAATATCAACTGCACAACTTGTGAACGGACAAAGTGTTCAAGCGGGCGCATTGGCTGGGTATGTAAATGCTACTGACATCTCAAAAATATTTGATGGTGTTGGGGTAGAGAATACTAACTATGCGGTATACAAATTACCTTTGAATACTGCTGGAACTTCAACTGTTGATTTACAATTCTTCGGCGCAGCAAAATTTGATAAATTACAAATAACTCAAGAAGAATATGTTGAGATTTTGAATAACTTAAATAATTTCACATCTATGGATAATGATGAGATGTATGGTTGGTTCGGTTCAAAAGTTGGCGATTATGCTACCGCTACTTATAGTACTCTCTATAATAATAAAAATGAGATATTTAGCACTTATAGTTCGGAAGATTGGACTATTCAAACAGGCGTATTCCCATTATTGAATATTACGACTCAAGCGACTGAAATCATTATCACTGAAGATAACAAAGATGAATTATTGGAATTTTTGAAGGATGCACCAAATGCTACATATATTATTCGTTGCGACATCAGTTTGTATAGTAGAGCGGATAAGGGTGATTTGAGCGGTGATTGGATAAGTCTAGGAAGTGAAGCGATACCATTTAGTGGCGAATTCTTGGGCGAGAAAATCACATTAGGCGATGGTACAGAGAGATATCCTATCATAAATATTAAGAATCCATTCATTAATTTTGGTCGAAGTGCGAGAGTTACTAATCTCACATTCAATGTTGTTAGTACTTTCACGGGCAATGTAGATGAATTAGACCATAGCGAAGATTTCTATTATGGCGTTGTTGCAAATAGATTTGATAATTCTACATTATCAAATGTAACTGTAACTAATACTGCTTTAGATATCACAGCGGTTGTTGGTATGTCTATTCAATACCAAAGAGAGAATTATCAAATTGTTGAAGGCGAGAAAGTCCCTAGCAACTATATCGGTGGAGTTATAGGGTATGCTAAAGGTGGTAATTTAGTCAATGTTTTGTGTGATATTCCTATGAATATTAATACTCAAACAAGCGTTAATTCTTTACCTTCTATCATTAGTTATGTAGGCGGTATTGTTGGTTATACTAGCGGTAGTGCTATATCTAATGCAAGTATGGAGATAGACTATAAGAAATACATTGATGGCGACGCTTATCAACAATTCGCAGTCAATACATCAAATGGTAATATAGGACTTGCTATCGGTTACGCTACTTCAGCGAATATTAACAATATTAGTGTTTATGAGAAAGGAGTTGTAACCTACGAACAAGATGTAGTACCATACGGCAGTGCAACTACACCAACAACAATTATAAATGGAACTCAAGCAGATAATGCGGAGACCAATGTTGCCTTTGGTGGTGTAGTAGGATATTCAAACTCTTCTACAGTGCGTGATGTTGTAAATGAATTATCAAGCGTTGAATTACAACTCAATTCAAGTTACAACAAAGGTTTCATTGTAGGTGGTGTAGTAGGTGTTGGAAATGCTACAACATTTACAGATATAGTAAATAATGCTACATTAAATCTAACAAGTCAATATACTGATTCAAGCGCTAACCATATCTACTTAGGTGGACTTGTTGGACAAATTCTAGGCAATAACCAAACGACAGGTAGCAATTTTGGTATTATAAATATAGATTTATCTAATACAAGTAGCACAACTGCTTATGTAGGCGGTGTAGTTGGATATGTAGAGTTGACTATATCACAAGCAAGGATAGAGAAAGCAAGAAATACTGCTAACATATCAATCGAAGGAGTCAAAGAACTCAATGTCGGTGGTGTAGTTGGTCGTTCTGCATTATCTATCGCTAATAATAGTGCAAACTTAAGAGTAATTCAATCATACAGTGATGGAAATATTGTTGTAGATGGAGTAACTTCAAGGGATGCACAAGGTCAAACTTATACAATATCTAACATTGAATATGTCGGCGGATTAGTTGGATATGCTAGTAGAATCGACATATCAGATAGTTATAGCGTAGGAAATATCATAAGTAAGACTGATAGAAATGAACTACCAGCAAATTCTATAGGCGTAAGCATAGGTGGATTGATAGGGCGACTTGAGAAAGTTAATGTTGACCCATCAATAACACATTGTTATACTGCTTGTATCATCAAAGTGTATGGCGATGCTATCAATGCTAATGTTAATAGTCACGCATTTATCGGTAGTACTTCACTTACAAAATCTACAACTGCACTCTTTAATACTTGTTATTATGTGCTAGGATTTGCACAGACTAACGCTCCATATCAAAATAATCTTACACCTTCTATGCACGATATGACAGCAAATGCTGTATCGTACTATAGTATGACAAAACAAGGTACTTTTAGTGGCTTTAATTTTGGAGATAGTGGTTGGGCGATAGAGAACAACAACACACTTCCATTGTTAAGTTGGGCAAGAAATGATATGGGCACAAAGACAAGTGAGGGTTCTATCTATAGACCATATATGATATCAACAAGTGAACAATTATTGGAATTCACTCAAGCGGTCGGCGATGGACTCAATGAACACTATGTTATGACAAATAACATTCAGTTCACTGACTCACAAACAAGAGAGAATTTCTCGGGTGTATTTGATGGTTCAGGATTCATAATTGACAAGTTAAGTAAACCATTATTTAATAATGTCAGCGAGAATGCACTTATTAACAATGTTAATTTACAAAATGTGTCTTTCACAGTTACTAACAAAGGAAATGTTGGTGCTTTAGCGAACACAAACTATGGTACAATTTCTTATGTATCTACTGATGGAATAATATACTTTGATAGTTCTAGTGTAGCTGGAACAAGCGACACTATGACCAATATTGGTGGTATTGTCGGCGAGAATCTAGGATATATTGGATTTAGTTCAAGCAATGTATCAATCGAACAAACTGATAAGACAGGCGTAGCAGTTTTGACTAATGTCGGTGGAATAGCGGGGCATATAGATATTGTAGAGAATTCAATGTTCTCACAGATAACAAATTCGTATGCTAGTGGCACATTAACATTAGGACAAAATACAGGTGCTAATGCTAGTTATGTCGGCGGATTGGTTGGATTGTTAGACAAGGGTAACTTAAGAGAAAGTTATGTATTTGGAAGAATAAATTATCTCAATAGAGAGAACATTGTCGCTTATGGTGGCGTGTATGGTGGCGACACTATCAATAACCCAGACAGCGAAATATTGGATGATGTAACTATTGAATTTGTCTATAATGATTATCTCGGCACTTTGGTTAAGTCAAAGAGCGTAGTCAATAATCAATCTGCAATAAATCTTACTTTAGCGGACATTTTGAAGGGCGGTTTAGCATACTTTGACCCTAATGCTTGGGGTTCATTCGCAAATGATTTTGCTAACCGTGGCAATAGTTCTTCTGTAACATTAGTTAATTATGGTTACCCATATCTAAACTATGCGAATAAGACTGTTGCACAAATCGCTAACAAAGGTAATGGCGTAAATGTATCAACTCCATATAAGATTATAAATCAAAGTGGTTTTGAATTAATCAATTTCTTAAATCAAGAAAGCGACAAAAAATATGTTTATAGTCTAGAAAGAGATATTTACTGCTTTGTACCTTTAAGCACTGACACAGTTACAACAAATTATATTGATGAATTGTATGGGACATTAGATGGCGCTAGTAAGACTATTTACAATATGAATACCACAATTAATAATTCTAATTTTGGTTTCATTAACACGATTGCTAAAGATAGTACATTACAAAATATCAAATTTGTTAACACGACTATTAATTTTGCAACAGATTTCTCTGGAACAAATGAAATAGGAGTGGGTACTATTGTAGGTACTAACAATGGTGTAATGGCTAATATTTCAGTTAGCAACGCAAGCATTGTATATGATAATTGTACAGTTGGTGCGGGTGCTAAAGAAGCGATATTGTCTATAGGTGGTGTTGTCGGCGTAAGCAATGGCGATATCTCAACAGTCAATATTGTAGGCGTTGACTTTAGATTAGGCAATAGCGAAACATTCGCTAAGGCAGTCAATGTCGGTGGTATGATTGGTAAGATTAAGTCTGGTAAGAGCGAAGGAAACTATGTCGAGAATATCAAGATAAGAGCAGATTCATCTAACGGCAAAGTTTTGACAACTGCTTATACAAATATTGGTGGTTTTGTTGGATATAGGTCAAAGGGAACTTCAACAATCGAGAGTTGTGATGTTCGTGATACGACATACGAACAAACAAATTCAACTATTAATGTATTCTATATTAATTCAAATAATATAGCAAATGAGACCTATGTCGGTGGATTTGTTGGATATAGTGAGACAGATACAAGTAAGATGTTCTACAATAACTTAAATATTTACATTTCAATGGATATAAATGTTAATACTACTGCTAAAAATATCTATGTCGGTGGTATAGCAGGATATAGCCAAACATCAATGAATAGAATTAACTATTATGTTGAAGTAACAAGTGAAGGTAGTTCGACAAATATTAGTAAAATTGATACAGGTTATACCGGAGGTGTCCAAGGTATCTTTAATAACACTAATAAAGATGGGAATAGTAATATTTAACAAAAAAAAGGTATATGACGAATTAGTCATATACTTTTTTTGTATAATTATATAAATAAATATTACATTAAATTAGTTAATAACTTGTTATTATATTTTATAGTTTAATTGAAGAAAGCACAAAAAAATAAAACATTATTACAATTTAATGTATAGAAATAAAAGGGTGTTAATACTTACTTAATGTAAATTAATTTTATTGTTCAATTTATCAATAAATATTTTTGTACATTTTAGATAAATTCAATTTTTTCGTAAAAAAATACAAACATTTTTTAAAATTTTGTGGTATATTTTTTGTTGCGAGGATAAAATGAATAAATATTTATTGTATGCAATATTAGTAATAATTATACCTTGTTGTATTTTGTTCGCTAGTTGTTCTAGTTCAAGCGATAATCAAGTTTACATAACTTCTATTGAGAAGTCATCAAGTTCAGGACTCGATGATATCTATACTATTACATATTCAGATGGTTCAGTAGATTATTTTACTATTTCTAATGGTCAAGATGGGCAAGATGGGCAGGATGTTAGCATAAATGAGATTTACGAATTATATAAGTCAATTTATGGTCAAGATTTGTCATTTGCTGACTTTCTAGACAAGTATTTAGATTATAAATATACTGATAATACTGTAGCGATTAACGAGAGTCTACAATCGTGCTTAAAGGTATATACTGAGTATAAGACTTCAACAAGTTATGGTTGGCCTATGACAAATGTTGTTAAAGGGATAACGGTTGAATCAGGTAGTGCGATTATATATGCAATGGATGAAGATTATACTTATGTAGTTACTAACTATCATGTAGTGTATAACGAGAATGCAAATGCTGACAATGGCGGGCATTTTGCCTACAAGATTATGGGGTATCTATATGGTAGCGAAAGTGAACCGGAGCAACAAGATACAACGGATACTAGCGGTTATCCAATTTATGAATACGGAGACTATGCTATACAATTTGAGTTAGTAGGGGCTTCTGCTTCGACTGATTTAGCAGTTATTAAGGCTAAAACAAGTGATATTCTCAAAATTAATGGGAATGCTAAAGCGGTTACACTTGCAGATAACTATTATGTGGGCGAGACTGCTATAGCGATAGGTAATACTGAAGGCGAAGGAATCAGTGTTTCTCAAGGTGTTGTTAGTGTTGACAACGAATACATATCACTAAGTGTAGATGGAACAACTCGCTTGCATCGTTCAATGCGAATTGACACCGCTGTATATAATGGGAATTCTGGTGGCGGATTATTTAACTCTAGCGGAGATTTAATAGGTATTGTTAACGCAGGCGATAAAACAGACCAAAATATCAACTACGCTATACCATTAGATATTGTAACTAATGTTGTTGATAGCATTATTTACTATGATAGAGATGGCGTTGACTCAACTAATGGCGTATATACATTAAGTTTTGGCATAACAGTTGATACAACTAATTCAAAATATGTATATGATAGTGAGACAGGTTATGGAGAAATTGTTGAGACAATATCTATCAATACTGTTAATGATAATAGCATTGCTAGTCAAATGGGACTACAAGCAGGAGATGTTATTGTTAGTCTAGTTATAAATGGAGAAGTTAAAAACATCAATCAAAGTTTTGAGATAACTGATTACACCTATACATTTAGACAAGGAGACAATATTAGTTTCATTGTTTTAAGAGATGGCGAACAAATTGAAATGCAAGGGTATATTGTAAATGCTAGTGATTTACAAAATGTAGAATAATATTGAATAAATTAGTTAAGAAATTTTGTATGCACCTAATTAGATTATGTGAATATTCTAATTAGGTGTTTTAGTTTTTTAACATTTTTGTTGTAAATTCTAGTGTAAGATTACATAGATAATTTCATAGAGTTTCGGTAAATAAAAAATTGACAAATATTAATCAAATTTTATTAAATTACTTGACAGAAAACTTTATTTATGCTAGAATATCCACAGTCTATGACATATCGTTTATAGACAATTTGTTTTTTTATAGAATAAATTGTCGTGTGTTAATTATTATGTGTACAGAATTTGTGTGTTGGAAGTCGAACAACAATCAATTATTTTGTAGACGACAAAATAATGTTAACGCTCATATGTTATACAACAGATAAATAAATTTCCTTTTTGAAAGATTAAATATTTTGTTGTTTTTAGGGCTACAGTTACAATGGAGAATGTTTTGTTTTCGTTATAACTATTTTATTAAAACTATAGGAGGTCGTAGAAAATGCCTACCATTAATCAATTGGTAAGAAAGGGTCGCAAAAAGATTGAGAATAGGTCAAAATCACCTTTGCTCGATAAATGCCCACAAAAGAGGGGTATTTGCACAGAAGTCAAGACAATCACACCTAAGAAGCCAAACTCAGCAATGCGTAAGGTTGCTAAAGTTAGACTTAGCAATAAATCAGAAGCAACTGTTTACATTCCAGGTATTGGTCATAATCTTCAAGAACATAGCGTCGTTTTGGTTCGCGGTGGAAGAGTTAAAGACTTGATTGGTGTTCGTTACCATATCATCCGTGGCACACTAGATACCGCTGGGGTTGCTAAACGAAATCAATCTCGTTCTAAGTATGGCTCTAAGAAAGAAAGTAAATAGTCGATAATGTATTAAAATTTAAAAAAGGAGAATAAAAATGGCTAGAAGAAGCGGAGTTCCTAAGAAAGATGTGCTTCCTGACCCAAGATATAATTCTAAGGTCGTTACTAAACTAATCAATCAAGTTATGCTTGATGGTAAGAAAGAGATAGCACAAAATATTGTCTACAATGCTTTTGATGCTGCTAGTGCTAAAATTGGTGCACCTCAAATGGATGTTTTCTCTCAAGCAATTGAGAACATTTCACCTATTGTCGAGACTAAGTCTAGAAGAATAGGTGGCGGTGCTAACTATCAAGTTCCTGTTGAAGTTACTAAAGATAGAAGACAAACACTTGCTATTCGTTGGTTGGTTAATTTCTCAAGAAAAAGAAGCGAAAGAACTATGATTGAGAGATTGGCTGCTGAAATCGTTGATGCTTACAACAACACTGGTGCTAGTATCAAAAGAAAAGAAGAAATGCATAGACAAGCAGAAGCAAACAAAGCATTTGCTCATATGCGTTGGTAATTTTAAAAAAACTATGTTATGTTAATGGAATTTGCACTTATGCGTATGTTTTTGCAAAGCATAATGTAGTTTTTGATTTTCTCATGTTTATGAATTAAATAAAATCTATAGAAAAAATTAAGGAGTTAATTATGGCTAGAGAATATGCTCTTGCTGATATCCGTAATATCGGTATTATGGCGCACATCGACGCTGGTAAGACTACAACTACTGAAAGAATTTTGTATTTTACCGGTAAAACTCACAAAATAGGTGAAGTTCACGAAGGCGCTGCTACTATGGACTGGATGGTCCAAGAACAAGAGAGAGGTATCACTATTACAAGTGCTGCTACTACTACTCATTGGAAGGGCAAAAGAATCAATATTATTGATACACCAGGACATGTAGACTTCACTATTGAAGTTTCTCGTTCACTTAAAGTGCTCGATGGTGCTATTGCTGTTTTCTGTGCTCGTGGTGGTGTTCAACCTCAATCAGAGAATGTTTGGAAACAAGCAAACGAATGTAATGTTCCTAGAATTGCTTATGTTAACAAGATGGATACTAATGATGCTAACTTCTTTAGAGTCATTGAAATGATGAAGAAGAGATTGCCAAAATCTCATCCTGTCGCTATTCAATTACCTATAGGAGCAGCAGATACATTTGTTGGTATTGTTGACCTTGTTAAGATGGATGCAACATACTACGATGAAGAAGATGCAACAAAAGACCCAATCGTCAAAGAGATTCCTGCAGATATGTTAGATATGGCTAAGGAATACCGAGAGAAGATGATTGAAGCCGCTGCAGAATGCGATGATGCTTTGTTCGAAAAATATTTAGGCGGAGAAGAAATCACTGAAGAAGAACTTAAGAAAGCGCTAAGAAAGGGTGTTATTGATAATAAATTAAACCTTGTATTATGTGGTTCTTCTTACAAAAACAAAGGCGTTCGTAAATTGATCGATGCAGTTTGCGATTATATGCCATCTCCACTTGACATACCACCAGTAGAGAGTGCTGATGGTAAAGAAGTTCGTCATACAAGTGATGAAGAACCATTTAGTGCATTAGCATTTAAGATTGCAGATGACCCTTATGGCTCAATAACATACATTCGTGTATATAGTGGTGTATTAGCAAGTGGTTCTTATGTTCTTAACTCAAGTAAGGACAAGAAAGAAAGAGTTGGTCGTATCGTGCAAATGCACGCTAACGAAAGAAAGGAAATTGATGAAGTTAGAGCAGGAGATATCGCTGCTATAGTAGGTCTTAAAGATACTACAACAGGTGATACTCTTTGTGACCCAGCGCATCCAATTATTCTAGAACCAATGCACTTTGTAGAACCTGTTATCCAAATCGCTATTGAACCTAAGACAAAACAAGGTCAAGAGAAGATGGTCGCTGCATTGTTAAGATTCGCTAAAGAAGACCCAACCTTTAAGACATATACTGACCCTGAAAGCGGTCAAACAATTATGGCTGGTATTGGTGAATTACAACTTGATATCTACAGAGATAGATTATTGAGAGAGTTCCATGTTGAAGCAAATATTGGTAAACCACAAGTTGCATACAGAGAAACAATCAAAAAACCTGTCGAAGTTGAAGGTAAATACATTCGTCAATCAGGTGGTAAGGGTCAATATGGACATTGTATCGTTACAATGGAACCATTGGAACAAGGTTCAGGATTTGTATTCGAAGATAAAACAGTCGGCGGTTCAATTCCTAAAGAATACATCCCTGCTATTCAAGCAGGTATCAATGAAGCTAGAATGAATGGGGTTCTTGCTGGATTTGAAACAGTTGACTTCAAAGTAACAGTCATCGATGGTTCATACCACGATGTCGACTCTTCAGAAATGGCATTTAAGATTGCTGGTTCTATGGCATTCAAAGAGGGTGCTAAGATGGCTAACCCAGTAATTCTTGAACCAATTATGAAGACAAATGTTCAAGTGCCTGAAGAATATCTTGGCGATGTTATGGGCGACATTAACCGTCGTCGTGGTAACCTTAAAGAGATGGAAAACAGAGATGGACAACAAATCATCAATGCTGAGATACCTTTGGCAGAGATGTTCGGTTATGCTACTGACTTGCGTTCACTTACACAAGGTCGTGGTACATTCCAAATGACACTTGACCATTACGCAGAAGTCCCTAAATTCGTTGCTGACAAAATCATTGGCGAAAGGGCAAAAAATAATTAATAACAGAATATAATATATTTGCTTTGGTGATTTGTCAAATGGCGCTAAAGCAAAGCAATTTTTCTTAAAAATTTTTCTAAATAGATATTTTAAAGAAATTAAGAAAATTATGCATAAAACATTTGACATTAAATCAAATTTTCGCTATACTTAATACTGGGATAGCATCCATTACACTTTTTAGTTGGTAATGAATCTTCACCTGCACAGTATTTATTGAATAATTAAATGACTAGAATTCGCGAGTTTTAGGGTTTGGTTAGGATGTGAATACAACGCAAATTTTAGTTAGTTTGATTGTGATCGCGACACTCTTAAGTTAATTAGAATGGGGAAGAGTCTATGCCGATTAAGTATATAGCGCTATCGAACTTTATAAAGGAGAACAAAATGGCTAAACAAAAGTTTGTCAAAGACAAAGTAAACTTGAATGTTGGTACTATCGGTCACGTTGACCATGGTAAGACTACTTTGACTGCAGCAATTACAATTGTTCAGGCTCACAAGGGACTTGCTGAAGCAAAAACTTATGACCAAATTTATGCTGCGCCAGAGGAAAGAACGAAAGGTATTACAATTAATACTTCTCACCAAGAATACTCAACGGCTACTCGTCACTATGCTCACGTTGACTGTCCGGGACACAAGGACTATGTCAAGAATATGATTACTGGTGCTGCACAAATGGACGCAGCTATCCTCGTCGTTGCAGCATCTGATGGTCCAATGCCACAAACTATGGAGCACATCCTTCTTGCTAGACAAGTTGGTGTCCCATACATTGTAGTATTTATGAACAAAACTGACCAAGTTGATGACCCTGAGTTAATTGATTTGGTTGAAATGGAAATTAGAGACTTGCTTAACAAGTACGGTTTCCCTGGAGATACAACTCCAATCATTAAAGGTTCTGCTTTGAAGGCTCTTCAAGCAGCTGAAGCTGGTAATTTTGATTCACCAGACATCGATTGCATTAACGAATTAATGGATACATTGGATACTTATGTTCCAGATCCAGTTCGTGCTACAGACAAACCTTTCTTGCTTCCTGTTGAAGATGTATTTACGATTACTGGTCGTGGTACAGTTGCAACTGGTAGAGTAGAAAGAGGTACTGTTAAGATGGGTGATGTAGTTGAAATTATTGGTTTCCGTGAACCAAAAACTACAACCATCACAGGAATTGAAATGTTCCACAAATTGATGGATGAAGCTTCAGCAGGAGACAACGTTGGTTTACTATTAAGAGGCATCGAGAAGAAAGACATTGAAAAAGGTCAAGTTATCGCTGCTCAAAAATCAGTTACACCTCACACAGAATTTACTGCAGAAGTTTATATCTTGAAGAAAGAAGAAGGCGGAAGACATACACCATTCTTTAATGGTTATCGTCCACAATTCTATGTCAGAACAGCTAATGTTACTGGTACTATTGAATTGCCAGAAGGTGTTGAAATGGTTATGCCAGGCGACAACATCACTATGACAGTTAAGTTAATTTCGCCAATCGTCATCGAAGAAGGATTGCGTTTCGCTATCCGTGAAGGTGGTAGCACAGTAGGTTCAGGTGTTGTTTCTAAGATTATTAAATAATTTGCATCAGTAGACTTAACCCTGCAAAGTTTTCTATTGATATGATTAGTTAGTATCTTATATACTGCTTAACCTATTTAGTCGCTTTGCGACAAAATCGCAGTGAAGATTTAAAATTTGCTCTTGAACTGTGAGAGTATCATAGTAGTTTCTCTTACTTCATAGAGAAGTCCCGCCTGGTCTTTAAGTGGGTAGTCTCGTCCAGACTTTAAGATGGATAGTTGTCCTAAACTTGTTAGGATAGTCAGTCTAGACTATAACTAGATAGTTGACTTATGACTTAGCATAAGTAGTCAAGCATAGACTTTAAAATAACGCAGTTAACCTAAGGCTTCAAACAAGGTGTCGTGCTATAGACTAATTTAGTATTCAAGCATAAGAATTTAAAAATTGCGAGTTTTTCTAGACTTAATTAGAACGCCATACTTGCGTTAATGTATATTCAGTAAAGAAGTTAAAATCTCTATGATAAGTGGATTACTTATTACTTTCTCAAAGTATAAATGAGTGCTTGCTAAAGCATAAAATTAGTTTTCAAGCCAAGAAAAGAAAATGGTACTCCAGCCGAGAGTATAAAATGGTACTCATACATAGAGTCTAAATGTGTGTTCTAACTTAAGAACTAAAATTAAGTGTTCGTACCGTAGAAATTAAAAAGCGGTGTTCATTCTTAAGAACTAAAAAATAGAGTTCAACCTTAAGAACTATAAATAAGGGTTCAATCCTAAGAACTATAAAAGGGTATTCTAAATGCTGAATCAAAATGCATTACTCATTAGAAGAGTCAAAAATCTAAATCTCAAGCAAAGAGACAAAAATTGCACTCATACATAAGAGTAAATTTGTACTCAAGTGGGAGAGTATAAAATCCATACTCAGGCATAGAGTATAAATGTGTGTTCTAACTTAGGAAGTTAAATTAAGTATTCTCACCATAAGAATCTAAATTTGGTATCTCGCAAATAGATTGTATTTGTGTTCAAGTCTAAGAACGGAAAATAGATATTCATACTAAAGAAGTAAAAAATAGTCTTCATACTAAGAAGTAAAATTAGTGTTCAAGACCGAGAAGTTAAAATGGGTTACACAAGACTATGTGTATAACAATGTTAATCTCTATTCAAGATTATAAAGAGAATACATCGAACTATAGATGTCAAATTTAGTGATGTATTGCTTAGTACATTACTGCATCAAATTTATTCCATTATTTGATGCCATAAGCATTGATAGGCAATCTAACCTAGACCATACATTTAATTGTGAAAGTTCAATTTTGCTTTTAGATGTATTCATCTGTCTAAAAATTATTTTGATTAGTTTTGAGAACAATTGGAGTTTTAATGTTTTGTTAAGACTATCGCGACTCAAAGTTATGATATTTAAGATTTAGACGCTAAGATGAGAAACACCCATCAGGGTGTTTTTTTTATATCTATTATGCGTAAATAATAATTAAAATGAAAAAAGAATTAAAGTTATAATATTCTTTAATTTTTAATTAATAATAAATGTAAATTATAAATTGCTTGAGTTAGATATGTGATAATATTCAATTAAATTAGCGTATAAAAAAGTAATATCTAATGTAAATATATTCAGCATCTACAATACTGCATAATCATCAGTAGGTGCAAATACTATATTGATTATTAGTAAGTTCAAATTATATATTTGTTATCAGTAATCATTAATAATTGTATTTTTTAATTATAGATTAAATATTTATTAGTTATAGTATAAATGCTAATAATTTACTAATCATAATTGCAATGCTTAAATTTAATTATTAAATATATCTAAATACATATATTATGGCATATTAAAATATATATTTTAACTTATTTATAAATTATGTTTTCTTTAATTATTTATTAAGTATAATAATGCTAATAAAGCAGGGCATAGAATATGTGTTACTAAAATACATATGTTATCTCATAAATATGTTGCTTTTATAATATGTATAATTTTACACATATTTTAAAAATACATATTGTAAATTAAAAAATAAAATATATGTGCAAAAATTTTGAATTATACTTTTTTATTTTGTAATATTGATTGTTATTTTTAGCAATTATTGATACATTATAACAAGATATTAAATACATTGATTTAGTTTTTAATGAGTAAATAATTATAATAAAAAAGCGGGTAGAGCATTAACTCTACACCGCTTATAATACTACAATTCTTAATAAATACTTAATAATTATTGATATTAATTATTTAATGAGAAATAATTACATAAGAAATAATCATTATTAATTTTTTTTTATTAGTAAAACAATAATGTATTTTTCATTATTTGTTTTTTATTTAGTATCTTAGTTCAAATATTTGTTTGTAAAATTTTGGTCATTAAAATAATTTATGCCCATTTTTGTACGGACATTATCTAATGTCGATTGTGCTACCTGTAACATTTTGTCACTTCCTGATTTTAGTATTTGCATTACTTGACCTTTGTCGTTCTCGTAGGTTCTGCGTTTCTCTCTAAATGGGGCTAATAATTGTTGCAATACTTCATTAAGTACTTTCTTAATTTTAACATCACCTAAGCCACCTTTTTTGTAATGTTCTTTCATTTCATTTAATGTCTTATATTCAGTTAATGATGCTATTTGTTCATCATTTGAGAAAGCATCTAGATATGTAAATACGACATTGCCTTCAACTTGCCCAGGGTCTTCAATATGAATATGATTAGGGTCTGTGTACATGCTCATAACTTTTTGTTTGATTACATCAGGTTCATCTTTGAGATTTATTGTATTACCTAGAGATTTACTCATTTTTGCATTGCCATCAATACCAATTAATCTATGTCTTGTAGTATTCTCTTCTAATACTGCTTTAGGCATTGTAAGCGTTTCCCCATATATTCTATTAAATGAATTTACTATCTCACAAGTTTGTTCAATTACGGGTAGTTGGTCATCTCCAACAGGGACAACTTCGGCATTAAATGCGGTTATGTCCGCTGCTTGACTGATAGGATATGTAAGGAATCCTACAGGTACATTTGCGCCATAATTTTTTTGCTTCATTTCTGCTTTTACAGTTGGGTTTCTTTGTAGCCTTGCTAATGTAACTAAATTCATATAATAGAAAGATAATTCAGTTAAAGGGTAAATGTAACTTTGAATACCTATAGTTGATTTGGTAGGGTCGATTCCTACTGACAAATAATCAATACAAACTTCTATTATATTTGCTCTTATTTTCTCGGGATTGTCTGCATTGTCGGTTAATGCTTGTGCATCTGCAATTAGTATGTAGGGTTGATACTTACCGCTATTTTGCATTTCAACTCTTTTGTGCAAAGACCCTAAATAGTGCCCTATGTGTAGGTTACCCGTTGGTCTATCACCTGTTAATAATATTTTTTTTGTCTCCATAATTTTTCTCCAATAACATAGATTATACCAAAATTATGTCAAATAATCAATGAAATATTATTTGTTTTTTTATTTTGTTTAATTAATTTTTAATAATAAAATGTTTGCATTATTTTGTCGAATATTGTATAATTATCTAAAATAAGTTATTAAGTGTATCTATAGTTAAATGTACATTCACACAAAAAATTAATATAATGTAATATAGAGCAAATATAAATTAAAGGGAATAGATATGTATATTGGTAAATTGACACCTTGTCAAATTAGGGAAATGTTAAAAAAAATGTTTTTAATCGAAGCAAGAGTAGAAGGGTATTATAATGCTAATCTTCCTTATATTCTAAATAATACTATAGCAAAATTCAAGGTTATTAAGACTAACAATAGTGAATATATAGTCTCTAAAGTTAATAATGGTGATATTTTTGTTTTCGACGATTGTAACTATATAAAATTTCAAATGCCAAATTTGGCGCCCGTTTCTTTTCAAAAAAATAATATTGTATACTTAAATTATATGAGAGATAATTTCAAAGGCTATGCAGACTATGAAGCTGAATACAATCAAGATACTCAATATATGGTTGATTTTATAAATTTTTGTGATGATTTAATTTATCAGTACAAGTTAAATAATAAAATACATACAGAGACTGAAATGGTTTATTAATTTATTTATTTCATTATAGCATTTATAAATTATAACACAAAAATATTGTTAAAATGTAAATTTGTATTATACACTATGTATGATAGTTTTAACTATTATATGATTTTTATTTCACATTATAATGACATTTAAGTATGTCTTTTTTTTATTTTTAAAAAAAAATTCTTTAAAAATTATACAATTATCAAAAAAATGATATATAATATATTCTAGGTAAAATTATGGAAGATTTAGTTGTTATTAAAATAGGGTCTATGGCGCTTGTAAATGACAAGGGAGATGGCATAGACTATAATGTTATATCACAGTTATCTAAAGATTTGAATGAACACACAATATTGGTTACAAGTGGTGCTGCTGTTGTTGGTAAATTAGACTACATTAAGCGTAATGGAGTCGAGTTAGATGAGAGTCAACCATATTATAAGGCAGATTATGCTTCACAGGGCCAAACTATTCTTATGAATTTGTATAGGGAATTTTTGAACCCTAAATACTCGTTGCGACAGGTTCTAGTTGAGCATCAACACTTTAATGATTTTGACAAAAGACAACATCTATTAGGGTTGCTAAAAAGGTGCGCTGAACAAAATGCTGTAGCAGTTATTAACTACAATGATTGCATATCAAGTGAAGAATGTAGAAAAATGGAAATAAATTTGTTGAGAGAGAAGGGCAAAAATGTAGTTGAATGTATTGATAATGACGAGACAGCGACACAAATAGCGGTTTTAACAAATGCAAAAAAACTATTGTTATTAACTATGCTTGAAGGCATATACCTTGACAAAAATGATTCAAATACTTTAGTGAGAGAACTTAGTGCAAGCAATAAAGATGAATTGCTAGATAAAATTACGGAGTTACAAACACATTGTCAAGGAGCAAGTAGGAAGGGCGCTAATGGTGCTTATGCCAAGTTAGAGTATGCAAAATATGCTGTCAAAAATGGTGTCGATGTTATAATCGCTAGTTCAAAATATAGAATTAGTGATATATTAAATAACACAGTGCCTAACACACATATATTTGTCAAAAATTGAATAAGAAGTGGTATAAATATGATAGGATAGTGTAATTAACAAGATTATGTCATATTTATTCTACTCAATGCAAATTTTGTATTTATTTTTGAATGTAAAAATTTGTTAGATTACAAATTATTTTTAGTATAGTTTTGTATATTTATTAGTTAAATAAGATTAGAAAGTAAGGTTCGAGGTGAATATAATGAAAGTTATAAAAAGACAAATGAATAGTAGAAATTGTATTATTTGCGGTATGGACAACCCCGCTTCAGTAAAGGCGCCATTTTATGAAATGGAAGACAAATCTATTGTATCAATTTTTAAGTTTAGCGATATTCATCAAAGTTATCCACAAAGGGTACACGGTGGTATGATAACTGCAATGCTTGATGAACTCATAGGTAGAGCATTGTGGATAGATGACCCACATTGTTATGGGGTTACTATGAATATCAATATTAAATTTCGTAAACCTGTACCTTATGATGAGACATTGTATGGTGTAGCAAAATTGAATAAAAATACAAAGATGTTTTTCGGTGGTAAAGGAAAAATTTTTGATAGCGAGGGAAATGTATTAGCAGAAGCCGAAATAAGTTATATTAAGTTAGAAACTTCAAAAATAGGGGATATGGAAGAAGACGAAGAGATGATATATGACATTAATGATGGCGTTAAAGATATTGATATGAGCAAATTTATAATTGAATAGTCTATTATTCAATTTTTTTGTTAATAATATTATAGAAACTTCATATTTATTAATTTTTAACTTATTTGAAGGCATTTAATTTGTTAAAAAATATTGTCATATTATGATAAAATATGCTTAAATGATTGACTTATTTATAAAAATCTATTATACTTTTATAAGCATTTCTCGAAGGGAGATATAAATGACAAAGAAACGAGCAATTAAGAACATTGTACTTGTTGTACTATTGTTTATTATAGGAATTTTATTGGCTTTTTGCCGTTTTGATATTCCATTTACTAATTATACTTATAATGGTTTTATTAACTCAATCAAGATGGGACTTGATGTGAGCGGCGGTGTAACTGCTGTTTATGATGCAAAACTCGCTGATGAAAATTCTGGTGTAGATTTGGACACGGCTATTAAGTCTACAATTAATAGACTTGAAAGCATTTTGGCTGACCGTGGTTATACTGAAGCAACTGTTACAACTCAACAAGGTAATAGAATCCGTGTTGAAGTACCAGATGTTGAAGACCCACAAGAAGTTTTTGACCTTATCGGTAACCCAGCAAAATTGAGTTTTAAAACTGAAGAGGACCCAAACGCTGAATCTAGAATAACAGGTAGCGATATAAAGAATGTTGAATATGGGTTCCAAAATAATGAACACGGTGTAGTCGTAGATTTCACTAGCGAAGGCGCTATAAAGTTCTCCGACCTTACACAAGAATTATCATCATCAGGTGGTAGTGTATATGTGTATATCGGGGATGAATTATTCACAACATTAACTGTTCAAGAACATATTACAAGTGGTTCAACATTTATTAGTGGTAATATGAATACTCGTGCAGATGCTGAAGAATTCGCCTTAAGAATTATGAGTGGTACTTTTAGCGCTGAGTTATCATTGTATGAGAGTTCAATAGTTAGTGCTACGTTAGGTATGAACGCTATTTCATCTGGTTTAATCGCTGCTATAGTTGGTTTAATATTAATCTTCATATTTATGGCATTTGTATATAGAACCTTTGGTCTTATGGCTGACATCGCATTGATGTTCTATGTCATATTAGTTCTATTCTTCTTACAGGCTATTCCACTTGTACAGTTGACATTGCCAGGTATCGCAGGTATTATCTTGAGTTTAGGTATGGCTGTCGATGCTAACATTATTATATTTGAAAGAATTAAGGATGAATACAAACACGGTAAGAGGATCCCAGCGAGTGTTAAGGGTGGTTTCAAAAGGGCAACTACTGCAATTTTGGACTCTAACATAACAACAATGATGGTCTGTGTGGTATTGTATTTGTTAGGAACAGGTGCTATCAAAGGGTTCGCTATCACATTATTTATTGGTGTTGTTGTATCAATGTTCACTGCAATATTTGTAACAAGATGGTTGATTAATATCTGCCTAGCATTTAATAGTTCTAAAGAACAACATTATAATTTATACAGGGAGGAAGGAGTAAATGAAGTCGCTTAGAGTATTTGATAAAATACAAGACACGAAATTTGATTTTGTTAAGCATGCTTGGAAATTTGCGATTGCTTCCCTTGCTATACTATTGGCAGGTATAATAGTGTGGATCGCTTGCGGACTTAATTTAGGTCTTGACTTTACAGGTGGTTCTATTGTCAAAGTTCAAATAGGTTCACAGTTGGATGAAGGTAACGCATACAATACTTATGCTGACAAAATAGAAGATGTATTCGCTGAATATGGAATCACTATTTCTCAAATGCAAAAAGAAGATAGCGGGGAAAGTGCTTCTATATCTGTAAGATTCCAAGACTTGGAAGGATATACTGCAGAACAAATGTCCGCACTTGTTACAGGCGACATAACTGACTCGTTGACAAAGGCTTTGAATGCTGATGGAAGTAACACAAATTTTGAAGTTTTTGAAAGTCAAAGAATTGGTGCTACTGCTAGTTCAAATCTATTAAGTTCAGCGATTTTGGCTATATTAATTTCTTCAATATTAATATTGATATACATTGCTATTCGCTTTGAATTGTTAAGTGGTATCGCTACTCTAGTTACAATCGTACACGATGTGTTAATAGTCTTCGCGCTTGTATCAATATTTAGAATTGAAATAAATAGTACTTTCGTTGCGGCGATAATTACCGTAATAGGTTACTCAATCAACAATACAATTATTATATTTGATAGAGTTCGTGAGAATATGAACAATGAGAAAGTGGCAAGTCAAGGGTCTAATTATGTTGTTCAAATCTCTGTTAAACAAACATTGATTCGTTCGTTGTATACAACATTTACAACATTATTAGCAATAGCAATGCTTGCTATAATAGGTGTATCTAGTATTCAAATATTCTTGTTACCTATCATATTCGGTTTGATTGCGGGTGCTTATTCTTCAATCTTCTTAGCTCCAGCATTGTGGGCAATTATGATAAAGAATTATACCGATAGAATGAAAGCTAAAGGTAAGCCTGTTAGATTGTCTATTCTTAACAAAAAGAAAAAAGACAAAAAAGATGATAACAAGGATGTCGTTGAAACAACAATAGCATAAAAAGTGGCATACTTTGTGTATGCTATTTTTGTTATTATGAATAAATTACTACAAAGGTGATAAAATGAATTTAAAAAAAGAGTTAAATACAATTTTATTTGTATTTTGTATGTTCTCAGTTATATTTGGTGTTCTTTGTGTTGTATTCGCTGAAGAGTTCGCTGTAGCAGTTCCGTATATTATTGGTGCCTTGGTTGTGATTGATGGTATCTATACATTGATTAAATATTTCTTAAGAAAAGATATTGCTCTACCTAATAACTTTGCTTTGGCACAAGGGTTAATTAACATTGTATTAGGTATTCTTATTCTTTTGTCAACTGAGTTCTTCGCTACAGCATTCGGCATATTTGTTGCTATATGTTTGCTTGTATATGGATTATTTCAACTCAATATGTGTGTGAATTTTATGAAAACATCCAAATTATACATATATGATTTGATTGAATCAATATTATTAATTGTATTTGCTATACTATTGTTAATTTTCTCAGGAGAAGCAATAGCAATAGTGATAACTATTATGGGTGCCGGAATGATTGTAATAGGTGTATACATCGCTGTTAAATCAATCATTCAAAATAAAAAATTAGATGAAGAAGACACACAAATTGTCGAGACAACGGTCGTTAAAGATGATGACAACAAAAATAATAACAAAAGCGATAACGCAAATAACGAATAATGTTAATTGATATGAATATATAAATAAAAAAGGCAATGATTATTAAACTTATAATAAGTCTAATTTAACCATTTGCCTTTTTTATTTAATTTATTTTTAATTAATCAATGTTATTTAATTTTATAACTTTGTTAAAGTGTGTTAATTAATAAAGAATACATAGAATACTTTTAAATTAAATTATTCAAACAATTTGACTTTTCTTTCCTTCATTTCATCAATGCGATTAATATAGGTTATTATGTCTTTAACATTGTCTGCTCGTTCAATTCTATTTTCTTGTGGGAATAATCTTTTTGAAATTGCATTTGCTCCGCAAGCAATTATACTTGAGAAGTCTTCCATAGAGTTTATATTAAATTTACATTTAGTATTATTTTTGCAGAAACCTACATTCTCTAAATTGCCTATCATATTTTTTTGTTTATAGATATAGTAGGGTGCGTAGCCTGCTTTGATTAACCTTTGTTGAGATAGTTCAACATTTGCCTGAATTGTTTTTGGGTCAACTTCATTATTATAAGTCCCTAATTTAGTTAAGGGCGACTTTGTTTTGAATGATAATGTGTGTACTGTTATGTTATCAGGTTGAAGTGATATTGTTTTATCAAGCGAGTTAATGAATGTATTAGAATCGTAAGGAAGCCCAACAATCAAATCCATATTTATTATAAAAGGGTATTGTCTAGCTAAATGATAAGCATTCAAAATATCTTGTGTAGTATGTAGTCTACCTATTGCCTTAAGTGATTGTTCATTAAATGTCTGTGGGTTAATGCTTATTCTATTGACTTTGTTTTTTTGTAATACATCAAGTTTGCTTCTGTCTATTGTATCAGGTCTACCGGCTTCAACTGTAAATTCGTGTTCACCTTCAAATTTAATTGCACTCAAAACTTTATCAAGTTGTTCAGCGGTTAGTGAAGTAGGAGTTCCACCGCCAACATATATGTTATTAACTTTAAGATGTTTATTTTTGATTAATTCTTTAGCAAAATTAATTTCTTCTACTAGACAATCAATGTAAGGGTCAACATATTGTTGTGCCTTTGAAATCTCGCAAGATAAGAATGTACAATATGAACAACGAGTAGTGCAAAATGGTATATGAACATAAAAATCAACTGCGTTTTCTTCAATTTTGATAGGTAATTGATTGTGTATTATATCAATTAATAATTGTGCTTTTTGTGGCGATACATAATACTCTTTAATTAATAAATCTCTTGTTAATTCTAGGTCATTAGTATTGTCATAATATTCTAATGCAATTTTTGTAGGTTTGACTCCGGTCAATGCTCCCCAAGGTTGATTAATTTTAAGATAGTCGCTAAGTGCTGTATAGATAGCAAGTTTTGCTGTCCTTTTGATATACTTATCTTCTAATTGTGGTAACTTATCTTGTCTACAATATGTCGATTGATGAATCTTCTTCTTATTGTCGTTTTGTAATTCATATTCCATTATTGTAACAAAATTAGTTATAGTATTATTCTCTTCTGTTAAATAATGCACTAATTCGTACCTATGATAATCATCATTCTCTTCAGCAAGTTTTATCTCCTCATTTGGTAGGAAAGGGTGTATCTGCTGATAAATATCATAGAAATATTCTTCTTTGTTAGTAGTTATTCTCATATTTATTTACCTATATTCTTTAATTTATTGTATTCTGTATTAAATTCATTGTAAGTGTGTGATTTATCTAATGATGAATGTATATTCTTATTCTCACTCAATTTTAATTTGTTGTCTACATATTCATATTTTAAAATGCCTATTTCGGCAAATATTTTTAAACAAAATACCATTTGTAAGTAGTTAGCATTAGGTATATGTTGTTTTATGTTCTCATATAGTTCGCTCAATCCATTTAGTTCACTATTATTCTCTATAATATTACTGATGTTCTTGTAATAAATGCCACAAGTTTTTCTATCAAATGATAATTTACTGATAAATTTATCCATACTGACATTCTCATCAAGTATGTATATTTGTGCATTTGTAAGTTTTTGAATGGTCGATAAATAATTAGTGTTAATGATTGGGTCGAGAAATACTATATTATTATAGTTTTTGTAATTATTTTTAAGACTAGGATTTAAGACTAAAGAGTTATGCCCTTTGTCTTCATATATTGTCTTATAGTTATATGAGAACACCATATTTGTGATAGCGGGGCAAGCACTATATTTATTGTATGTATCTAGTTCGTTAGCGACGAATAAGGTACCATATACATTATCTAATTTTGTAATAAAATTCATAATTTCATTACGAGAGTATGTGCTGTATTGATTTGAACTTTCGTTGTTACATAGTATTTCGGCAAAGTATTCTCCTAGAACTTTGTCTTTATCTGATAATTTAAGTTCTCTATCGGCGATAACTTGTTTAAGAAATATCTTACTAGACTCAAAACCTCTATATACATCTAGTTGTAGTTCAACTATTGCTTTCTTTGTATTTATTTCATTTAGTAAATCTTTATATTTTCCAAAATTAAAACCTACAGCACTAATATTATTAAGACTCATTGTTAAATGATTAGGATATTGTTTCATAAGTGTTGCATTCGCTCTAGCGAATTTAATTCTAAATCTTGGTCTAGGATTTTCATTTCCTATAGGTTCTAGTACATTTAATTGTCTAACAAAGTCTCTTGTAACTCTTTTTATATCTAAATCCATATCATAAGTTTTTTGTGGAACAAATACGCTAGAATCAAAATCTTGTTGTAAAATTTTCTCAATATTATTCTTAAATATTTCAAAATTCTCGACTTTAAGTTTTAACCCTGCAGCCATTGTATGTCCACCAAATGACTCTAAAACATCTTGAGTCTTCTTTAGACAACTATGTATGTTCACACCATCTATGCTTCTTCCTGACCCTGTTAAGAGTCCATCCACATTAGAGAATAAGAAGGTGGGGCGATAGTATTCTTCGCACAATTTAGCGGCAACAATTCCTAGGATACCGCTATCCCATTTGTCGCTATATAGACATATTGCTCTTTGATTTGTTAAGATACTATTATTTAAGTAATTTTTGCAATCTTCATATACTACATTACATAATTCTTGTCTTTGTACATTGAATTCTAAAATTGTGTCGATGAGTTCGTTTATTCTCTCATCATCTTCAGTTAAGTACAGCTCTAAAGATTTGTCGGCATCGCCCATACGCCCAGAAGCATTTAATTTTGGTGCTAACTTATATGAAACATCGGTCGCTAGCGGGTGCTTAATATCGAGTTTGTCAAGCAACTTAAGTATTCCCTTAGGTGCTTTATGTATTAATCTTAACCCTAATGTTACCATTGCTCTATTCTCATCTAAGAGTGGAACAATGTCCGCAATAGTCGCTATTGCTACGATAGGCAAAAACTCTTTTGCATAATCAATACCTTCAAGTGCTTGTACTAATTTGAATGCCATACCTGTACCGCATATTTCTTTAAATGGATATTTTTGATTTGGAAGTTTAGCATTTAAAGTTAAACATTCAGGTAAAACATCGGGTATGTCGTGGTGGTCGGTAACAATAACATCTATACCAAGTTGTTTAGCATATTCTATTTCATCGTGGCAAGATATACCGCAGTCGACAGTTATAATTAAATCAGGATTTTGATTTTCTTTTATCTTATCTATTGCTGAACAACTCAATCCATAACCATCCACATATCTATTTGGCATAAAGTGCATAGCATCTATGCCTTTGTATTTAAAATATTTTATCAATATAGCGGTAGCACTGACACCATCTACATCATAATCTCCAAATACTAAAATGCGTTTTTTGTCTTGAATCGCTTTGTTAATTTTGTCCACTACTTTATCCATATCATTGAGTAAAAATGGGTCGTAGAAGTCTTGCATTTTGGGGTGAAGATAATGATTAATTTTGTCTTCACTATCTATATTTCTCATATACAATATTTCTATTATTTCTGGATACAAATTAAATTTTTTGCTTATTTTAGAAATTTCTTCCTTATCAAAGGGTTCATTCCTTGTTTTTTTAACTAATTTCATTTTTTCTCCTAAAGAAAATTATACTCAAAAAAGACATTTGCTTTGGGCAAACTTATGTAAATTAAAATATGTATTAATTATTTTGAAATAATTTTCTGTCTAACTTTGTTACATTATAGCAAATTATGTTATTGAATGCAAGTATTTTTTTATAAACAATTAACATAACAAATTTTGGTACTATATTTTTTTAAAATTTATAATAATTTACAAAAAATTATACAAACTAATTCGAAGGAGAATTCAATTGAAATTCATAAAGTACTTAGTAGGCGCTTATGTCTGTTTTTTTGTATGCGTGCTAATGCTTGTACCTATAATTATTAATGATTCGCTACCTAATTCAATGATAATTAGCGGAGACATTGATAATTACATTAAGAAGGGTATCGTAAGCACACAATATTATCCTAGTTCGACAACTGCGACTACTGCATCTAATTTCTCAAATGGTCAATTACAAGTTAAGTATTTAGGCCTTACAGTAAAAAATATAGACATATATAAAGTAGAGAAAGATGAGATATACGCTTGTGGCAAGACTGTTGGTGTAGCGCTTCAATCTAAGGGGGTAGTTGTAGTAGGACAAAATCCTATTATAACAGAGAATGGCAAAGAGATTATTTCATCTAATATTAACATAGGCGATATTCTCTGTGAGATTGAAGGCGAATATGTAGAGACAGCAGAGAGTGTATCTAAAATTATTAATGACAAACAATATCAAGGCAAAGAACTAGTCGCTAAATACAAGCGAGATGGGCAAACACATTATACGACTTTGAAACCAAAACTAGACAAAGAGAGTCAAACATACAAACTAGGTTTGTGGGTAAGAGATGATGCTAGCGGAATAGGTACGATGACTTATGTTAAAGGTGATACGCTAGAATTTGGAGCGCTTGGGCATCCAATAAGCGACATAGACACTGGGGCGATAATGGATGTTTTTGACGGGAATATATACAAATGCTCTATTTTGTCTATTGACAAGGGTACAAGGGGCAAAGCAGGAGAAATGAAAGGCATATTTGTTCAATCGCAAAAATCATTAGGTCAAGTTAATAAAAATACTGATTATGGAATTTTTGGTACTACTACAAATGACTTATTACAATGTTGTAAAAAAGTAAAGATAGGCGGTAGAAGTACTGCAAAAGCGGGTAAGGCAAAAATATTATGTAGTCTTGATGGCAAAAATATTGAAGAATTCGACATAGAGATTATTAAGACAAGTTACAAATCAAAAAATTCAAATAAATCATTAGTATTCAAAGTTACTGACAAAGATTTAATCAAAAAGACAGGCGGTATTATTCAAGGTATGAGTGGTAGTCCAATCATTCAAAATGGCAGATTAATAGGCGCTGTTACACATGTATTTTTGAACGATGCAACAAAAGGGTTTGGAGTATATCTAGATTTAATGCTAGAAAATAGTTAATAAAATTTAAAAATAGAAGGGCAGAAAATGAAAGAAAAACAAATAGATATTGATTCAAAATTTAAGTATGATTTGGCAGGATTAAAAAATAAACTCAAAAAAAGCAATTTATGCACTATTGTTGCTGATTTTGATAGCAATGATACTTATTCTCTTATGTTTGCTTGTCAAAATGAACATATGCAAACTTTAGACAATATTATTGCACACAATTTGAGTGATTTTTATATTAATAGATATAAGAAGTACTATCTAGAACATCATATTAATATTAATGCGATTGAGAATATGTTTGTACCTGCGTACATATGTGCAATTGCTTCTTTTGACACATTTACTGATAAGGAAATATCTTTGGATGCTGACTATACTATGTCAAAACTATCTGTTATACCATTTTTGTATTTTAAATTACCGGGGCTAATTCAACGCTGGCAAATGATAGCGGATTTAACTAATGACAATATTCAGTGTTTTGATAAGTCGAGTTCAGTCATAGATTTGTTGTGCTATTTAGTTAAAAATCAACAAAATAAGACTAAAACATTAGAAGTTTATTTTGATGACAAAGGTATTAAAATATTTAATAACAACATTTTAAGTTTTATAAGCCCTACTCAAAACAAAAATGATATCGCTAATATGATGGCCGTTTTGATTAAATTATGCCCTCAACAAATAAAAATAAAAAGCACAAATGCTAATTCTCATATCGAGACTATTAGAAGAATTTTTAGTGAGAAAGTTTTATAATTATATTTATGTTTACTATAAAGAATGAAGACTATCCATTTATTTGCTTGTGAAAATTTTATTATTGTGATAAAATTAATATAAACAACAAGGGGATAAATATGTTTAGTTTTTTTTTGCAAGCGTAGTTCAAATCAAAATAATTATCTAAATAATAAACTTGCATTCAAGAATAATAATTCTAGTTTAAGTAAGTTATCAAATAATTTTGAAGCAATGAATACTTTGACTAAAAAAAATAAATATTTAACATTTTTATCTTTATTTTGTGTTATAAGCACAATGATAGTTTATTTTGTAGCCCAATCATTTTTGTCGATATTTATTTCCTATGCTGGAAGACCAACATTAGATACGCTTTATACTAAGTCTACTATTTACATAGCAGGCAACGAAAACCATAGTGCAGATGAGACCACGGCACCCGCACTTTTTACACAATCTGGAATTAATGCGAGTGTGCTTATTGATTTAATATCAATGATTAATGATTCTAAAGTATGGGGAAATAAGTCATTGAACGAGAATGCTCCTACATATTTTAATGCGAAAGATTTTAGCAATTATAGTAATGTAGCGACATACTCACAGATAGTTGTAAAATTATTTGATGGGCAAGATTTAGGGTCTATAACAACTACGGTTGATGGACAAGTGGTAGATATAAGTCAAGCGACACAACAATTTTGGCAAGTTGTATATCGTTCTATAGATGATAATCTAGATGTTTTAACCTTATATATGACTAGACCATTTGCTGAGACTTCATTTAATGCAAAAAAATATGAGAATGAAGAAGGTAATTTACAAGTTTACGAAGGAAGCAATTTACAAGATGCAGTAGTAAAAACTTGGAATCAAATAGTAAATACATATTCAAATATAAATTTATCTCGTTATGCGATAAGTCCTAGTGAAATTCCGGGACAATGGCAGGTTGACACTGCTCAACCAGGTAACAGTTATAGTCATAGGAATGGGTTACTTGGTAATTCTTTGTATGATGAATTATGGGTGCCTAGTGCTTACGAAGTTCAAGATGTAGACGAAGAAGATGTAGCGACCATTTCAGCATTAACTAATTCAAATACTATAGACCCTGAAGAGAAATATTGGGGTGTAGATGGGCGAACAGGTCTATGGGAGTTAAATGCTTATGATAGGGCGTGGGGCGAATGCAATGAGACTGTTCACGCTTGGTTAAGGTCTGGAAGTACAATGTACCCATTACAACAAAGGGTTGTAACAAATGATGGGGATTCCTATAGGCGTGAAATTTATTTAGATGAAGGGGTAGGTATAAGAGTCGCTATACACCTTGATATAAAAGCAATGCTTGAAGACTGCAATATTTCGCAAGCGTCAGTTTCTTATCAAGGGGATGCGTGCAATGTTCCTACTTTAACAGTTAATAATGTAGAACTTGAGAATGCTTGTATTAAAGCAAATGATGAGAATAGCGAATTTTTGTTGGCAACTACCTACGATGAAGGAGCGGTTGGCGGACTAAAATCTATTACAAATTTGAATACAGGCATAGAAACACCCATTACATTTATAGATAACAATAGTCTAAGAGCAAGCAATGGAGTAGCAGATATTGTAGTCTTAAATACGGGAAATGGTGAAATACAATATTCAATAAGCAATATTGAATTAGGTAATTATCAATTTAATATTGATTATCACATACCAAAGTATAGTACGACATTAAATATAAGTGCAACAAATACAACCGATGTCTTATTAATTATTAGTTCTAATGAAGGTCAAGTAATACTATATAAGGTACAAGCAAATAGCGGAAGCGTAAATATTTTAATGCCTAATTTGATGGTAGGAAGTACCTATAAGATAGCGGTTATAAATGGGACAATTGGCGGAACCTTGCAAGAAGAAGGTGGAGCAACTATAGAGCAGAATACTTATACATTTGTATGTAATACTGACAATGCTACCATTACACTAAGCGGTATAACAATATCTTAGAAAGTAGTACTTTATTCAATATTATGAGCCCGTATCTGTATAATAATTATTTGAGTATTTATAAAAATTGATTCTAATAATGAGTCTATACAAAATATTTTGTTATACTATTATAGTAGGATAGTAGTAGACTTAAAACTAAATTTTGTTATAAATTATGTATAAAAATTATCAATAAAAGTATAAAAATTTTTGACAAATGTATAAAAATTGTTGACAAAAATATCAAAATGTGATATATTATTGTCGTTCAAAGAAGAAGGATGCTTCTCACCTGTCGGGCAAAGCCTAGATTGTGTTCAAATTAGATTTTTTTGAAGTGGTTTTTCTTGAACAAGTTAAAATCACTTTTTTCGTAAAATTTCGCGAGTTTTATGAATATATGTGTATAAGAACAAATATGGTTAAATGGAGGAAACTAAACTGAAAGACTTACCGATTAATGAACAGATCAAAGCACCTAAAGTTATGGTCATAGATGCCGATGGAACTAAAATGGGTGAAATATCAACACAAACTGCACTTGAGCGTGCTAAATCACAAGGATTAGATTTGGTTATGGTATCACCTAACGCTACTCCTCAGGTTTGCAAAATAATGGACTATGGTAAATACAAGTTTGATTTGCAAAAGAAACAAAAAGACAGCAAGAAGGCTTCAAAAAATCTTGAGATGAAACAAATCAAATTATCTATGAAGATTAGTGAAGGAGATTTGGAGTACAGAGCGAAACAAGTTCTTAAATTTGCTGAGAAAGGTTACAAAGTCAAAGTATACATTGAGAAGAGCAGAGGAAGAGCACAAATATATGACGGTAAAGGTCTTGATATTTTGAGAAAGTTTGCAGAGATGGTTTCTAGTGAATATCGTATTGAGAAGGAACCTAGTTTTGGGGTCTACGATGTCAATATGATTTTAACCGTTATGACTAAAAAAGAAAAGGAGTTGAAAAATGCCAAAACAGAAAACGAATAAGAGCGCAACAAAGCGTTTCAAATTGAGAAAAAGTGGCTCAATCAAGAGAAATAAGCAAAATAGAAGTCACATTTTAACTAAAAAGTCGGCAAAAAGAAAAATGCACTTAAGAAAAGGGACTAATGTCAGCAAAGCAGACGAGAAGAAGATTAAGACCCTTATGAATGCGTAGTATAGAAGGAGAGAATAATGAGAATAAAAAGAGGCGTTAATGCTATCAAAAAAAGAAGAAAGGTAATGAAGGCAGCCAAAGGTTATTGGGGTGCTAAAAGCAAATTATATAGAGTTGCTCGTGAACAAGTTATGAAGTCAGGGCAATACGCTTATATTGGTAGAAAGTTAAGAAAAAGAGATATGCGTCAACTTTGGATTGCTAGAATCAATGCTGCGTGCAGAATTAATGGTTTATCTTACTCAAAATTTATGCACGGACTAAAAGTTGCTAATATCGAATTGAACCGTAAAGTTTTAGCTGATATGGCAGTTACTGACCCAGCAAGTTTTGCAGACCTTTGTGCTAAAGTGTCTAAATAATTTGTAATGAACTCTTTGCTAATTGCAAAGAGTTTTTTTGAGATTATTATCCTTAGCAATTTAAGTTTAAATACTAATAATTTTATTTAATATAAATAATGGTATAAGATAAAAATTGATATTAAACTTAATAGATAAATTAAATTTAAATTCTTGTCTAATTAACAAAAATATGATACAATAATATGTAGTTGTATTGTTGCTAACTAAGGATAAAATATGATTTATAATGAATTGAAAGTTTGTCATACTATGTATGATATTAAAAATGTTGTTGATAAACACAAAAATAGTACTATCTGTCTATATGTAGCCGATAAAACACCTAAACAATGGGCTGAGTCAACAAGTTCAGTCTATATGAATAGTATTGACGCTAATATCTTATATTTGCCTGTAAATGTCAAAAAAGATGATGATGAGATGTTACGAAATATTTATGAATTTAGTCTCAATAATAAGCAAATAGTTTGTATTAATCATACTCATCCGCATAAAAGCAATCGAGTTTTGAGACATTTGCTAGACATAGGCGAAGGCGAATTTAATGCTGATGTTGTATTCAAAGATGGGGATAGATTTGTGCCTGTTGATTGCAATGGCCCAGCATTTATGGAGTTTTATAGAAATGATGTTGGTGAATTTACTAACAAAAATGTCGTAATACTTGGTGTAGGCGGAGCGGGAGAAATTATTGCAAGACTAATTAGCGTATGTAAACCAAATTGTTTATATTTAGTTGATATTGTAGACAAGAATAAACTTGCGATAGATCTTAATAAGAATGTTACTACCAAATATTATGATAACATTGGGAAAGTTAGTGTTGATAATAATAGTATCGTAGTTATTAATTGTACAGGTTTAGATGATAATGGAAGTTTAAACTTAAATGAATTTTTGAAAAATCATAGCAGTAATGATAATATTTTTGTTGATATTAGAGCGAACATTACACAAGCGGTGCTAAATGCTAGCAAGTATAATTGGCATTCATACACAGGATTTGGAATGAACTATAATAACGGGTACAGAATATTATCTAAATTATGTGATTTTGCTGACATTGAACCGCCGTCATTAGAGATGTTCAAAAAACTTGTATTGAGTGTTACAAGGAATTAGTTGCTTAAAATTATTTACAAGGTGAGATTATGATTAATTGTGAGAATGATGAAGATAAATTATCTATTTATGAAGAAGATACGGTCTATAGTTATGACCCTTGTACCAATACGCAAATATTAAATACGACTTTTGAAATGAGAGGGCTAGTGAACAATTATTCTAACCCAATTAATAGTACGCTTGCTAAACTATATGAAGCGTTGTTAATTAGAATATATAGAAATATTAGCATTAAGACCTTAGAAGATATTAAGAAGGAATCTATTAAAGATATAGATATTGCATATAGTGGATATTTCAATGACTTAATGCGTAGAGAAGAATTAAATAAGTCTATCGATGGAGAAGTGCTATTAGATAGAATATCTAGGATGCTCGATAACATTGTCAATAAATCAAGTGATAATGTTGTGATTTATGAAGACTTGTCTAAAATTACTTCGATTAAAATAGATTTACTCGCTGACTTTGCAAGTGATATGGCACAAGTTGAGAAACAATTTTTGTATGATGATTTGGAGTATGTAGATAGGAAAGATAAACTAGACAAGTTAATTTGTGATTATGCTGTCAAAGTTAGCGAATACTTATCTACTAATAATATAGATGCAACAAATTATCCATATATGGATGTTGTGAATTATTTTAAATGTGTATATTGATTATAGTAAATTTTCTAAACTATAAAAGAGTTAAACGATTTTAAAATGAGGTGTCTTTAGTTGATAACAAGCAAACAAAACCAATACATAAAACTTATTAAAGTTTTGAGAACAAAAAAGGGCAGAAATGAACAGAAGAAATTAATCATTGAAGGCAAAAAGACCATTTTAGACTGTATAAAAATGGGAGTTGAATTTGATTATATATTGTACGATAACTCAGCAAAAGATTTTGTTGATACACTAAATATGAATGCTTTTGAGATATCTAGTGAATTATTGCAAGAGTTGTCAAGTCATATAACCCCTCAAGGTGTCATAGCGGTAGTGAAACAACCAAATTTTGTAACTGACAAACCACAAAGTAACTTTTTGGTGCTTGACGGGTTGCAAGATTCGGGGAATATAGGAACCATATTGAGAACTGCACTAGCGACAGGCTTCAAGCGTGTAATTATGATTGATTGTGTAGACATATTTAGCGAAAAAGTTGTTAATTCATCAATGACCGCTATATTTAATTTGAATCTACAAAAGTGCAAAAGGAATGAATTTATTTCTTATATTAAAGAATGGAATTATCCACTATATGTCGCCGACTTGGATGGAGAAAACGCTTTGCATTTAACGGGCAAATGTGGTATAATTGGGTTAGTTATAGGCAATGAAGGGAATGGAGTTAGCGAAGAGATAAAAAATGTCGCTACTAAATCAATCACATTGCCAATGGATAGTAGCATTGAATCACTTAATGCAAGCATTGCAGCAGGTATTCTAATGTATATTATTAATTTTAATTTGAAAGGAGAATGATATTATGTCAGGTCATAGTGAATGGGCCAACAAAAAACATAGGAAAGAGAAGTCAGATGCTAAGAAGGCTAAGTACTTCACAAAAATAGGTAAGGAGATATCAGTTGCGGTCAAAGTGGGCGGTAATGCAGACCCTAATCTCAACCCTAGATTAGCAGCAGCTATTGCTAAAGCAAAACAATACAATATGCCAAATGAAAACATAGCAAGAAGCATAAAAAATGCTATGGGTATGAGTGATAAAGATAATTATGAAGAGATAGTGTACGAATGCTATGGGCCCGCTGGTTCAGCATTTGTCATAGAAGCATTGACTGACAACAAGAATAGAACAGCAGGAGACATTAGACATATTTTTGAAAAGAGTGGCGGTTCTATGGGAACTACAAATTGTGTGTTATTTATGTTTGATAGGTTGGGCGTTGTAGTGATTGACTCAATAGATGTTGATGTGAACGCTATTGAAGAAGAATGCATAATGCTTGATGGCATACAAGATTTTAAACAAGAAGATAGTACTTTCGTTATATACACTGAACCTTCTAAAGTTCTAGAGATTGCAAAAGTATTTGAAGACAAAGGCTACAAAGTATTGTCTTCTCAAGTAGAGATGGTACCGCAAAATTTGATTGAATTAGATGAAAGTAAAGTTGAAAATTTTGAGAAATTGCTTGATAAACTTGATGATAACGATGACATACAAGAATATTATCACAATGTGAAATATTAGAGGTTATGATGAGAATTTTGGGCATTGACCCTGGACTAGCAACAATAGGTTTTGGAGTTGTTGAGAAGGTAAACTACAATTTTGAGGCAGTGGATTATGGTATTATTTCTACGCCTAAGGAAGATACTTTCCCCGATAGATTATTGACTATCTATCAGGCAACAGGTTCGCTTATCGACACATTTAAACCCGATGCTATAGCGATAGAAGAGTTGTTTTTTATGAAAAATATCACTACAGGAATACCTGTTAGTCACGCTAGAGGTGTAATATTGCTTGCTTGCTACCAAAAGATGAAGAATATTTATGAGTATACGCCGATGCAAATAAAACTTGCTTTGACCGGCACAGGCAGTGCGGACAAGCACCAAATGCAATATATGACTAAGAGCATTCTTAATCTTAAAGACATACCTAGACCAGATGATGCGGCAGATGCACTAGCAGTCGCTATTTGTCATGGACAAACTAATCAAATTCTTGTCGATAACCTTATAAAGTAAATAAAGGGGTGAATTATGATAGAATATAACCAAATACAACCAACTTCTAGAGCACTTAATGAATTATTTATTAACTGTGGACTTCAAGAAAGGGCGAAAACTTGTAACCTAATAAGAGCATTCAATAATTCTCTATTTGTTAACTATGCGTGGGATGGTGCTAGACCTGTTGGAGCGATTCGTTGTATAGGCGATGGAGAAACAGTCCTATACATTGAAGATATCATTGTTGATAAGATGTATCAAAATAAGAAAATAGGTTCAAATCTATTAGTCTCAGCGCTCAAAAACTTTTCTCACATACCGAAGATAGTTTTTGCGTGTGATTATAATGACAAGGCAATTAATTTTGTCAGCAAATTTGGTTTTGTTGATGAGATTCAATATGGTAAAAAAACTTTGATATATATGACTCGTGCTAAATGTAGCGTAATAAAAAAATAGGTGTATGATGATTAATTTTGTTGAAGGTAAAGTTGTAGCGAAATATGAAGGTATGGTAGTTATTGAGAACAACGGACTTGGGTACGAAATAAATATTTCTAATAATACCCTTGTTCAACTTCCTAATATAAATGAAGTTGTGCGATTACATACTGTACTTCTAGTGAGGGAAGATGGCATATCGCTTTTTGGTTTCTCAACGCTTGAAGAGAAAGATTTATTCAATAAATTGACAACAGTAAGTGGCATTGGGGCAAAAAGTGCATTAGCGATTTTGTCTAGTCAGTCTTATCCTAATTTGGTTTCTTGTATAATAAATGGGGATGTCAATACCTTGTCTAAAGCAAAAGGAATTGGTAGAAAGACCGCCGAAAGAATTGTCCTAGAACTTAAGGACAAGATGGACGCAATAGGTGCATTCACTATGCAGGTTAACATTGATGAGAGTCAATTTGTTCAAAATCAAGATGTAACAGATGCTATTGACTTGTTAGTCTCTCTTGGTATTCCAGCAACGCAAGCGACAAATTTAGTTAAGAAGTATGCTAGCGAATGTAAATCTGCAGAAGAAATAGTAAGTAAGACATTACAAAACTTGAATAGTTAATAGGGTAGTATATGGAGTATAACGATAATAGGTTTATAACAAGCACAAAAAAACTTTCAGACATAGATGTCGAGAACAGTTTACGACCAACCAAATTAGATGAATATGTTGGGCAAGAGAAGTTAAAGAGTAATTTGAAAGTCTACATTGAAGCGGCAAAAAGTAGAAAAGAATCTTTAGACCATGTATTGTTATTTGGGCCACCAGGGTTAGGTAAAACGACATTGTCTCATATAATCGCTAATGAATTGGGTACACAACTTAAGATAACAAGTGGACCGGCGATTGAGCACGCAGCGGATTTGGCGGCAATATTGACTAATCTTGGCAAAAATGATGTGCTTTTTATAGATGAGATACACAGATTGAATAGAGCAGTGGAAGAAATTTTGTATCCAGCGATGGAAGACTTCGCACTAGATTTTGTTGTTGGCAAGGGCCCAAGTGCTAGAAGTATGCGACTAAAAATTCAACCATTTACCTTAATAGGTGCGACAACAAGAGCAGGGATGTTGACAGGCCCATTGAGAGATAGATTTGGAGTGCTCGCTAGATTAGAGTTGTATAACGAATACGAACTCTCTGAAATATTATTAAGGTCAGCAAATATTTTGAACATAAAACTTGATACCGACGCAAGTATAGAGATTGCTCGCCGTTCTCGTGGTACGCCTAGACTTGCTAACAGACTTCTAAAGCGTGTGCGTGATTTTGCAGAAGTTGTTGGGGAAGGTGTAATAAATGTTGAGATGGCTAAGAAAGCACTTAATATGATGGAAGTCGATGAATTGGGACTTGATTATACTGATAGAAGAATTTTGAGAACCATTATTGAGAAATTTAATGGTGGACCTGTTGGACTAGATACTCTGTCTGCTTCGACAGGTGAAGAAGCGACTACAATAGAAGATGTATTTGAACCTTATCTATTGCAGTTAGGTTTCATTGCTAGAACTTCACGAGGGCGTGTAGCAATGCCCGGAGCATATAAGCACTTAGGTATAGAGTTATCAGGCGAGAAGAAAGAAGAATTAGAAGAATTAGAGAAGTTAATTGCTAATGATGTTGATGGCAATTAATTAAAAGGATGACAAATGAGAGAAAAAAATAAAAATTTTAAATTTGAAGTAGTACACGAATGCGCACAAACAGGCGCTAGAATTGGTAAATTGACTACCCCGCACGGAGTAATAGAGACACCTGTATATATGCCTGTTGGAACACAAGCGACAGTCAAAACAATGACACCACAACAAGTGGAAGAGTGTGGGGCACAAATTATACTCGCTAATACCTATCATTTATTTTTAAGACCGGGCGAAGAGATAGTCAAAAAAGCGGGCGGACTTCACGATTTTATGAATTGGCATAAACCAATTTTGACTGATAGTGGCGGATATCAAGTTTTCGCTTTAACTACAATGAAAAAAAGAAATGAAGAAGGCGTAGAATTTCGCTCTCACATTAGTGGGGAGAAAAAATTTATTACCCCAGAGAAAGCGATTCAAATACAAAATGACTTGGGCGCAGACATAATAATGGCTTTCGACTCTAGTACTGAGTACGGAGATAGTTATAATGTTTGTAAGGAGTCCGATAGAATTACTCACTTGTGGTTAAAGAGATGTTTTGATGCACATAAGAACGACAAACAAGCACTATTTCCTATAGTACAAGGAAATATGTTTGATGATTTGAGAATGGAGAGTCTTGAACAATGTTTGCCTTATGCTAGCGATGGTATAGCACTAGGCGGATTTGGAGTAGGGGAAACAAAGCAACAGAAATATCATTGTATAGAATTAATGATACCAAATATACCTAAAGACATTCCTAGATATCTAATGGGGCACGGAAGCCCTGACTGCTTAATTGAAGGTGTTATCCGTGGTGTAGATATGTTTGACTGTGTTCAACCTACAAGAATAGCAAGAACAGGTAGCGCAATTACAAGCGAAGGTAGATTAGTTATTAGGAATGCAAAATACAAAGAAGATTTTACACCTATAGATTCAAATTGTGATTGTTACACTTGTAGAAACTTCACTCGTGCTTATGTTAGACACTTAATAAATGCCGATGAAGCACTTGGTGGTACATTGCTATCAATTCATAACATACATTTCTTATGTCATCTTATGGAACAAATCAAGGATGCTATTAGGAATGATAGATTAATGGACTTTAGAAATGAATTTTTATCAAAATTCGATAAAAACTTATTGTTTTAATTAGAAAATATAAATTAAGTCATTGCCTTTCTTTTTTGAGATAAAGGAAACCTTAAGTTAAAAATGGAGTATAATATGAAAAAATGCCCAAAGTGTGAAGCAAATTATATTAGTGATGACGAAGATATTTGTGCTGTATGTAAATCAGACAATAAAAATAACATAGAATTTAATTTTATAAAAAATACTAAAAGAAATGATATAATTAAGATTGGAGATATCTTTCCATTAAGCAAAAATTCTCAATTAATAAATTATCTTACTGGCAAAAATATTGATAACTGGCCTCAGGCAACTTATAAATTGACTGACACATATTATATGTGGATTATTGCACTAGATGGAGTAGTAAGAAGTGGATGGAAAGATGTATTGTTGAAAGATGGAAGAATAAAGGAGAATTATATTGGAGACATATCAAATCTTCCTTCTAACTTTAGTAAAACCTTCAGCTATAAGTATAAGGCAGTTTTTGAAAAAAATGATGACAATTTTATATTTAAAGGAGTATATAAACTAGACATAGATAATACAACTTTATTTGAAAGATATTATGTTAAGGTTGCCGATGAATCAACTCTATGTGATTTTTAGTATTGAAAGACCTATATTCTACGGGGTCTTTTTTTTAAAGGTTCTTTGTCAATAATGGGGGTCAACAAAGTCATAGTAAAGAATATAGTTTTTTCTTTCCCACCTAAAGAGAAATTTCTTTTGGTAAATTTTATAGACCCCCACGAATATTATAGAACCTTTAAAAAAAAGACTGTAAAAAAAATTACAGTCTTCTTTATTATAGTATCAATTATTAATACATATCTGGCATTTGTGGGGTAGTTTGTTTCTCTTCTTCTGGAAGTTCTGCTACTACTGCTTCTGTTGTGAGTAGTGTACTTGCTACTGAACTTGCGTTTTGAAGTGCTGAACGAGTAACTTTAGTTGGGTCGATAATCCCTGCTTGTATCATATCAACATACTCATTCTTTAGAGCGTCAAATCCATAGTTAGGGTCAGTATTCTCAACTACTTTATTGAGTATAACTCCGCCATCAAGCCCTGCATTAATAGCAATTTGACGAATTGGTTCTTCAAGTGCTTTTGCTATAATCTTTGCACCTGTTTTCTCATCGCCTTCAAGTGTATCAACAAATTTTTGAAGTTTTGGTATAACTTTCGCTAGGGCAGTACCACCACCTGCGACTATGCCTTCTTCAACAGCGGCTTTAGTTGCTGCGAGAGCGTCTTCTATACGAAGTTTCTTCTCTTTCATTTCAACTTCAGTTGCTGCACCGACATTGATGACTGCTACGCCACCTGCGAGTTTAGCAAGTCTTTCTTGTAATTTCTCTTTGTCATATTCGCTTGTTGTATTAGCGATTTGTACTCTAATTGATGCGACTCTTTGTTCAATTTTATCCTTTGAACCTGAACCTTGTACAATAGTTGTATTGTCTTTTGTGATTTTAACTTGTTTAGCAGTACCCAAATTCTCAATATGTGTGTCTTTGAGTTCAAGCCCGTATTCATCACATACAAGGTTAGCATTAGTTAAAATTGCTATGTCTTCAAGCATTGCTTTTCTTCTATCACCAAATCCTGGGGCTTTAACTGCTACACAATTAAATGTACCACGAAGTTTGTTAAGAATCAAAGTTGACAATGCTTCGCCTTCAACATCTTCAGCGATAATTAATAGTGGTCTACCGCTCTTAACGACTTCTTCAAGAAGGGGTAGAATCTCTTGTATATTTGTAATCTTCTTATCTGTTACAAGTATGTATGGTTCGTCAAGTTGTGCTTCCATTTTCTCCATATTTGTAGACATATAAGGAGAGCAATAACCACGATCGAATTGCATACCTTCAACTATTTCTAGTTCAGTCTGCATTGTTTTACTTTCTTCAACGGTTATTACACCATCTTTGCCGACTTTCTCCATTGCTTCGCTTACATATTTACCAACTGTTTCATCAGCGGCTGATATAGAAGCAACTTGAGCAATAGATTTGCTATCAGCTATTTTTTTGCTATTTTTTTGTAATTCTTCGACTACAAAATTAACTGCTTTGTCAATTCCCTTACGAAGAATCATAGGGTTAGCACCTGCAGCGGTGTTCTTCATACCTTCTCTAATGATTGCTTGTGCTAGCAATGATGCAGTAGTTGTACCATCACCTGCGACATCGTTAGTTTTAGTAGATACTTCTTTGATAATCTGTGCACCCATATTCATAAAAGGGTCTTTAAGGTCGATTGCTTTAGCGATTGTAACACCATCATTTGTAATAAGTGGGGTACTAAATTTGTTGTCAAGCACGACATTTCTACCTTTAGGTCCTAAAGTAATTTTGACAGTGTCTGCTAGAGTATTAACACCTTTCTCAAGTGCTTTTCTTGCTTCTTCTCCATATAAAATTTGTTTAGCCATAAATATATCTCCTTAATTAGTCAATCAAAGCCAAAATATCGCTTTGTTTTATAATAATATAGTCTTCTCCTTGATAACGGAATTCATTTCCGCTATATTTAGGGAAAATAACTTTGTCGCCGACTTTAACTTTCATTTCTACTTGCTTACCATCGACAAGTCCACCTTCGCCAACAGCAACGACTGTAGCGATTGTGGGTTTCTCTTGGTCATTACTTCTCAAAACGAAACCAAAGGCGGTTGTTTTCTCTTCGTTTTCAATCGGTTTAATAACAACCTTATCAAAAAGTGGTCTAATGTTCATAAGTCATCTCCTAATAAAAATTGACACATCAAATTTTCCTATCCAAAACTTTTTGTGCAATAAATATTATACCACATTTTGGTTAATTTGCAACTAAAAATAACACTCTCGAACTAACTTTGCTAATAATATTTACAAAACTTAACTTTGTGAATAAATCAAAATTTGTGTTAATATAATAATGTATAACAATATATAATAGTTTGGACAAAATGATTGTATGAGTAGTATTTATTAGATTATTAGTTTAATATTTTATTTGCTATGGTATTATATTTTCTATTATAAAATTAATTATAAATATAAGTTAGATAGGGGAAATTAATGAACGAGATTGATTTGTATAGTTCTTACCAATTACCTGCGTTGACCAATAAAAAATCAAAGAAGCCAAAGCACAACAAAGGTAAGTGGTTTATTTTTATCATAATTTTAGTATTTATTGGTATCATAATATTTCTTGCCAATGCCTTTGCGAATGTACTTTCATTCTCAAGTACATCTTTATTTGGAGCAAAAAAGATAACTACAAAAAGTTTTAATGCCTATGCAATTATGATTGAGAGTACAGAAGACAAGCAATACGCCGAAGAATTGTCGCAGGAACTGCAGTTAGCGGGGGCAGGGGGGTACATAATGTACGACTTACAATATCAAGTTCTCGCTAGTGCATACTTAGATAGCAATGACGCTCAAAGTGTTTTAAATAAAGTTATGAGTGCTTATCCTAATGCCGAAATTAAAATTCTAAAGATTAATGCGTGTGAACTTCCTTCGTTTTCTAATAAAGAGAATAATGAAATTATCAAGGAAGGGTTAGAAATTTTTAAGACAACATATCAACAACTTTATGATTTGTGTATTCAACTAGATACTTCTTCTATCACATCTGCTGATTGCAAGGTAAAGATTACTGAATTATTAAATAGTGTGAGTGGTGTATCAAGCAAATTTAGAGATGTAGCAAATGTTAGTGATAATACCAAATTTAAGTTAACACAAGCCAAAATTGACCAGTTAGAGCAACTTATCAATGAGTTAGTAGAATCATCATTGATTAGTACAAGACTATCTTCATTAATAAAATACACTCAAATATCTTGTTTAATGTTGCAAAATGAATTATCTTTATTATTAAGTTAAATCTAGATTCAAAATACTTGTTACATTTTATAAAATAATGTAAATATGAGTTGCAAAAATAATTTGTAGTGTGATATAATATAAAATATACATTATTTTATAATACAAAAAATATAACAATTTAATGATAAAATTTTGATAAATATAATATATTTTGTCAACAATATAAATACTAATTAGGAGAAAATTATGGGAATATTCGATTGGATGTACAAAGATAATGAAGAACCGCAAATAAAGAAACAAGATAAAGTCGTTGAGAATTTTATTTCACAAGAAGATGAAGACGCAAAGAAGAGAAAACTTGCATTTGAAAGACTTACTCGTGGAGAAAATCCTATCTCTAAAGAAGAAACAATCAAAACAAATATTACAACGAATGAGACAACGCAAGGGTCGCAAGAAGTCAGCGTTTTTAATATAAAAACTAATCAAGATTTGGATGTGGTAGTCGACTATATAACACGAGGCGAACCGGTTATTGCTAACTTAGGTAAGGTGTCGAAGAAAGAACAACAAAGAACACAAGACTTTTTGTCAGGGGTGGTATTTGCACTAAACGCTAACATTAGTTTACTTGTGCAAGATATGTACCTTATAACTCCTTACGGTATTGTTATTGATAGAAAGTAGCATAATATTGTCGTAAAATTATTTAATTTGTCAAATTTTACTAAAATATTTAATTTTTGTTGACATATTAAAAAATTTATGTATAATATGACTTGCCTAAATGTGCCACTATGTTTGGTAGTTTGGGTTCTTAAATGAACAGACTTGCATCGATTAACCTACATAAGCAAGAGATTTTTTTACGAGAGATTTGTGTAGCCGGTGTGAGTTCAATCTATAACATTTTGGCACAACCCATAGGAGATTAGCGCAATTGGTAGAGCAACGGTCTCCAAAACCGTAGGCTGGGAGTTCGAGTCTCTCATCTCCTGCCAATAAGTTCTCTTAAGTGATACTTATAGTTACTTAGAGAACTTTTTGTTTTTGATAGGAAATTATTAAAAATATTAGTTAATTTATATTATATAAGGTAAAGAATGAAATTTTTTTCATAAAATACACTAAAACAATTATTTTATAATATAGAAAGGAGCAATAAATGGGAGTATTGAATTTTGAACATACAAATAAATGTTTCAAGGATATGATATTGTAGAAAGGAAGTTAAATACTTTTCCAGAATTTCAAGATAGTACACTTATTAAATTGAAATTAAATGAAAATGATTTAAATTTGGAATTTGCATTGTATGAATTTGACAATATTGTTAGATTTACATTCAAAAATGTACAAATTAAATATATTGATTTAATTGTAACCTCACCAAATATGGAAGAGAACAGTATAAGCGGTTTTAATGTCGATAGTATAGATTCCACAATTTTGTTTACTGTACAAGATACAGAATTTAAAGAAATATTAAAATTTTCTTTCACTGATGCTAGCATACAATTATTAGACGACAATAAACGCAAAGAACGCAGTTTTATAGGCGCAGTATTTAAAAATTTATCTAAATTAAGATAGATTTTATTATTTTGTTAACATATAAAATTATGATTTTAATTATAGATGTAGAATATAAAAAATATAATGTAGTATTAGGGACTTAAAAATTGTAAAAAAAATTTGTATTTATATTACAAAAACTTGACATTTTATTTGATTTCTTATATTATAATAATTAGAAGCGAAAATATAATAAGGAGAATAAATTATGGAAATGATTTGGGTGTGGCTTGCAGTAGTCGCAGTAAGTTTAATTGTCGAGTTTTTTACTTGGGATTTAACTTCAATTTGGTTCGCAGTCGCAGGTTTAATATCACTAATTATGTCCGCATTTGATGGTGTTAGTTGGGTTTGGCAACTCGCAGTATTCTTAGTCGTATCTGCAATTCTCATCATTTTTGTTAGACAAATATGTAGAAAATTTTTATTAAAAGGCGATGAAAAGACTAATGTCGATGCTTTCGTGGGTAAAAAGGCGAAATTGTTGACGGCGGTAGGCGAGAACGAGAATTATGGAACTGTAAAATTTAATGGGGTTGTATGGAATGCAACCAGTGAAAATGGTTCAAAAATTGATAAAGATTGCGAAGTTGAAGTAGTTAGAGTAGACGGTAACAAAATGATTGTTAAGTCAGTTGAGAACAAAGATTCTAATGTCCAAAATGAAAGCAATGAACCTAAAGAAGAAGTTATCGTAGATAACAATGAAGATTCTAAAGAAGTTAAAAAATCTACTAAATCTACAAAGGCTAAAAAAGAAACAAAAGAAGAGAATTAATAAAAATTACATTTAATTTAATTTCATATTGTTAATATAAATAAAGGAGAATAGGATGAGTACAGTTGGTATTATTTTATTAGTATTAGGCATTATTATACTTGTTATTTTAGTAGCAAGTGTTAAGGTTATTAGACAATCTACAGCGGTTGTTGTAGAGAGATTAGGTAAATATTCAAGAACTCTACAAACGGGAGTTAGATTCATTATACCTTTTGTTGATAGACCTAGTAAACCTATCAACCTTAAGGAAATCGTAGCAGACTTCAAACCTCAACCAGTTATCACAAAAGATAATGTTACAATGCAGATTGACACAGTTGTTTATTTCCAAATAACTGACCCTAAATTATACACTTATGGTGTTGATAGACCTATGAGCGCTATTGAGAACTTGACTGCAACAACATTAAGAAATATTGTTGGTGAATTAGAACTAGATGAGACATTAACAAGTCGTGATACTGTTAATACAAAAATGAGACAAATTCTCGATGAAGCGACAGACCCTTGGGGTATCAAAGTTAATAGAGTAGAACTCAAAAATATCTTACCACCTAGAGATATACAAGACGCTATGGAGAAGCAAATGCGCGCGGAAAGAGAAAGAAGAGAAGCAATCTTGCGTGCAGAAGGTGAGAAGAAATCTAGTATCCTTGTTGCAGAAGGTGAGAAACAAAGTAAAATTTTAAGAGCAGAGGCTGACAAACAAGCACAAATACTTAAAGCGGAAGCAGAGAAGCAGGCTGCCATATTGAATGCTGAAGCACAAAAAGTAACTTACATTAATGAAGCACAAGGTCAAGCAGAAGCAATATCAATGATTGTGAACGCTAAGGCAGACAGTGCATATATAACCCTTCAAGGATTTGAAGCATTGAAAGCGCTTGCGAATGGTAATGCAACAAAAATTATTGTACCTAGCGAAATACAAAATGTAGCAGGACTTTTAACAAGTGTAACAGAAACAATAACAAATATGCCAGCAGGCGATACAGTTAGTAAACAAGCGACCAAAACGAAAGAAAATGTTGCCAATAAAACAACAAAAACTAAAACAACTGAATAATATTTTATAAGTTAATACAAATAATAATGTGTATTAACTTTTTGTATAATGATATTATAATTTGTGAAGTACTGTATTATAATGATATGTAAAATATGTAGTATTTACAATAAAATATAATCAATTACAAAAAATTTATGTTAACATACTTATTTTGCTTGTTATTATTCAAAAAGTGTGATAATATAAGAGTATAAAATACTAGATATAAGGAGAAGAAAACTAAGTATAAGAATAAGAAAGTGGTATGG
>CALVIT010000003.1 GCA_944331845.1 uncultured Clostridia bacterium
CCCCTAGTGCAAGGACAACGTCCTTGACCTGCCTAGTCTAGTATGTTACTCTACCCAACTTGCGTGCGTATGACTCTTTGTTATTTACTTTTTGCAACTTGCAAAAAGCACAATACAATAAGTGCTCGCACCTAAGTTTGGTATATGTACCCATAGTACACAGGTCAAGGGAGATTCCCTTGCCTAGAGGGTGCAGGGAAATGGGTAGTTCCCTTACACCTTCTTTCTTGTGTAGGGGATTTCCCATCCCCCACACCCCTAGTGCAAGGACAGCGTCCTTGACCTGCCTAGTCTAGTATGTTACTCTACCCAACTTGCGTGCGTAAAACTCTATGTTATTTACTTTTTGCATTTAGCAAAAAGCAAAATACTTAAAGTTCTTCGCACCTAAGTTTGTTATGTGTACCCATAGTACACGGGTCAAGGGGAAGTCCCCTTGCCTAAGGGTTCGTAAGGGAACGGGTAGTTCCCTTACATTATCATTCCTATGTAGGGGATGGAAAATCCCTTACACACACTCCCTTGCCTAAAGGGTGCAGGTGAACGGGTAGTTCCCTTACATTATAAGCAGAAGAAAGGGTAGTTTCCCTGCATACAAAAAAAACACTTTCTACTAATTGTAGAAAGCGTTTTTTAATTATCTTACTTTCATCCTTGTTCTAAAGATTACAAACAATACGATTGTTACAACGACTGCTAACACTGCTAACACTATAGCGATAATAGCGACAGTATTGAGTGGTTCATTTTTGGTTATCATATAACTTGCTAATAATCTTCCACTCTCTGTGTATGCTTGTATAGTGTAGGTTTGGTTCTTATCAAGTGTAATAGTTGACACTTCATTTGCACTTGCTGTCTCATCATTAATAATGACATCATCTTGACCTGTTACCTTAATGACAACATTTCCTAATGCCTGATGAATAGCATATTTATTTAATTCGATTGTTATCACTTTAGTTGTTGATGTACCAAATGGTATGCTTGATACAAGGTTAATCTCGGCATCGTTAATCCAGAACTCGAATGTAAATTCTTGTATAGGTTTGAGTTGAGATTGTGTAACCCTAACATTCACAACATATCTACCGTTGTCTAAATTATCTACTGAGAAATTTAACTCCATTAATTTAGTAGTATTCTGTTGTTGTTTTAGTGAGTCAGTTATATCCACACCTTCTTTGATGACTGACACTATCTCAAAACTATCATATTTATTGAATGAGAATCTATTCTGCGCTTCGTTCTTCGATAGAATAGTGAATGAATACTCGCTAACAATAGGTGTACCATTTATTTTCGCATTCATTATAACTTTGTAGGCACCATATTTTGAGAATATGTATGCACTCTTAGTCTTAGAATACAATTCGCTTGGGTCAATCTCTTCTCCGTTCAAAGTGATTGTCATACCAAATGTACCCCTATCATACCTAGATGTATTTGTGATTGTCAATTCGACATTCGAATTATATATAGCATAATTAATAGGTTCATTATTGTTAACCTTGAATGATACACTATTCAACAAGTCAATCGTGTAATAATCTTTAAGGTTAATTCCGCTAACAAACTTATAGTTATAACCTGCTATATCAGCAAAATACAATCTATATTCGCCTGAATCGGTAAACTTCAAATTGTCAGTATCAAATGTCGATACAAAGACATTATTATAATACAAGTTGACTTTAATAAAGTTCTCGAACACCAATTCTTCAAAGCCAAGCACATCAAGTCTTAATGACTTTTGCCAAGAAGCATATACTTCTGGTGAGAAATAAGTAGCACTTACTCCTGTCGCTTGAGACATTACATCTTGAGTCTCGCCAAGCAAGAAATTAGTTACATTCAAAATATTTTCATCAATTTGTAATAATGCTATGTACTCACTATAGAATAATGAACTTGAACCAAATATATGATAAATCTTAAGATTGTAGACACCATCTCTCACATACTCATATATGAGTTGTGCTTGAAGGTCCTTCTTCTCATTCGCAACAACTGTCATAGGGTAGATATTGACAAAGACTTTGACATACTCATCAATATCAAATGCTTGGTCGTTGTATACTCCATTGTATCTATATCTAGCAGAATTAATGCCCGCTTCTATCTTCTGCGAATTAGCGTATACATCATATAAGATTGCAGAATTTTGAGATATAGAGAAAGTATAAGATACAGAATTACCTAAAGTATTGGTCATTGTCAATGTGTATGTCCCTTCTAGATACAATGAATAACCTTGTTGTATCTCAAATGCTTGACCATTGCCTTGTTTGATAGTTACTGTTACAGGAAAATTTGTTGCTTGTGCCCAATTAATGAATACTTCCTTACTTGTGCTTGAATCTTTGTTATTTAACAAATAATTCATATTATTACCATTAGAATCAGTTAATTCAAATGTTGGTAATATCGTATCTATAGTGAACACAAACACTATAGGTTCTGCGGTGATATCTACTCCGCCTGTATTATAGTTAAGTATAATTTTATAACTTGTTATATTATTAGGAATAGCACCGAAATTAATTTGTCTAATGAATGTAGATTGATTGTCGTACACGCTTAAATTGTTGTAGTTAGCAAAATCATTTACAACCACGCCATCGACATACACTTCAGCGGTGTACAATTTTGTTTGATAAGAGAATTGAACATCGCTAGCGGTAGCATTATCTATTTGAGTACCGCTGAATACCAAATCTTTAGCATCAATTATACCAAATATGTAGTGTATAGGTTGTGTCTCTCCACGACCAAAGTTATCTATCAAATAGAAGTAATACTCGCCCGAATTAAATGTGTATGTTACTCCACTAAATTCTGTGTCGCTGATAGGCCCATTCAAATCGTGTGTCAATGTTTGTAATGTCCCAGTCTGTGGGTTATATTGTCGAACAATAAAACTCTCAATCCAAGTACTATTAGTGCTTGTAGGTAAAGTTATACTGAAGTTGAGTTTACCTTCTATAATTGTGTACCCTAGTTGTTCGCCCGGTCTTTGTAGTGATATTGTGAAATTGTCCCCAAATCTATTTAAGAACTCAATATCGTACCTTGCACCCGAACTTGAATGTGAAGATGATTCACCTGTTAAAGTATTTATCTCGCTTATGACTGTGTCAATATTTGTAGTAGGTGTAATGTCGAATTTCTTAAGCAATACACTATTTGTTGTTCTATCATACAAAGATATTGTTGTGTAGCAGTCGACATTGTTAATCGCACTTACTGTGTATCCATACCCCAAACTCAAACTAGGGTGTAGTGCGTCTCCAATTTGAGATACGGTATCATCAGTAAATACCACTGAAGTTTCGCTTCTCTTTAGATATACGGTATATATTCTTTGATTGCCCGCTTGGTCAATCTCAATAATCTCATAATATCCTTCTTGCCCATAACCTGTAGCGTTATTTGTCTCTTGTGATACAGTATCATAGAATGGGTCCTTAGGTGTGCCGTACTCGCCATAACTAATCTCTTTGTATAGTGGGTTAGCAACTTCAAATCTTTGTTTTGTTACATCACTATATTCAGGGTCAGACTTAATATAACTTTGTTCATTGTCTTCTTCTGTTGTTGAGAATTTGTTATATTTTCTAGTATATATAGAACTTGTGTCGTGTTCAGCGTATGTATAATCATCATACATACCTATAGGGAAATCAACATTTGTTGCCTTATAGAATACGAAATCGCTTGGCAATGCAAATGCGTAACTTCTTAAGAATTGTCTTATTTTCTCTTTTTTAGTAGGGTTTGTCTCCAATAAATTTTTAGCGTACTCTACTATATCTTGTTTTGAAATGACATTAGGGTCAGCGCTTGTAGCAGGTAAATACTTATCCGCATACACAAGTCTTAACAAGTTGAAGTTAGGCGCTGTATGGTCAAGTACTACATTAATTGAGTTAGCGTAGTATGATACAGTACCTAAATCATTCATATAGTATTCTTCATCGCCATAATAATGAATTGTTACTCTATATTCCCCTTCATAATATGCGCCTGAGCGATTCTTAGTTGGTAAAATAATAGAATATTTGTATATGAGATTACCTGCTGAATCGGTCTTGAAAACAATATGTCCATCATTATCAAATACTACATTGCCTAAGTCATCTAATAATTTGATAGGTTCTCTAATTGCTTTGACTTGGTCTAAAGATGTCAACTCTAGACTTGATGGATAAATTGTATTACCATCTTCATCAAATGTAGCATCTTCAAAAGTTACCTTAACCGCACTCTCCCATTGTGTAGAGCCTTTAGTCTTTCTATCTACAACAACTTCGGTATAATTAATCTTTGCTTTATATACATCAGTTGTATCTTCGAACACAAATTTCAATTCTTCATCACTGCTTGAATATACATTCCCGCCACTACTAGATGTAGAATATATTATTTCCTTGTCGCTTCCATCGGCATTAGGTGTACCATAATATGTACCATCTGGAAGTTGTTTTGTTACTTGTATGCGGAATGAGAAAGCATTAGGTGATATGTTATTTGTCATAACATTATCTACTATTTGACTATAACCAGCGTTGTCGGTCAAAGTAAATCTGTAGATACCCATTCTCATCAATGATTTAGGGTCAATCTGTAATAATTTATTAACAACTGCACTTTGTGAATTAGCGGAGACATTAACAACGCTTCTAAATGCATCATCGCCTTCATTCGCTGACTTAAATTCAATCTTAAGGTTAATATTAAATGAAGATACATTCGTATAACTTAATTCACTCTCATCTATAACTGAATATTTATTCTCTGGTACAATAGGACTTACAGGCAATAAGTCAGTAGACAATATGACATTGTTATCGCTTGAAGACAATAACAAATCATTAAATACTGCTTGTTGCTGTCCGTTCATTCCCATAACTAATTGTATGTATTCGCCCACTAACCTAGTAAATACTTCTTCGCCATCGACAACTATAGGATAGTCGACTGTAATACTATCGACAATATCATTTCTATCAACATAGAATGTATAAGTTTTGGTTCGTTTAGCGTCATCTTCGCTCTCGAACAATGTTGGGTTGTATTCGTATGTACGAGTAACGACATATTTACCCGCTTGAGTTACTTCTCTACCCAATGTTGAAGAGTAGACAAGGTTAAAGTAATCAGTCTTCATCTTTCCTGTCAAAGAATCATAGGTTGCTGTCTCTAACAAATCAACTGTTATTGTAGACTCATCTAGGTATGGGTAAGTGTCTAATGTCTTGTCCATCGCTAGTGGATAAAAACCCAATTGCAAACTCTCGACTACAAACTCATCTCTCTCACTAAAGTAATTGACATACAATTTGTCCCTATTAGTAGCAGAACCATTATATAGTCTAATGTCTGCGTTATCATCTGTGAAGGCCAGCACTTGACTTGCATCAAGGTTAACTTCTAATTGAGTAGTACTCTTACCAAATGCAGTACTATTTGTTATAGTAGTACCCATATCCACAACATCTACACTATAGAAGAATTCTTCCAAATCAGTAGATACAGGTGCGACAAGCGGAGTTTGAGAGTTATTGAAGATAATCTTACCATCCACAACATCTACACTACTTGTGTAAGCAGTGATAGTTTTTTGATTAGTTGAATCAATCACGACTTGCATACCTTGTGAAGATACAGGAAGTTCCGTTTGATACAAATCGCCTTGTCTTTGTGCGTAATGCACAGTTACTGAATCGAAATCAACACTAATAATGCCGTTCTCAATATCGCATATGCTAGGCAATTTGTCATTAGCGACAAAAGAATCGAATAATTTACTTACATTATTCAAAGGCACTGTGAAAGTAATCGCCTTATAGTCTCCCCATACAACGCCTGTTGTATCCTTGATGATATTGTATTTATTCTCAATCTTTGGTTCAAATATGAATGAAGGATTTGTATTGTCTAACAATATAGCATAATATAGTTCATTGCCTGCTTCATCAAAAATTCTAAATAAATGTAAAGCATATTGAGTTACTGAGAATTCTGTTATATTTTTATATGTGATTGAAGAAGATATAGAACTTGTTTTGTAACCATTCTTAAGAGCAAAAACTTTATTTCCATTGTCATCTTGCCCTACATAAATTAGATTATCAACTGAATTAACAACATAAGAATCATCTTTAATTAACAACATTTGTTGATGTTCAATAGATACTTGCGCCCCGCTCGCTTTTGCGTTCCAACTCAAAGTGAATGGAGTATTGATAGAAGACACATTCATAGCATCTACGCTAGGATTAATCAAAGAATCATCAAAATTTAATTTTAGTCCACTGATTGAATCTTTATCAATTGTGAACTCCCAAGAAGTGTAACTTGTACCCATTCTTCCATAATACAACTTAACATAGTATTTACCATTAGCACTCAATATCGTTTGGTTATCAGTACCGTATTTGTTGATAACTCCGTCTTTTACCGCTAATGAGTTGTCAAAATTATATCTATCATATCTAGCGATTATCTCAGCATTAAATGGGTTTGAAGTATCCCAGTTGACAGCGACATTTTGATTAGTGTATCCATCATTATACAAAGTTGTTTGGTCATCAACTTTAATAATTTGTGCCATAGGAGAAGTGTTTGTTATCTCAAATGCGAATATTTGTTTGAAGTATTGGTGTTGATACCTTAATGAAGACAAAGTGTAATTGACTTCAAGAATGTATAACCCAGCATTCATAAAGTATTGCCCCTTCTTGTATTCCCCTATCTCGGTAGGTACATAGTCTTCAATTCTGCTATAGTCCATAGTAGAAGTCTTAGCATAGTAGAAATATTGTGAAGTTACATCTATATTTAATGTCCCTATATAATCAAGCCACAAAGGCGCTTGATTTGTAGAAGGTATTACAATTTTACCATCATTGTCAGTAAAGAAGTTAAGTTCTCCCATATTGATATTAGCGCTTGTATCGGTTGAACTTGTTTTAGCGACCAATTTTTTTGACATCAAATCTTTGTTTAAGTGTGTAATGTCGGCAAAGAGTCCGTCATCAACACTCCTTAACTCTGCTGTGTTAGTTTGCCCATCAGCGTACTTAAGTTGATACCCAAATATTGTCATATATCTAATAGTTGGTTGTGCGTTAAGCAATGTAGCATCAGCATTTGCGACAGGTAAGAATGTTACATCATCAGTTCTTGTTAGTATTGACATTGTGAATTCATACTCGCCTATGTCTTCAAAGACAAGTTCAACAAATGGGTCAGCGTTCAAATCTTCTATCGTATAATCAAATGTTTCCCTTACCCCATTTAATTCGCTTGTGAATGTTATAACAGCGCTCACTTTGTCATCAACTTTGTTGACAACCATTTCACTTGTTATTGTTTCTAATGAATTATAAATTTTTCTTGTGTACGACAAATTATATTTAGTAGCATCATAACTAATGACCGGCATTTGTAATTGTGTTTGCAAATCATCATAAGTGAAATTATTATAATTGAAATACAAATTTTGGTCTTGTCTTGTAGCGCTCTCTAATGTTGCATAATTAGGGTCAGCTTCATCGACAAATTTATACAAGTTATTGTAGTCCCAAGCGTTAACACCATTAGTTGTAGATAAGTATGGAGTAGTCAACACATTGAATGCAAATGACCCTTTCATCTCTTGTTGAGTGCCACCAGAAGATGTGCTGATTCTATATGTATAATTGAATACAAATCTTCCGTAAGTCTCAGGCAAGATAACTTGATTGTTGTTAGTGTCAGTTACATACAATTCATTGGGCAACCCAAATATGAATTGTTCAAATGTGTTGTCAGTCCCAGGTAAATCTATAGCCAACTCTTTACCATTTAAAGTAGCAGACACAGACAATAATGCGAACTGCACAGAACTATCACTTGTCCCCATAGAGAACTTCACCGCTTGAGTCGCTATACCATTCTCGCCATCTTGCGTCCACTCACCATTATTTTTAGCGACTTCATAAGCATCGGCGTTATTCAAAACAACAGTATCACCATCATTAATAGTCGCCACAACCGATTGAGTCGACCCTACCGCATTAGAGTATTCGCCATTAGCATAAGATACCCTAGTATCTACCAACTGCGATGAGACAATAAGATTGCTATCCGCAGCCTGTACAGTAGATTTTGAAGATTGCGGTTTGATATTCATAAGCGAAACCGCCAATGCACCTATCGCTAATATGCAAAAGGTAATTATTAGTCGTCTAAAACTTGCTAGTTTAGTCATTTGTTCCTCCAAATATCGCATAATTTAGTCGTACAAAATAAAAATAAATTTATTTTAATGTTAAAACAATATGTTTAATAAATTTTATCATATTGTATTTTTTTTTACAACTAATTATAGGTACAATAAGTCGCTTTTTGTAAATTTTTGTCCTTTTTTGTAGTGTTACCAATTCACAAAAAATAATACATTATTGATATTAAAATTATACGAAGATTTTTTGTGAATTTTTATTATATTTAATTTACATTTTATTTTGGTAATTTTGTTATAAAAAAGATTTTTAGAGTATAATAATAATTATTTTTTATAATCTCAAATTATAGTAAATTACTAGCAATTTTTATTGACTTTTACTAAATTATTTCGTGTAAATATTTAAAATATTTAGCGTATATAATTAATTTCTTTGTATAAATAACTAATAAATATTTTTATGTATAAGATTAATAAATATTTTGTGTAAATAATTAATAATTATCTTTACTTTATTTAATAAAATTATTAAATATACTTATATTAATTCTAATGCGTATATTAAAAAAATATTATATTATATAGAAGATTAAATATATTTAATTTTTGTACTACCCTTTAATATCTAATCTAATATATAATTTACTATTTATTTTACTAATATTAAGGTATCTATATTTATTAAAAATTAACTAATTATATATCTTTCAAAATTAATAGCACACATTCATTCATAATAAATTTATGACACTATGAATATTTATCTCACACGCCTATCACAATTAAATATGTATTATTTATACTTTCACAAAAACATACACTTCATTACTTTAAGTACTTTCTTATTTACTTATATTTAAGTTTACAACGGCTATAGATTAATTCTAAATAAATTAATACAAAAAATTATTTATAGTGTGTCAAAATATTCTAACAAGCATAAAATATTTGTCGAAGGAGATTTTTTTTATGGCTAATAATGCAGGTTCATTTATTATAGGTGGCAATGACGAACACGGAATCAACCCACCAACTATAGGTAAAAGAACACCCATAATGCCCTATATCAATAGAAGCATCTATGAGAACGAATTTAACTACCCAACAAAGAACTATTTTCTTATCGCCTGTCTGCGAACAGGTTTTAACATTTTTGATGTTAAACCAGAGAGAACCGACACAGGACTTAATACAAGAGTCAATAGAGTTAACGCACAGAATTTATCAGCATTAGTTACCTTTGCCTACAACGCAGCAGGCAATGAATTAGTATTCAGCGATGCTAACGGTGTAGAAGTCTACTACTCCCCACTCAATGTACAAGTAGACAAGAGTAGAACTCTAGCAAACGATGTATATAACTATGTAATACAAGGAACACCGCAGTTAGGACGAGGAGTCAAGACACTAGATGTAGCGATGCTATCTTCCGTAAATTGCCCAGCGACATTGGTTGAAGCGGGATTTATGACAAATTATGATGAAGCGAAATTTATGCTCGACCCAGACTTCCAAAAGGAAACAGCAAACGAAAGTTGTCAAGGCGTATGTCAATTCTTAGATGTCAACTACATACCAGAGATTACAAGCACAACGAATCTTCCACTTTTAAGAAACGGAAGTCGAGGCAGAGCAGTTCAGGCAATGCAATACTACCTAATTCAAAACGGGTTCAACCCAGGCACACCAGATGGCATCTTTGGAACGAACACACAAAGAGCGGTAGAGAATTTCCAACGACAAAACGGACTTGTAGTCGACGGAATAGTTGGACCAAACACTTGGCGAAACTTGCTTGTGCTTAACCCACAAAATGTGTTGTTAAGGAAAGGAAGCAGTGGTTCATATGTAAGATACCTACAACAAAAATTGACTGCTAAATTATTCCCATTAGGCACAATTGACAACATATTCGGTTCACAAACAGAGAATGCAGTACGAACATTCCAACAAGAGAACGGACTAACAGTTGACGGAATAGTCGGTCCAAACACTTGGAGCAAACTCATTCCAATCGGTGGCGGCCGCCCCTTCCCATTTAATTAAGCAAAAAAGCAAAACATTTATAGTGTTTTGCTTTTTTTAACTTCTTACTTGAGTTATACATTTAATATTATATTTTATATCATTATTTTGGCTAATTTATAATTAAAACAAATTTAATAAAAAACAGTGAGACAGATATGTCCATATATTTATTATAAATCCTGCATAGACATACAACAATGCTAGTTAAAAGTATAAAAAAATTTTTATATTTTTTGTTAAAATTTAGATAATACATTGTATAATATATGGTATAATGTTTAAGAGAGGTACATATGATAACTATTAAAAATATATATACAGGAAAATTAGATGCAAGAAATGAAGTTATGAAACCAAATAATAATTTTTATAAAAGTTTCATTATTCCCCCTAATTTAGATATTGAAGACCTAATTAACGATGATAAATTTTTTATAAAAGGTTATAAAGGATCGGGGAAAACAGCATTATTATATTATTTAAATAATTATTTGCATGAAAAAGATACCAGCACTATAACTTCTTTTATTTACTTTAAGGATTATTCCAATATGCAAAAAGCTAGCATGAATAATGTTACAGAGAAATTTTATAATCAAACAGAAGAAAATGTTATATTTGACAAAAAAACTATGGTAAAAGAACAAAGTTTTATTTATATTTGGAGATGGATTTTTTTTGAAAGACTTGTGTCAGATAATATTCAAAGTAATTATTCAATTTTTGTAAAAAATGAGATGTGGAACAACTTTGAAAAAACATTGCGCAATATCACATACGAAAGATATGGTGACAAGCCAGATAAATTTCCTAAAAAATTAAAAATTTCTTTGGGATTTGCAAAATTTAGTTTATCATCAGAAATGGCTTTTGATTCAAAAAGCAATTGTGAAGCCTATGGTGCATTTGTGGAAATTATAGATAAAGCAATTACGTACTTTAACAAATTAACTAAAACTGAAACTCCTTATTATTTATTCATTGACGAATTGGAAGCATATTTTTCCGATATAAATTTATTTAAAAGAGATTTGACTATGCTAAGAGACTTAATTTTTGTCGTTAAAGAAATAAATTGCGTTTTTATTTCATGGGGCAAAGTCCCGATCAAAATATTTTGTTCAATAAGAACAGAAATTATTAATAGTATTAATAGATTTATAGTTGGAAAAGAGTTAAACAAAGTAACAAGTGGTTATGATGTTTTGTTATCTTGGAATTTCTCAAATTCCAACTCATATAAGCACCCAATTTTTCAAATTTTATTAAAAAGAATTGCTTTAGCAGAAGAAAAAGACATGTTTAATGAAAATGAGCAAGAAAAATTATTTTCAAAATGGTTCCCAGAAAAAATGTATGGATTTGATCCCGTTGAATTTTATTTAATGCAAACTTGGTACAAACCAAGAGACATTGTTAGATTCTTACTCTCTTGTCACAATTCTTTAGCTAATACCAAAGATTGTTTTGATACATTTGTGTATCAACAAGCTATTGAAGAATATTCCTCCGAAAGTATGAAAGAAGTTATAGAAGAACTAAACGCAAATTATACGCCAGAAGAAATATCTCAAATATTATTACTTTTTAGAGGCTTTAAAGCTCAATTTTCTTTGAAAGAAATTAAAAATAGAATTATAAACATTATTCCAAACTATAACATGGAAAAACTAAACCAATTATTGAATGATTTATATAGAGTCGGTTTTATAGGCAATGTTGAAAGCATATCAGGGACATACGCATGGCAACATAGAGGAAATGATGGTCCAATTATCAATGATGAATGGAAATTTGTTGTTCACAAAGCTTTGAGAAAAAATCTTTTAATCAGTAGCAGGCAAGATATAATTAAATCTACAGGCAAAAAAAATTTTATATATGAAGGCGAAATTTATGATGCAACTATAGTGAAAAAATATTACAATCTTTTATTGGTAGAATTTTATAAAAATGATAGAAGATATAAAGGTGCCATAACAGATGTCGATACTAGCAATTATTTCGAACATCAAACTATTACATGTAAAGTCATAGGCTACAACGATGAGCATAAAAAATGGAATTTAACTATCTGCAACGAAAATGAAAAGATAATTTAAATGAACTAAGGTTTTATTTATTTGGTGTGAGTGGGCAGGGTCGAACTGCCGACGTTTCGCTTAGGAGGCGAACCCTCTTCCTACTGAGGTACACCCACATTTGTTGTTTATATATAGCGTATTTTAATTTATTTGCCCTTCTTTGCAAATTTATGTTTTTTATTATGGCTCTTTGCCAATAATGTGAGGCAATAAAGTCATAGTAAAATTTGATAATATACTATAACATATTAAAGAGCGTTTATGCTTTTTTGTTGCCCCACGAATATTATAAAACCTAAATTATTAATATTTGTCATTATTCTTTAACATTTCATAATTTATAATTATGTGTCTCAATATTTTAATCTTGTAACTATGTTTGTCAATATTGTAGATTTGATTACCATGTGTTATAAAATTTTAATTACTGCAGTTTTAGAATTTAATTTTTATTTGCTATATATTATGGTCATTTCAATCAATATTCTATGAATTTATTTATTATTTAGTTATATTGATAAATTATTATATCACATAATTTGTATTTTTGCTAGTATTTTTTTAATATTTAAAATTTAATATTACATAATTTGTTTATTTGCATTTTTAGTACATTAAAATTTTATGTTTTCTATTTGTTTTTGAGATAATTATATTTTAAATTACATATTTTGTATTTTTTTAGTTTTAAGAAGATTATAGTTTTTTATTACAAAATTTGTTTTTGTTTGTATTTTTAATTGGTTAAAGTTTTATTTAGTATAATTTTCGTTAGTATTTTAGTTAATTATAGAGAAAATTGTCAACTTAAATGCAACGCCCCAAAAAGTCCATTAGGGGGGGGGAGTAACTCAACCTTTTTTGTGGTCTATTATTTATTTCTTCAACTATCTCATCTAATTCTTCTTGTGTTGTGCAATAACAATATTTTTATTCTTAATTAAATATTTTAGTATTTGTCGTTAGATGAAGTCTAATGTTTTATAAAAAATTTGTGTCTTATTAATTATCATAAATATTATTGTTATTTTCGACTATTACACTAAACAAAATTTAAAAATTTTATGCTTTTTGTTAATTTCACTAAAATTACAAATAATAACAAAAAAAACTGTAGTTTGTGCTACAGTTTCTTTTGTATTATAAATTAGGTATTAGTAATAGTTCAATAATCAAATGTAATTAATTACAATAATTAAGAACATATTTATTCTATCAACTTCTTCTATCTAATTTATTATATCTAATAATATTATTTATTAGTTTTTCTTTTGGAATTTGCCGTTCTTTTTGTGAATTGCAAGTCCAGAATCGTGGTTCTTTGCTATTTCTTTAGCAAATGCTGTTGCTTCTTCTTTGGTTGCAAATCTCTTTGTCGCTCTTTGTGCGCCATCTTTTTTGACAACCCAATCTTTCTTATCTTTGTCGTATGTTACACGATATTTCTCTGCTGTTTTTGCTGTCACTTTAGTTTCCCCCTCTTTTTTCTCTTCTTTAGTATCTACTGTCTCTGTAGATTCTAGAGTTGTTTCTTCGCTTTCTTTCTCTTCTTTCTCTACTGATTTACTAACTGTTACTGTCGCACCTTGTTCGTTACTTACTTTTTTTTTAGACTTTTTCTTGCTTTCAGTTTCTACAGGAATGAAATCAATTTCTTCGTCTTCTTTGACTTCTTCCTTGTTGTCTTCTTGCGCTTCCTTCTTTAAAGACTTTTTCACTTCTTTGACTTCTTCTTGTTTAGGTTCTGTGGTTTCTTCTTGTTTTGACTCTTCTTCTTTTTGTTGGTTGTCATTCTGTGCGTTTGCTTGGTCTAAGAGTTGCTTATCTTTATTTAATTGTGTTTTAAGAACAATCAAAATTACCACCAACGCTATGATGATAACGATACCAACAATAAGCCACCAATAATCTCCTATATTCATAATAACCTCTCTTTTATAGTAGTTTAACTACCTATGATTATAGTATACACCATTTTATTATTAATTACAATAACTTTATTAAATTTTGTTTATAATTTTATTAAATTTTAATCATAAGCAAAATATCTAAATAATGAATGTTATAGCACACTTACTTTATGTACTACAAAAAATCTAATGACAAATATACAATGAATTACTTAAATTAAAATCGTAAGTCCTTACGACACATAACTACATTGTATAACTTTAACCTTAATATAAATGAATATATATCATTATTAACATTTACAAAGAAATAATAGAACACAACAATATAATTATGCATAATATGAATTGTAACACGCTATAAAAAATATCGTGTTACTTAGAGGTGTTAATAATGTGTATTTTTTGCGGATGCAATAATTGTTGCTGTCAACGCAGACCTTGCTATCGCCCAATATTAAGAACAACTAATGTTGTACCTACATCTAACATTATAGTTGGCCCTGTAGGTCCAACAGGTGCGACCGGAGCAACGGGCGCTACAGGTCCAGCGTTCACTATATCCATAGGAACAGTAACTACAGGAGCGCCTGGCACAACAGCATCAGTAACAAGTCAACTTGTTGGCACAAACTATGTGCTAAACTTCGTTATTCCACAAGGGGCAACCGGTCCTACAGGAGCAACTGGTCCTACAGGGGCAACGGGAGCTACGGGTGCAACTGGTGCTACAGGTGCATAAAGCAAATAAATTGACTAAATTACAACAAAAATAATGTTAATCTATTCAATAATCTATAATAACCACAACAATCAATGACATAATCTATAATAGGTAATTAACTAAATTATTAGGTTATGTATTAGATCACTAAAGTTAAAATAACATTTCGTAAAATTAATTATGATTATCACAAATTAATTATAATTATTTTATGGCAACTTATAAATGTTAATAAGGATAAGGACAAAATAGATTAAACTTAACTTAAAAAAGGCAAATAACTTAAATATGTTATTTGCCTTTTTGTAAAAATAGAATAAAAAATAATTGTTAAAAAATAGAATATATAAATTTTAACAAAACATTATCTACATTTATCTATATATTATAATTGTTAATATCACTTCATTAGATAAGAAATAATCAATTATCTCAATAGACCTTACTTTATAATAAATAACTCTAACTTAATTATTTAAGTATAAGTGAGAGTTATTACTTCAAAATTATAATTGAGTACTATGTTTTTTGAAAAAGTCGAATTTTGGTTCCAAAAACTCAAATGACTTAACATCCCCGAAAATTTCTCTATATGTCTTAAATAGATTATCCCAATTCCAAATTCTATCATCTGCTTTGAGATACTTAGCGACTAATTCCGCCCCATTAGGTGCTATAGGGTGTAGAAGTGTTACACCTGTTTTGATAGCGTGAATTGTGTCCGCTATTAGTTGTGCTTTTGCGTCATTATCTTGTGATTTTGACCTTACCGCCCAATCTTGATTAACTTTCCTAAAATATGTGTCAAGAAGTACAATTATTTCATTGAATTTAAAATTGAGTGCCATATTCTCATATTTTTGAGCGATATCATTTGCTTCATCAATGACATTTTGTGAAGGTTCAACATTGGGTATAATACCATTGAAGAAATTTTGTATAGTATACAAAACTGAGCGAATAATTCGATTAAATATGTTAGTAAGCATATTGCCTTGTGCTAACATAGGGTCGCCTGTCCCTTCAAATTCATCTCTCATATAAACCTTTGACTTGAAGTTATAAGCGCTATTATTGACATTCATACTTAAGAAATGACATCTTAATTGTTCTACTGTATAATGCTCTAACAAATCGTCTGCAGTTGGTGCCTTAAATGACCCGCTACTGCTAGCCTTCATATTGTTGATTAATATGTGTTTATTCGCAATAATATTTGGTATTTGTAATTGCCCTTCACTAGGGGTGTCGTTGTTATCCACTCCATTATACGCCATAAACATAGCAGGTTCTGCTAAAGAATAGAAGTATATGTTATCTTCGCCAATGAATTGAGTTATCTCATTGTCCTTGCTACACCACCAATCTTGCCACTTCTCATCACTTCCTATCTCTTGTAAATAAGTCTTTGTGAATGATATAGGCGCCCACAAAGATTCTGGCCATACATAGAATGTTAAGTCCTTAGTCTCGGGTTCAGCTTGTGGGACAGGCACACCCCAAGGAGTATTACCTGTTATTCTCAAAGGAGCAAGGCATTTGTTAGTAGTGTAGTGTATGCCTTGTTGTTTTAGCAAATCGCATATTTTGTCTCTATCACTAACATTTGTAAAATATATTTCTACTCTTTGTTTTTTGTCATCAACCTTGATTTCATTATAGTTGTCTAATTTTAAGTTATCTATTTTGTCTTTCTCATCAACCTTAATAAATATAGCAGGTCTAGACAAGTAATCTCTCATTTCTTTAATGATAAACTTATGTGTGTTATCGTGCTCTTTTAATCTTTGAACTATATTCAATAGATTCTCACGATACTCATCCAACGAGAAATAATAATTTGTTACTTCCTTAAAAGTTGGAACAGTTTTTGACAAAGTACTAATAGGGTCGATTAAGTCCCTAGGGTTGTATTGATGCCCTAGCGAACACTCATCAGCATACCCCACTTCGCTTTGACACCCTTCAATAGGACATTTACCTTCAACTTGCCTACCGTTAAGCACAACATTTTTTTGTGTGTCAAAAAATTGTTCAGTGCATTTCTTTTGCATTTTATTATTTTTTAACATTCTCTCAAAAAAAGTTGCAGATATCTCAGTGTGATTCTTAAGTGCTGGTTCTAAACAAGAAGCATAAAAATTATTTAATGAAATACCGTATGCTCGCAAAGTATTTTTTTGTATATTGTGGAAATGCTCAACATATTCAGGCAAAGTATAATTTATCTCGCCCGCTTCAAATAATTTGCGGTACTTCTCATCAGTAGAAGAACCGAAACCATCAGTACCACAAATATAGATGACATTGTCTTTGCCTATCCTATCTCGCATATATCTCGCATAAAAATCAGACCAAATAAAAATCATAATATGCCCTAAATGTAAAGGTTTATTACCATTTGGCATACCTGCAGTTATAACGACCTTCTTTGGCAACTTACTCATAATAATACTCCTATAATAAAACTCAATATCTAACAAATATGTTCATTATTTATAATACAATATCAGTTATCAACTAATAAATTTTAAAATTTATAACAAAATAGATAAGAACTTATACTCGTTAAATATTAATAAATTAACAATGAATAAATTATACTAACAAATAAGCATTTTGTCAATTAAATTAAGATAACAAAGAACTTAACGCTGAGATTTAACATTTTCATAAATCATCTTTGTAATATTTTAAATTAATATTTATAACATTATTAAATTAAGGTTAAAAGACATAATTCATTATTAACCTTTGTATCTTACATATTTAACTTAATATTATATAAAGTTATTCTTAATTATTCATAAGTTAACCTTCTATTTTTGATAGTTACCCCACTAATTTTATGTAGTTATGCTTTTATTTTTATTTAACTAATGTATTAGATAAATACCTTATATAATTTCTTATAGTTAATTACATTATAATTAAATATTAACATAACCTATCAGTTATTTTAAATTTATATCATACGAGAATATAACGAAGACTCAATTTTTGTAATAAAAAAAGCACAATTATTTTGTGCTTTTTATTTACTTTCACTCTCATTATTTGTAGTAGTCTTTTTTGTTGTTTTCTTTGTTCCGCTTGCTTTATCACTAGCAGTCTTAGAAGCAGTCTTCTTAGTAGAAGTTCCACTTGCTTTAGTTGTGCTAGATTTAGCGGTAGAAGTTTTAGATTTGGTAGTCTTTGTAGCAGTACTTTTAACTTCGCTAGTCGATTTTGAAGCACTTTGTTTAGAAGCCTTCTCCTCTTCCTTCTCTTCTTCTTGCTCTTTCTCTTCTTTTTGTTCTTCGCCTTCAGTCAATACACGAATATTTGTTTTGTTCTCTTCTTTGGTATCTTCATTCTTAACTTCGACTTTCTCGCCATCAATCACTACAACACCATCGACAACTTGAACGCCACTTTCGCCCTTCTTCTCGCTAAAGTCATCCGCAGTGTAGTACCCTTGTGCACCCAATTTGTAGAACTCAAGTCCAACCACAATCACTGAACCAATAATACCAAAATAATAACCTATTCCCGCAGTATTACCCATTGTAAATGTTACTCCATCTTCAGTGTAAGCACCAACTTTAGTTAAAACAAGGTATTCAACTATGAATGATACAGCCATTAGTAGTCCAAGTCCAATATTGATACCTGATAGCATAGCACTATTTCTAAATATAAAATTGATTACAAATACATAGACCATAGCAATTATTGAAAAAATACCACAAACAGCCAAAGCCCAATTACCATTTGTCATCTTCCACATTTGACTAAATGTTGAACCGCCACCAGAACTAGCGTACCTTACTAATACTAAGGATAAAACAATCAAAACTAATGACAACAAAGATACCCAGAAGTCAACTCTTTGATAAAAAGTCCCCAAGTCTTTGCTATCTCTAACAAAAAACACACTGTTGTAAGATTTCTTTTTGTCCATTCCCCAAATCTCCTTGCAAATATTATATCAAATCTACATAATAAATCAAAATGATTTAATATATAAATTAATAAAAATTAAATTGTTAATGACTATGTAAATATTGCAACATTGATTTATGTAGCGTATTGCCTAATGCCTACAACCGAAGTTAAATACTTTGTACTTTCGTACACATAGTCTAGCATAGAAGTTAAATACTATTTGCTTGTGCAACCCGCTATATATGTGTTTTATACTTATATGTATTTTGTCAAGTCCAAAACACAAACAAACTACAAAAAGCATTGTCAGTTGTATCCTTTCTTAAATAGCATCTTATACTGCATACGAAGATAAATCCCTGTAGTCTTACACTTAATGTAATTTGAATACAAGAACACATACCATAATAGAATAAATTTATGCCTAAATAATTGCACACCTTGTGTTATTGCTACAATAAATAAAGATAACACTATTTTAAAAACCAACCTAAGAGTACCCCAAATCACAACAAACTTATTAGAAAACCCCAGTACAACAAAACTCATAAATAAATGAGTCATATCATACAATAAACTATGGACAAGATATGGTTAGCAATAATGATACTATCATTAGTATTTTTAATTTTTACTAGTCCCGAAACGGCGTTAACAAGTATGATAACCGCTAGTGGTACTGCTGTGAACCTTGCTGTGAAATTACTAGCAGTATATGCGGTATGGTTAGGACTAATTGAGATAGTTAAAGAGACTCAACTCTCAAAGAAATTATCTAACCTACTATCTCCATTAATTGATTTTTTATTTGGTAAAGTCGACAATAAGGCCAAAGATTATATCGCTATGAATATGTCATTCAATATGTTAGGTGTTGGGAACGCTGCTACCCCAACAGGCATCAAAGCATTTAATGCTCTTGAAGACGGTAGCGACAAAATAACCGCCGCAATGGTAATGCTACTTGTCATCAACACGACAAGCATACAACTTCTTCCTACAACAATCATAGGTATGAGAGTTACAGCGGGCAGTGTCAATGCGAGTGATATCATTATGCCAAGTCTAATAGCAACAATAATATCAACTGCAGTCGGTGTGATACTTGTTAAATTAATCTATCGAAACAAAAAATCAAAACGAAATCTTTATGCCACCGCCAATACCACAAAGCACAAACAATCATAACGGAGGTTACAAATGCAGTTGTCGGAACTCATTGTACCATTACTCATAATATTCCTATTATTCTACGGTATATATAAGAAAGTCAATTCGTACGATTGTTTTATCAAAGGTGCTAACCAAAGCATTGATTTAGTTGTATCAATTTTCCCATATCTAGTAGCGATATTTGTCGCAGTTGAACTAATGAAAGTCAGCGGACTAACAGCAGTCTTTACAATCATTCTAACCCCCATATTTAACTTATTACAAATACCGCCAGAGTTAGCGGAACTTGTACTTATTCGCCCATTTAGCGGAAGCGGAAGCCTAGCAATACTAGAGAACATATACACTAATTATGGCGCAGATAGTTATATAGGTAGATGCGCAAGCGTAATACTCGGTTGTAGCGATAGTATCTTTTACATAGCGACAATCTACCTTTCTCAAACTAAAATAAAGAAATTAGGTTTCGCAATACCTATAGCACTTTTTGCTACCCTTGTAGGTGTGGTATGCTCCTGCCTATTATGTAAAATTATGTGATAAAAAATTCTTACATTAACCTTAAAATTATTTAACTACCTATTTACTTAAATTTAATATTGAAACCCTGCATATTTACTCTACATTTACTAATTCTTACCCCATAAATTTACCTAATATTTACTAATTATGTACTTCGCACATTTACGCCTACTAATTGCACATTTTAAATAAAAGCATTTTTATTTATAAAATTATTCATTGAATTACATACTTAATATACTACCATTATTATCACAAAAAAAGTATTTCTTAACATATTTTATATTATATGTTTGTGAAATACTTTTTTATTAAACAAATTAAATTTTAAAATTAGATTAAATTATTATAAACTATATTAACTTTATTCTAGTTCTGCTTCAAGTATTGTCAAAGTCCCACTCAATATTGTTATAGTATAATGGTCGCTATCTTGTGCTGTACCACTTATAATATATTGCCCAGGAGTTTCGCCTTCTTCTCTACTAAATACTATACCTAATTGATTAAAATCTTCGCTCAAAATTCTATCGCTAGTAGCATCTAATGTCCATTGATAACTACCATCATCTTCCCCTTCATATTTGGTTATATCACTAATTTGGATGACATAATTTCTTTTTATAATAGTATATGTAGCATTATTAACAGTTACATCGTAGTTATTTTTACCATTTAACTCAGTTACTGTATACTCAATATCATATTCGCCAACGGCGGTGTTATCGCCTGACAAAGTTATTGTAAGTTCATTATTTATAATACTGTCGCTACTCTCGTCTATTGAATAAGTAAATTCCTTATCTTCGCCGTATTTGAAAGTTTTAGCATCAATATTGAATATAATCTTTGCTTTAACAATATCTAACTGCCCAGCAGTAGCGTACAAAATATAATTATTTGCTTGTTGTAATAATTCTATATTGATAACATACTGACCGACATCGACTCCATCGCAAGAATATTGATAATCTATTTCGCCATCGACAATCTGCCCTTTGACTTCGCTTATCTCGTGAGTAAATTGTGGTGTTACGCCGTAGGTCGTTTGAACATTATTAACACTAGCGTATATCTCGCATTTATTAATCGTGTACTTACCACTCAAAACTAAAATATTGTAATTATCATTTGGTTGACTTACTTGCCCCATAATGTCATATTGACCAACATTCATTATCTCATAATACTCACTAGGCACTGTGAAAGTAAATTCATCTGCACCTTCGCTGACATCGCCCATAATGTCGCTACCTTCAGCGTACTCAAATGTAAATGTAGGTTCAAGTCCATAATATGTAGTATAATCTTTGAGTTTTATGACAATCTCTGCTTTGTTAATAATCAAATGACCACCAACGAAAGTTATTTCGTAGTTTGGCAATTCCACAACTTTTTGATAAGAGAGTGGATATTCTCCAACATTATTTTGATAAGGCACAGTAACTTGATAATAATCGGCAATATTTATATTCTCAACATTCACATCGCCTTTAGTTATGTCGAGAGTGAAAGTCAAATCTTCTAAATTATATCCTTGATAATATCTCATACTAATGTCATTAACATTGAATACTAATCGCCTAGCGACAATCTCAAGATTACCACTGCTTGTTGTTATTTGATAATTAGGGTCTGCAGTCTTAACAACTATAGATACGGTATAATTTCCTACATCTTCGCCTTCTACTCTAATGTAGTCAAATTCCAAAGTATTACCATCGTAGATAGAATCGCTACCTTCTAACAAACTAAATTGATATGTAGGGTCAGTGTCAGCATAAATCTTAGTCGCATCATCTACTTTGATTGAGACCAAAGCAGGTGTTATCTCTAGATTCCCAACCAAAGTTGTAATAACATAGTTAGATTTATCTTGTGAAGCAATAGGGGTTATCTCATAATTCCCGACATTCTCTCCACTGCTTCTATTAAATGTAATAGATATTTCATTGTCAACTACTTCGTCATATCCATCGACAAATGAATAAGTAAATTCAGGGTCGCTTTGTCCAAAGCGTTTGGTAGCATCGCCCGCTTGTATGTGAATTTGTCTAGGGGTGATAGTCAAAGTCCCCTTAGTAATACTAATATTATAATTACTTGCATAAGGACCGCCCACAGTTGCATTTATTGAGTAGTTGCCTACATCTTCGCCAACGGCTCTATTAAATGTTACGCTTAAAACATCGTCATAGAATAACTTTGTTGTATCTTCCTTATTTCTACTATTATATATTGTATAAGTGTAGTCTTGTGGGTCTTCAGTTTTATATTTCTTTGTTTCATTTTGAATAGTTACTACAATAGGTGCAGGCAAAATATTTAACCTATTGTTAGTGAAAGTCAAATTATAGTTAGAATTATCATACAAACATTCTAATGTATACAATCCTACATCCTTAGCATCGCTAGGTACCTTAATATTTATATTCAAGTCTTCTTTGGTGTCATCATATTTTAAGCCGGTAACGCTATAATTAATATTGCCCACTTGTAACCCGTAATATGTAGCAGGAGCGCTGACACTAACTTGAGCCTCCGCAGGTTGAATATAATAACTACCTTCTACAAAGTTAATAACATAATTCTCGCTATTGTCGCCACTTAATTCAAAAGGTTGACTCTCGTATATAGCATAATTTCCAGCATTGATACCTTCTTGTCTAGTCAATGCCCCTTGAATTAGTAATTCATCATCATACAATTCGCCTACTGTCCTGTATGTTAGCGCCACATCTTCATCGCCATAACTAATCTCTTTGTTAATAGCCTGAATAGTGATAGTCTGCGGTAAGATATTCAATACCCCTTCACAATATCCTTGATAACTAACGGTATCTACTTCCGCCCTAATGTCATAAGTTCCTGCATTAGTAGGCGCCACTTCAGTATATTCACTCTCGCCTTGTAATCTATATAGGTATCTTACCCCATCATACGCTTGATTGACAAGCACGCTCTGTGGTTGTGCGTTGTATTGTCTTGTAACAACATTATTGACGCTGCCTTGAAATCTCAATGACAAAGTCCCCGCCATAACATCTATTTGAACACTGTCAGTAAGGTTGCCATCAAATGACCTTACATATACCATAGCAGACCCTACATTTATCGCTTCAATCTTGACAAATTCATCGGATATCTGCTCCATTCTAATAATATTATTCTGCGGAGTCCACCATTCTACCCTTTTGTCAGTAGCGTTGTCGGGTTCAAAAACGACATTAAGTTCAAAAGTTTGTCCTACAACAATTGTCTCACTAGGTAAACCAACAATCTGTATCTTCTTAAGTGCGACTTCATCACACCCCGACATAAGTAACCCTGTTATAGTAAGTACAAATGCCACTAACAAACTCTTAATGTAATTAGTCATTATTTACTCCTTTGTAACTGCGAATTGATTTACTTTAGTATAACACAAAAATAAATTTTTTTGCAAATAATTATTTACAATAGTTGTCATTTTTGTTATACAAAAAGGCTACAATTAACAATAATGCCCACGAATTACACTTATAGTACATTTTGTTAATTGTAACCTTATATATATTTAAATTATTTATGTTGTAAAGTTACTTATGTAGTTATATTATATTTATATAATAGTTACCTTTAATGTCGCAATTAATGTCTCATTGTTGTAGATATTCAAAGTTATCTCTCCGCTTTTTGCAAATTTTATTATCACGCTACCGTTCCAATCTCTAATAACCAAATATGAAGTGGTATCACTCTCAACCCCATTAACAAGGTATTTAATATCAGTGTATTGACCTTGAATCTCCATAACCTTAGTAGATAATACCGCACAAGTTATGTTGTCTACAACCTTATTATCAATTATTAATTTAACAAAATTGCTTTCAATATTTAACTTATACTCAACACATTGAGTTGACAATTTATCAACAAATTTTATTGTTGTTTCGCCATCTTTGATAGCCTTGTAGTTATTATCTACTTTAATTAAATATTCTTCATCATAGATAATATCTATATTATACAAAGCATAAATAGGCGCAACACTTATTGAGTATTCTACATATTCATCTACTTTTATATTTTGATTAATATTAACACTTATTGATTCAGCAACCACATTAACTATATCAAAACTTATTGTCTTAGTTAATTTTGACCCATCTTTAGCACTTAAAGTTATCGTACCTACCCCAGCATTGACAGCACTAACGACATTGTCTTCGTACAATAGGTTATCATTAACTATAATGTCGACATTGTTATTAACAACTAAAGTAGCACAATTATACAAATTGTCTAAATTCGCTTGATTAGCGAACTTCTCATTATAAAGGTATAATTTGTCAACATTTATATTGTCTAAAGTTGTAAATGTATAGTCAATATTTTGTAAATATTCTTTTTGTTCTATAGTAGAAATATACTTTAATTTATTATTACTGATATTGTCTAAGAAATTAATAGAAATGTCATTGTTATTAATTTTGTAGAAAGTTACTACAATATTGTTATTATCTAAAATAATGTCAACAACTTCCGCATTATCTATAGTTGGCAAAGTGTCTAAATGCTTATTTAACTTAATAACCATTGTGTAGAGCGTGTACTCGCCATCTGCTTTAGCATTAGTCATAAGACAATCAACCAATTCGTTATCTTGATAGAACTTAACTTCATTAACCTTCAACTCATCTTCGACAACAATAGGTATGACAAATTCTTCTATTACATTATAAGAAGTTTCAGCACTTATCACGACTTGAGTACTCCCGCTACTAAGCGCAAATAGTGTCTTTGAATCGGTATCAATATTTATAATACTACTATCATACGACAAATTAGGTGTAATCCTATCGCCACTTTGGTATGTGATTCTATCAAATTCAACACTTTGTCCCTTAAGTAGTCTTATAGGACTTTCATCAATAGGATTTACATAACCTATCTCTCTAACTTCGACAACACATTCACTACTTAAATAATCATTTAACCCTGTAACTCTAGCACTAATAGAAGTTTGACCCAATGATTTAGCGATAATATTATGCCCATCATAACTTATAATATCTTCATCATATACAAAATCAATGTCTCCATAATAATTATCTTTGTCAACAATGAAATTAAGTTCACAAGAATTGTTACCATTAATATATAATATAACATTAGATTTATCAAAACTACAATCTAAGGCATACACTTTAACAACAAAACTAGACTGCCTATCATTTGTCTTAATAGATACTTTTGTTTCGCCATAATTGATAGCATACAAAATATCATTCTCAATCTTTATTACATTCTCATTGTCAATTAAGATGTCATATTCATCACAATCTACAATATCACTCATATTGTAACTTTGTCCCAAACGCAACTCAATAGAATTCACTTTCAATAAATAATGAGATGCACCACTTGTGTTCATAAGTATTAAACATATACCAATACCCAACGACAAAGTCAACCCAGACAATAATGAAATTAAAAATGTCTTTGACATTTCCTATACTCTCCCCATTAGACTATTACTTGTCTTATCCATAATTTACCAATTAGATAAATTATAATAACATACTGACAAAATTTTGACAACTAAAACTATTTGTTAATTCGACATTTTTCGCTAAAATATTTATAATTTATACTATAATTCAATAATAATATAGTATAATTGTATTAATACTAGGCAAGTACGATTTAGAGAGAATAATTATCAAAAATATTATAAAAATCACTTTGTCGACATTTTTCGACATAAATTCTTTAATTTTTTGTACAAAATTATATTAATTTGCTTTTGTTTTTACTTTTTTTGTGCTAAAATGCCTTTGTTTGACAGTGATTGTGTTTTTTCTTACTGTCTCGTAGGAGTTTTATTATGAATATTCTTATCGCTTTAGATGATGATAACGCCAAAGCAATTTCTAATTACTTCAGTTCTTTAAATGGTTATAATATTTGTGCTTGTGTAAATGATGGACAATCTGCCATTGATAACATTGTTAATCTTCAACCAGATGTCTTTATCACTGACCTTATTCTCCCTCAAGTTGATGGGTTCGCTGTTCTCGATTTTGTCTTTAAGAAACTTCTTACAAAAAGACCTATCGTCATAGTCATTTCCGCACTTACTCAAGATGCTTTTGTCAACAAAGCACTCTCAGCGGGTGCTTCTGACTTCTTAGCGAAACCTTTCTCGCTTGATTCTCTCAAGGACCACATAGACGCCTTAGTCTCTGGTGCGCCTATCACCACCAGCAACTTGACTAAAGCCAAGGCCAAAGTTATTGAAGAACAAATAACTACTGTCTTTTTAACTATAGGTATACCCGCTCATATCAAAGGGTACCAATACCTTAGAGAAGCAATTAAATTGACATTTGAGAACCCTAACCTTATTAACAATATAACTAAGGAGTTATACCCAGCAATAGCACAAAAATTTGAGACAACACCTAGTAAGGTAGAGAGAGCCATTAGACACGCCATTGAGATTGCGTGGAATAGAGGAAGAATTGAAAGTATTAATACTATCTTTGGTATCAAAGTATATAACAACGCAGATAGACCAACTAACTCTGAGTTTATCGCTTTAGTTGCAGACAAAATGTTACTTGATAATGCTTAAGATTAATCTCCCATTTTCTTTTGAATTAAATAAATATATTACTAATTTTGTAATTACATTAGTTTATCAATACCATTAGTTATAAACAAAAATATGTTTGTTAATTAATAGAACAACATATTTGTTTACTATATATCTTATAATAACTATATAAATATATATTGTATTTAGATTATTTTAAATAAAATTAATTATATACTAAGTGTATTCTTATAGATTCTCTATATAATATAACAAAGAATTATTTACAACTATGATTTATTATAAGATACTATAACAAAATTAATTGTGAATAAAATTAATTAAATAACATTTAAGTATTAAACTTTGTATCATTAAATTTGCATTAAAACAATAATAAAATTGTCAAAATAATCAACATAACTACAATTTTTTAACATTTAACCACCCAAAAATTGATGCTAAACTACTAAATATGCAATATATTAATGTCAAAGTAGAAATTATTAATAGTTAGAATGCATTTATTAAATTATTCATAATTATAATATACCCTAGATTGATAAACCGAAAATCTTCAAAATTATTAAACCTTAAAAACATCGAAACACTATAATTAAAATTCATTAAGCATTAATTATTCATCATCTAAATTTAACAAATACTATGTGTAATAATTGAATATTTGTATTGAACTGTCAAACGCTTTACCATAATAAGTTCTTAATCATTTCAAAAAGAGCAAGGATAATTCCCTGCTCTTTTTTGTTATGCTTTTAGCGTAACGCCAAATTTTGATTGAAGTTTATTTAACCAAGATTTCTCTATGTCTTCAACTTGTTGTGAAGTCAAAGTCTCATTATAATTATTGTACTCTATCTCAAGTAACAAAGCGGTATACCCCTTATCAACGCCTTTGCCACGATAGATATCTTTAACTTGTATACCTATTATGAACTGTGATTGCTCTTTAATTAGGTTCGCTATACTTTGGTATTCTATTCCATCTTTGACAAGCAAATTGTATTCTCTTATAATGCTAGGATATTTGCTTTGCTTACCAAGCGGTGTAACCCCCATAGTTAGATTATCTATGTTAATCTCTAGATAGTATATTTTGTCTTTAACCAACTTGCCGTTCTCAAAATTTTTCAAAATTTTAGAATCGACTATTCCTATATATCCACTCTCAACATTATTTATGAATACTTTAGCATAGAGTGCAAATGCGGAATTTTCCCCTTTAACAAGTTTTATGTCAAAACTATACTCTTGCCCTATCAACTCAAGTATTTGCTTAATGTCATAGAAATCATAAGGTACATCTTTATCTACACCAAAGCCCTTTGTAATCTTATTACCACATAATACAACTGCTAAATGTGAGTTTTGACTATACCCTGTATCTGCTGACTTATCTACTTTGAATACAGTACCAATCTCAAATATAGGGTCGCAAGTACCTTCTTTAGAATAATTGTATATAAGTGTATTCAACATAGAATACAACATATTAGGGCGCATAACAGCGAATTTATTTGATAGCGGATTAATCAATCTAATATCGCCATACAACTCATTACTTTCGCTGATATTCAACATTTTCATAGCGTTCTCGTGAATAAATGAATAAGATATACATTCATTTATATTTTGTGAATACATAAGGTTTCTTATAATGTCGCTATTAATAATATTATAATTAGGTTGATACTCTACGCTTAAGTTAGGCATTGTAGGTTCAATATTATGATATCCATACATTTGAGCGATATCTCCAATGACATCCACTTCTTGTTCTATGTCAAGTCTATAACTAGGACAAATCGCCTTAAATGCGTCATCATCAATAATTTCAATTCTATAATAGTAATCTTCTAATAATTTCTTAATGTCCTTCACATTAAGTTTTGTACCTAATAATTTATTGACATTGCTAACTTTAACCACTTTGACATTGTCTTCGCTATTATTGAATCTTACATAGGCAGAATCTAATTCCCCACCGCAGGCATCCATAATGTACTGAGCGCACAAACAAGCACCTAATTTTGTAATGTTCGCATCGACTCCCCTTTCATAACGATATGAAGCCAAGGTTGAAATGTGCGTTTGTTGACTAGCGATTCTTAATTTGACTGCATCAAAATTCGCTGATTCAATAATGATATTTTTTGTATTGTGGTCAATCTCCACCTTTTGTGTACCTATGACACCCGCTAAACAAACAGCACCATCTTTATCATTAATAATAATGCTACCATTAGGCACATCAATTTGAGAGCCATTTAAGGTTGTTATCTTCTCGCCCAATTTTGAATTAGTAAATTCTAATTTTTGATTCAATTTGTCTAAATCATAAATATGAATAGGTTGTCCCAATTCAAGCATAACAAAGTTACTTAAGTCTACTATAGGGTTAACACTAGCGACTCCTAGATTATTTAATAATTTGACAATATTATCAGGGGTCTTTTTGGTATTGTCAATATTTTTGATACAAACAAGTACTAGATTACCTACATCATCGGTATTGACTTCGACTTCTATAGGTAAACTCTTCAAGTTATCAATGCTTACATTTGACTTAATATTTGGTTCTCTCTTATACCCCTTGTATACATAGTACTCACGCAATACCCCTAAATGCGACAACATATCAGGTCTATTCGCCTTGACTTCAAGTTCGACTATAGCATCATCTCCGCAAACTTCTTCGCTCGCCACTTCGAACCCTTGTAAGTCTAACCAATTCCTATCAAAGTCAAGATAATCTATTTTCTCCCCCGCTAATTTCTCCAAAAATCTATGTGAATATTTGAACATTTCTTATCTCCTTAATGTAAATGTAAATACTTAGTATTTTAACAATTCAATACATATTACATAATTATATTTATTTAAACTATTTATTAATACTATTTACTTTTAATATCACTCTTCATTATTGATACAAATTTATTTCATTACTAATATCAATCTATATTACTATTGATACAATCTAATTATGATTGTTAGAAAATATCACATTATTGATAATTAATATAACTATTGCTAATAATAATTAATATCACTATTGATACAAATCTATATCTTTACAATTAATCAGTGTAATTTTTTGAACACCTTAATATTGTTGTCGTGAAGTATTCTAAGTTCTGGTAATTTGTATTCAATTTGTGGGAATTTACTCATCCCGTAACCAAATGCGAAACCTTGAACATTATCTCCATAACCAACATTTTTAAGTACATTAGGGTGTACCATACCGCACCCACCTACTCTAATCCAACCAGAGTTCTTGCAAGTACGACATTTCTTGCCACCGCACACAGGACAAGTAATATCAATACCAGCGCTAGGCTCGGTATAAGGATAATATGTCGGTATGAATCTAGCGCTGATATTCTCGCCAAATACATTCTTGACACAATTCATAATTGTACCCTTTAAGTCAGCGAAAGTAATATTCTCGCCTATAACAAGTCCTTCTAGTTGGAAGAACATAGGTGTATGTTGTGGGTCTAGGTCATCCACTCTATACACAATGCCGGGAGAAATAATCTTAACAGGTGGCTTGTGCTTTAGCATATACCTTATTTGAACAGCGGAAGTGTGCGACCTTAGAATTTTGTTAGGAAATTCTAGATAGAATGTATCCTGCATACCCCTTGCTGGGTGATGCTCAGGCATATTTAACATTTCACAATTATATTTGTCTAATTCTATCTCTGGACCACTTACTATATTAAACCCATTATTAATGTAGTATTTCTCAAATCGCTTGTATATTCTTATAAGCGGGTGCATTGCGCCGTATTTTAAAAGCGGTTTTGATAGTGTTAAATCAACATTCTCACAGGACTTATCAACATTAGTATTCTGTGCCTTAACATTGTTGATTCTCTCTTCCATTTTGGACTTAAAGTCATTGACTATTTGACCAAACGCTTTCCTCTCACTGACATCAAGTGTCTTAATACTAGCGTATAATTCTTTCATAAATTCTTTAAATTCTTTGTCTACTTTATTTACATTCTCATTAGTAATTTGTAAATTCAAAAAATTATTCATTCTTTCTTCCATAATATCTCCTTTGTTCTGCAAAACAAAAAAATCGCCCCTAAATATAGGGCGATTCTCACCGCGGTACCACCTATTTTTTGACCAAAGTCAAATCTCATTACATTTTTACAGTTTTGTCTGTCCTTTCTCAACAAAAGGCAACTCCAATGGCGAAATTCATCAGTTATTTGAACATAAGCATCTCTCAGCCACAAATGCTCTCTCTCGAATGAAAATAACTGACTACTAAACATCTTCACAGTCTTTATTGTACAGTATTATTATAGTATTATAAATTTACTTTGTCAAGTATTTACAAATAATTGATTTTTATTCTTTCACATTTATTATATTTTAATATTAGTATAAAAAGACAATATATATATAAATTAATTATACACATATAATAGACTACATACTTATTTTGTACGACAATAAGTTATTATCACCCCATTTTAATTTTATTATACAATTTTTGATAACTCGTTATATCTAAATAAATTCACTATATCTAGATAACTGCATTTAATTAGAATATTTAGATAATTGTCAACTCTATTGTGCTTTTTATTATGCTTAAATAACTTTGGTATATATTTGATGACTTTACATATATTGAAATTTTTTTTAAAACAATAACTTTGGTTAATTTTTATTATTTTATACCCGATATAACTGCTTTACTTTTTATAACTCTATTACACTTTATAATAAATTTACTATACTTTATAATAATTCTACTATATCTCATAATAAAATTTATACACTTTATAATAAATTAATTATACTATAAATTAAAAAAACAACCATACTTAAGTATGATTGTTTGCACAACTATTTCAATGCCTTCTCAGCATAAACCATAGCAGCAGTTACTACAGCAAAAATTGTTGATACGATACCACCAGCACCTACGCTAACAGTATTTGCATCGCCAATATACACAAAGTTACAAATAAGTCCAACGACAGCAAGAACTGCTAAAACTATAGCCAAAACTTTTATTAATTGACTTATTAATTTGTTATCAACAAATATACTCAAAAGTGCTAGTACTGCTACAATGAGTCCCAAGAAAAATACTATTGAATAACATACTAGCATTATAGCATAATCTGCAGGTGCATTTTTAAGACCAATGTCCCAGCCATCAAAAATATTCATTGATGCAGAACTAACTATGTCGCTTGCTACAAAAGGAGCAATCAATAATAACGCAGCCAACAATGCAGCAACAACAGTTATTCCTTTAATTATGTAATGTGATGTTTTCGCCTTTTTGCTCATAATATAACCCTCCATACATTAAGTGTAGCACATTGTAAGATTTTAGTCAAACAAATACACTCATTTTTTTATAAAAATCGTTTTTTTAAGCAAATATACAAAATATTTTATGCAAACTTTCAAAAAATATTACATTTTTGTATAAAATTATTTTATTTAGTCCACAATCATTTCAGGAGGACGAAAAAGAAATGTCAAATCAACAAAAAAATAATGTAAAATTAGCCATATATGGTACTCTATGTGCGGTGTTAGTATTAACGATAGCATTAGTAGTCGCATTCACTGTACCATCAGGCAATCAACTTAACCCACAAGACCCAAGCGAACCAGTGGACAACGCCGCTATAGTATTTGCTAATCCGCTTGACACAACAAATATTCTTATGGGGTACTCTGCTACTGAATTACAGTACAACAGCACTCTCAATCAATGGGAAGCACACAAAGCATTGTGCTTAGGCGCAGAAGCGAACGCTAATGTATATGCAGTATTTGGTGGAGTTGTAGAAAGTGTAGAGAATTCTTATCTTATGGGAACTACTATCACAATAAAACACAATGATAGTCTTAAGACCGTGTATTCATCACTTGCTAGCGAACCTAATGTCAAAGAAGGCGACACTGTTACCAAAGGTCAAATAATAGGCAAAGTTGATTCTACCGCACAAGCAGAGAGTGCGCTAGGCAGTCATCTACATTTTGAAGTACTCAAAGATGGTGTCAAAGTTGACCCAGCAGACTATCTAACACTTGAAGACAAATAACAAATTGTGTTAAAAATAGAAAAGACTAGAGTCATTTGAAGTGCCCACTATGGGGTTCACTTCATCTTCTCTAGTCTTTTTTATTACATAACTAATGGTACTATGATACCTGCTATAATTACAAGTAGGAATGTGAAATATAATACAAGCCAAACTGTTTGTTTTGGTCGAACATATTTCCAACCCAAATATGCAACTATACAAATCATCAAAGCAGTAGCCAAACCTTGTAATGCTGTAACAACTTTCATATTAACGCCACAAGCACTCAAGATAAGTCCTATCAAATACAATATAGCGACTGCGCCCATAAGATAGAATGATATCTTATTAAGGCCCCAAACGCTTCTTTTTCTTTTTGTCGTTGTAGTTGTTTTTGTAGTGGTTGTTTTCTTCTCTGCCATAATCTCTACTCCTTTTTTTAATTAGTTTTGCTCAATCTGTGCAACAACTTCATAATTATGATACTACAAATTAAATAAAATGTAAAGAGTTATTTATTATTTTTGTTTATTTTGACAAAAATTATTCAAAATTATTATTTTTTTTACCGCTTTTTGAGTTATAAATACACAAAGTTATTTATAGATTATTGATACAAATTTATCTAATATTTGAATATAATTTATCTTATCATTAATACATAACTTTACTTTATATTAATATTTTATTTTTTAGTATAATTAATATATTCTTCTTACAAATATATACTTATTTATAATTAATATATGCTTATCTTACAATTATATATACAACTTATCTTATAATTAATTATAATGTTAAATTCTCTTTATCTTGCTTTTTTTGATTAACTTTATCAATAATATTAGCGTAGTCATTGACAACACTTTCAAAGAAATTAAATGCTTCTTCATACACTTTGTCATCTAACAAATCAACGCCACAATTCTTTAGATTCTCAATAGCGTACTCACTACTTCCCGCTTGCATAAATTTATAGAAATTATTTCTAATATCTTCATTGCCTTCGTATATTCCTTTAGCAAAGTATGTCGCTACCACCATCGCTATAGAATATGAATAATTGTAATAATCAACAAAGATATGTCCATCACTTAACCAAGAGTATTTCACCCTATCATCATAATCTATAGAAGTGTATTTTTTAAGTACTTCGAGATATTTATTTGAAGCACTCTCAACATCCAATATCTCGCCATTTTGTATATTTGTTCTGCAGTATTTTTCGAATTCAGCAAGTCGACACCCAGAATATACATTCGCCATAAATGTTTCTATAAATGATTGCAAATATACCAATTTCTCTTGTTCATCATTTGTGTTGTTGTATAAATATTTGAACATTGTAGTTTCGCTTGTCAAACTAGGTACTTCAACAACTATGAATGGCATCTCACAAGTATCATAAGGCTGACACTCATCAGTCATCACTTGTTGTGTTGCGTGCCCAAATTCGTGTGCAAATGTTAGCATATCCCCCGCTTCATCTAACCAATTAAAGTGCATAATAGGATTTTTACCATACTCACACCCACAATAAATTGAAGAAGTCTTATTCTTGTTAGGATATACATCGCACCATCTCTCTTTGATAGCACGGTCATAGGTATTTAGATATTTGTCTCCTAGAATTTTAAATGCTCCACGCATAATATCTACAGCACTATCAAAGTCCACTTTTTTGTCATACTTACCCACCATTAAAACAGTGTCCCAAGGTTCTATCTTTGTGAGTCCCAAGCCCTTTGCTTGTGCATCACGGAATTTTTTAATAATATAAGTATGTTTTTGTGCTTGCGAGATAATCTTATCAAAAATCTCAATAGGCGCATTATAATTATAGAATTGTGCTTCAAGCACTCCATCATATTTAGACAATTTATTAGTGAAATCATCGCATTTTAAACTATTGTATACACAATCAAATAATGTAATCTTGTGCCTACCTAACCCAGCGTTAAATGCCTTCCACGCTGATTGTCTCAATGTCCTATCATTATCTCTCATAAGTTTAGAATAAGTCGCTACACTAACATCGTGAGATTTCCCGTCTTTGTCGACTGCCTTATCAAAAGCAATCTCAGTATCAAGTAAAGTCATAAACATTTGTCTATAATTTACAAAGTCGCTCATTTTAGATACAATATAGGACTCTTTCTCATCTAGAATGTGTGGTAAGTGTCTAATCAATTCTTGATAACTATTTTTGTAGTTTTTGAACCTATCATCACTGATAACTTTCTTAAGATAGTCTTCACCTAATTTTTGTAACTCTTCGCCAACGAAACTTGTCTCAGCGCTCGCTTGTACATAAACGCTTCTAATCGTGTCAAACATTTTTTTGTATTCGACATTTGCATTATCTACATCAATAAGGAACATACCATAATAATACAATGTGTTTTTCTCAATACTTATTGACTCACATAATTTCTCAAATTCTAACAAAGAGTCTAAGTCGCCTAATTTTCCCTTAAAACTTGCAATCTTTGGTATTTCATTTTTTAATTTCTCAATTCTTGCGTAGAAATCTTCTTGACTAGCACAATAATTAGTTAAATTAAATTTATATTTCTCTTCAATATCTTTTCTTTCTTTTAATTCCATATTTTGCACCCCTTTTTATTTAAAACACTTATACACATTTCCACACAATAAATGTGAAAAATTGTTATAAAATTATTTTGTACATAATAGTTATTTTTACTAATAAATATTAGTTAGCTATTATATTTTAAATATTATTAGGTAGAGTTGACACTTAACCTAATAATTAATAATTACCTAACAATTAATAATCGTTAATTAAATTCTATTATTATATCATTGTATTATTTCGCTTTATGATAAAAGTCGTATAACTAATTAACTAACAACATAGTGTAATTTTATAATTAATAACAATATAATTTTATAACAAACTAAATATATTTAATCCTTTAATATTTGTTGGTATTTATTTTAAATGAAAAATATTTGCATATTGTTATTAAAAATAAACTATACACTTTATAAATTTATTATTCATAATAATTTTTATTATTCTTATTAACCCTATTAATCATAGTTACATACTCTATCAAAAAATAATGCCATAAGTTAACACTTATGACATTACACAAAATAAAACTATGGCATAAGTCTATTAGGCCCACGGAAGATAAACATTGCTTCTTTAATACTAGGTAAGTCTAGCAATAACATAGTAATTCTATCAAGACCTATACCAAATCCGCCGTGTGGTGGACAACCATATTTGAAGAACTCTAAGTAGAATTCAACATCTTTCTTAAGTCCCTTCTCTTCTGCTTGTGCCTTAAGAATCTCATAGCGGTGTTCTCTTTGAGCACCTGTGGTTATCTCAACACCCCTATAGATTAAGTCATAACCTTGTGGAACGCCTTGTTCATTTCTCATATGGTAGAACGCACGCTTCTTAGCGTTGTAGTCAGTTATGAACATAAATTCGTGATTGTATTTGTCTTGCGCTAATTGATAAACGAGTTTCTCAGCCTCAGTAGTTAAGTCTCCCTTCTCAATATCATCTACAACAAAGTTGTATCTCTCTTCTAGTTCTCTATAGACATCTTCAAGTTTCATTCTAGGGAATGGCAATGTAGGAACTATGACTTCTTTACCAAATTTCTCTTTGATAACATCGCCATATTGTTCTTTGACTTTTTGTAGCATATACGCTAAGAGTTCTTCTTCTAATTTCATAACATCTTCATAAGAATCAATATAAGAGAACTCTACATCAAAGCCTGTAAATTCAGTAGCGTGTCTAGAAGTATATGACTCTTCAGCACGGAAAACAGGTGCACATTCGAATATTCTTTCAAGACCAGCACACATAGCCATTTGTTTATAGAATTGTGGACTTTGTGCTAGATAAGCGCGTCTATCAAAGTATTTGACTTCAAAAACTTCACTACCGCTTTCACTAGCAGCAGCAATAATCTTTGGTGTGTGAAGTTCAACGAACCTTCTCTCCAATAAGAAATCTCTCAATGCCTTAGCACAACAAGTTTGAATCTTGAATATCAAATCTTTGTTGCCTTCTCTTAGGTCAAGCCATCTATAATCTAGACGCATATCAATAGCGGTATGCTCATCAATAGGGGACACTTCAGCGTAACTCTCTACCTTGACACTCTCAGGTATAAACTCTCTTCCGCCTAACTTAACAGATTTGTTCTCGACTACCTTTCCCTCCAAAGTAACAACAGAGTTAACATTCAAATTTGTAAATACATCAGCAATCTCAGGTAAATCAGGTTTAAATATTGTAACTTGAATTTTGCCTGTAGTATCACGGATGATAATAAATTGAATAGTTTTTTGGTCTCTTTTTGCATCGACGAAACCTTGTATCTTTTGCTTTTCGCCGATTTTTAATTCATCAATATAAGTTCTTTGCATATCTTAACTCCTAAATTTTCATTAACTTTTTTAGTATATCACAAAAGTAGCACAAAAGCAACTAAAAAACTTAAACTAAATTTTGAGTAGATATATTTTTATATAATGTACAAATAAGATTTATATTCATTTGTACAATGTACAGATAAGTTTTACACACATTTGTATAACTATAAATAACATTAATATTTAATTTATAATCTAAAAAAAAATTTTTATATACATTTGTAGATTTTATTAATATTATATTCATTTGTAATTTTTATCCTTCAATGACTGCAAGCACGCTCGCCAATATGCAGTAGCATAGATTATTAATGTAGTCTTGTTGTTGCAGAAGTGCCTCTTCTTCCACATTAGATAGGTACCCGCACTCTATAAGCACTGATGGACTTGATACACACTTTAGCATATATAGGTCTGCCATCTTTGCTTCTTTCCTTGCATAAGGCAAATTGTCAATGAATACTTGTTGCATAACCATAGCAAGTTCTTTACCGCTCTGCATCTCATCATCATAGAATACCTGCGCCCCACGAGATGATGATACAGCAAATTTATTCATATGAATACTTATGACAACATCAGGGTTAGCATTCTGTACTATCTCTCTACGCTTACGCATATCTTCCATCTTAAAGCCATTCTTGTATTCGCTATAGAGTCCACCTTCATCTTCTCTTGTCATAACGACATTCATTCCGTATTCTTCCATCATCGACTTTAGGGTCTTACAATATTTTAAATTCAAATCGCTCTCTAATGTCCCATTCTTGCCAACTGCCCCAACATCAATGCCACCGTGCCCCGCATCTAGCACAACAGTTAATGAAGACCTTGGAGAATAAGATTGAACCGCTTGTCCGCCATTATAGCAAATGTAAATAGCACTAAATAGCGCGACAAATATTGTTACAAAAATTATTTGATTTCTCATAATTATACCTAAATTATTCTATGAGTAATCGCCCTATATAATGACTCATTATCTAATATTGATATAATATAGTCCTTGTTTTCTCTTTAATTATACATTATAATTTCTAACATAAATAAAAAATGTTTATAACACAATTATTGTTTGACACTACAGAATTTCCCATAATTTGACAACTAACGATATATATGATATAATATATAAAAATACAAAAAAGGATAATTATATTATGGTAGAAGAAGAGAAGAAAGAAATTAGCACAGAAGAGAAGAAAGAAGTTAAATATAAGGTCACAAATGCAGTTCCTCAAGACCCAACACTGCCTAGAGAAATAAATTTAGCAACAATTAAAGCATTTAACAAAAAGAAACTAAAAGGTATGAATGAGTATGAATACGCCTTCGTATATTCAGCATATATTCAACTAAAACGAGAATGCGAGAAAACATTTATCAAACAATTCTTTTTGCCGACAAAGCGTGATAGAAAATATATAGTTAATGAATTTAACTTTATCAGCAAAAAAGATATGCAACACTCAGAAACATATAAACTAAAAAGGAAAATAAAAAATAGACTAAAATATTTATTTATTGATTTAGATGAAGAGAATGCAAAAACTAAAAATGACAATGAAATGAGTAAATAGTACATACACTTTCTCATAAATAATACCAAATGCACTTAGGTAGAAAGATAAAAAAACATCTTGTTATTCAACTAAAATTAAATATCAACAAAGTTCTCATATGCTTTGTTGTATATAAACAAGTATATTAAATTTCTAGCATTTTTAAAATTAGAACATTGTAAGTACAGAATATAACAATTAATATTAATAACAATAAGATGTTTAAAATTGATTAAAATAAGGCATATTGATTATCTCAATATGCCTTATTTAACACTATATTAATATTTTACCATTAATACATTTTACCAAAACTTATTTACTCTATACTACTTTATAACTCATAATAATTGTGTGCCATTTACATTCATTCATAGAATATAAGCATCACTTTCGCTAAACTATCTAATCTTATTTAGTTATAAACAATATACCCAATGTTTCAAGTCCACAATGACTAGATATTGTCGCCCCAGCGTCAGTGTCGTATATCTCATCGAACTTGCCTTCTAGTTGTTTTCTAACACTCTCTCGAATTTCTTTATCAATAGGGGTGTGGGTAATGAACACTCTCTTTCTATCATATTCAGGGTATTTTGCGAGAGTATCTTCGACATAACTCTCTATAACCTTATTGAGTTTACCCATATATTTCTTGCCAACCTTCATTTCTCCGCCAACTAGCACGATTTCAGGTTTTATTCTCAAAAATTTAGCACTTAAACGCATAGCGCCACTGCACCTACCGCCCTTGTGCATATAGTTTAAGTCCCCTAACACGAATGAAGCCTGCACCTTCTTAGTGAGCGCCTTACATTCTTCAACTATCTTCTTTGGTTCCGCCCCTTCTTTGACTCTGTCGCACGCATACAACGCTAATAATGCTATGCCCGTACTTAATGACCTAGAGTCAACAACATATACTCTCTCGCCGTACTCTTCCGCTGCCTTAAGGGCGTTGCTATAACAACTAGACAACATACCTGACACGACGAAATGAATAACGCAATCAGCATCCTTCAATAGTTTGTCATAGAATTCTTGATATGACAAAATGCTTGGTGAAGCAGTCTTTGGTAGTTCGCCTGTCTTATCTACATAATCAAATAACTCACTTGTGCTTATCTCCACCCCATCAAGTTTTGTTTCATTGCCTAAATTAATCCATAGTGGCATAATGGCAATGTCGTATTTATCAACTAATTCTTTACTCAAATCTACCGTGCTATCTGCAGAAATCTTTATCCTCATATTCTTACTCCTTATATTAAGTATAAACAATTAGGGTAAATAAGTCAAGTATATAATCTAATCACTTGTAAAATTATTTTTTTTTGTATATAATAATAACTGAATAATTTAATTATAAAGTATTATTATTTTTAGAAATAAATAATGACATTTTTCTAATTTTACACTATATTAAATAGTCAAAAAAATAAAAATAAAAAATTTGATTTTTTATTTATTTATTTATAGTGTAACAAAATAATTTAATATGTTTTATTTATAAATATTTTTGTAAAATTAATTTATGTATTATACTACATTATAATCAATATTATAAACATAATGAATATGATAATATTCTTTAAAAGGAGTACAAATGATTAGGTTCAAAAAATATAGTGATTTAAGTTTCTCGTCATACTTTGCTATAACAAACTATGTGGCGTTAGTGTGTTCATTGCTTTGTTTGTTTTTACCTATGTTAATTAACCACACAAGAAGTACTCACTATAATTTAATAGATATAATTTCACTTAATTACTCAAGCATAAATGTTTTAGCAATATTATTGATATTCTGTGCAATATTAATATTTATACTGAATATGTTTTTCCAACCATCTTGGTTAATATACTTTATCAACGTAGCGATGATAATATACTTATTTGTAAGTCCGGTACTTATAAACTTCAAGTTGTTACCGCTTCTCAACTTGCACCAAACATCACTCACATTATATATAGGCGGAATATTTGTAATGATAAGTGCAATGCTATATACTTGCACAGAGATATACAAAGTATCTATCTTAGATGTGTATGTCAATCGTAATATCAAAGAAAAAAAGCAAAAATTAATAAATGAATTTACAAAATCTAGACGATATAGATTATGTAACAAAAAAGATAGACAAAACACCGAAAACAAACCAATCAAACAAAAACACAAATATCATATTCGCAAAAATAGAATCAAAACAAAAACAAAGTACAAAAAGTCTAAACTTATAAAAACTCAAGACTACATAAAACACCTTGACACAATATACAAAATTTAAGTAGAAACTATATAAATTACCATAAAATGAATAACTATTAAAATGATTTTAAATCAATATAATTATAATAAAAAAGTGGTCTAATAACGAAGCGAAACTTCATAAACCACTTTTTTTTATTATGCTATAGCCTGAATACGACTAGCGTAAGTTGACCAATTAGTTGCCTGTTTGTAACTTTCTACACTCTCACTTGGCACATATATTGGACAGTTATTTGTATTATCAAATACACTATCTCCCAAAGTTGGAGGAGTAATTGACCCTAATTCTATAAATGTTACTGCCCCACAGCCATTAAAGGCATTAAACCCTATAGATTCCACACTACTAGGGAAAATTATACTATTAGCAATATTCGCACAATTTGTAAATGCTCTATTACCTATAGTAGTTAATTTGCTTCCTTCTTCAAAGACTAGACTTGCTATATTTGCACAACCATTAAATGCATCAGCGTCAATTGTTGTAATATTAGCAGAGATAATCAAATCCCCAGTCAAACCACTGCAATTTTTGAACGCACTTGAACCTATTGATGTCAGTTGAGACGATAAAAATATTTCTCCATATAGTTTGCTACATCCATTGAATGAACTAACTCCAATACTATTTAGTGTTTGTGTAAAAATTAATTCTCCAACCATATTAGAACATCCATTAAATGCCCTATTACCTATAGTAGTCAATTTATTATCAGCGCTCATTTCTAAAGATGAGATATTTTTACACCCATTAAATGCATCATTAGCAATACTTACTAAATTACTTCCAAGTAACAGCCTACCATTTAGACCTGTACAATTTCTAAAAGCATTACTTCCAATTGTAGTAACATTATTTGGTATAATTAAGTCGCCTGTAATATTACTACATCCATAAAATACACTTACGCCAATAGTTTGTAATTTCTCCGGCAAAATTAAATTACCAGACATATTAGAGCATCCATTAAACGCTCTATTTCCAATTACTTCTATACTTTGTGGTAAAACAACATTATTAGATATTTGTACACATCCACTAAATACATCTGATTCAATTTCAACAAGACTACTATTTGCTTCAAAAGTTAAATTAACCAATCCACTACATCCATTAAATGCATTTGATTTCAAAATTTTAACACTTGCAGGGATAACAATTTTTGTTAGTGAAGTGCACTTAGCGAATGCACTTGTTCCAATACTCTCTAGTTGACTGCCTTCTTCAAAGACTAATTCAGTTATGTTGGTATTGTCCGCAAATGCACTTGCTTCTATTGTCTTAACATCTGCAGGGATGCTAACGCTCGGTACATTGCAACCTACTATTATGCTACCTGTTTTTGTCTCTATTAATAAGGTATTTTGTGTATTGCCTTTGTAGTAGGAGTTTCCACTATCTACTTTTATACTTGTTAAGCCTGTACATCCACTTAACGCACTTCCGCCTATCGCTTGTACTGATTTAGGTATGTTTATGTTTGTTAGGTTTGTACAACCATTAAATGTATTTGCCCCTATTTCTTCTACTACACTATTTACAACTATTGTCTCTAGTGTTGTATTTCCCTTAAAAGCACTTCCTGTTATGCTGATTGTATCACTCTTCACATTTACATAATTTGTAGAATTGCTTCCATCGTATAGTACTCGTTGTATGTATACTACTCCATCTACTATACTTATTCCGTCTACTCCATCACTTTTGTTAGTGTACCAAGGTGTACTTGTGAATGTATTTTCACCTATTAACTCTACACTATTTGGTACTACAATACTACTTAGTGCTGTACATCCGTTAAATGCACTTGAACCTATGTACTTTAGTCCTTGTGGCATTGTTACTTTGGTTAGTCCTATACAACCATTAAATGCGTTGCTTGTTATTGATACTGTGTTGTCCTTAAGTGTTATTTCTCCGCTTGTTGTGTCCCCACCATCGTATAATACCCTTTGTATGTAGACCATTTCGCCTTCTTTATATACTCCGTCAGTTCCAGTTGTTACATTATTGTACCAATAACTATCACTGAATGCTCCTTCACTTATGCTCTCTACTGTTGTTGGTATGATTGCTCTATTTAATGCACTACAATTATTAAATGCATTGCTTCCTATTGTCTTCGTTGTGTATGGCAGTATCACTGTTTGTAAGTTACTATCTAATGTTGTATTACCTACTACTGTCTGTGCTTGTGGTGATACTATGGCTGTTGTTATATTATTTTCTAATGCGTACTGCTTAACATTGACACTTATTTCCCCTTCTTCCACTAATACATTTGGTGTTAGGTATGTTGCTGTTAGTGTTATGTCTTGCGTTGGTAAATCGTACCAAGTGTCAAACTCATAGTGATTGTATGATGCTGTCTCTATGTTTGAGTTTGTTATAGCAGTATCTGCAAAGAAATAGAACTCGTTATCTGCTATTGTGCTTGTTGGGGCTTCTCCTGTTATCTTGAATTGCTCGCCTTCATAATATACTTTATTGTCCCCAACTCCACCATTTAAGTCTAGTGTTACTGTTCCTAATGTGTATGCTTTGTTGTGGTCTATTCCTAACTTACCTTCGTATACTAACTCATTCTTATGTAGACTATTAAATTGATTAGAGTTATCTACCACTATTGTTATTGTAAAATCTAATGGGGTACTCGTTGTGTAATTCTCTTCATTACTATATGTGAAATTCTGTAGATACTGCAATATATTTATCTTTGTACCTTTGGCAATAGCACTTGTTGAGATAGATTCAAACCTACCTACTTCTCCTGCTATTTGTGTCATTGCACTCATTGTGTATCCATTAACTGTATATATGTTATTCCCAAAACTTATACTACCATTTGTTACACTTCCAAAGTCATATATTACCTTGATGTAATATTCTGCTAACTCTGCATTGCTACTTATTCCTATCTCAAAGGCTTGTAATGTCTCTATGTTGTCTCCTATTCCTGTGCTACTTCCGTATGTAAGTGCATTATCCTTGTAAAATAACTTAAATCCATTATTCATTGTTAGCGCCGGTGTACTAAATTCAAATGTTACCGAACCTGTCGCTCCCTTTTGCGAAAGCAAAGCACTAGCAGTGATACCTACTATAATTAGTACCGATGACAACAGTAATATAACTAGCGAAAAGACAAAAGTAAATCTTTGACTTTTGCTCATTCTTAAACTACTATTATTATTGTTATTAAATATCTTATTATTTCTACCTAACATATTACTACCTCTTCTCCTTAGTTCTTACTAAAATATAAAATTTAGTTTGTACTATCTCTTGTAGTAATATTATTAGCAATATGTACAAATTTATTTTTGTTTTTTGTTGTTTTTTAATTACACATATTCTATATGTGTTACTTAGAATGCCCCCCCCCCTAGCATTTTTCTACTCTTGCACATCATAATTCTCCTTTGTTAAAATAAATTATAACACATTTTATTTGTTATAGTCAAATAATTATTTACAATAATTTATAACACAATGACATTCATTTCTTACGCACCTAATCTAAAATTCGCTGATAAAATAACTCACATTTATACTAAGCATAAAAGACTATTATATAAAAAAATTGTACTACTTATCTAGACAATAAGTTTTGTACAATTGGTTCGCTTTATTCTTAAAGACTTCTGCTAATTCCTTGTCGTCTTGTCCTATTAATTCAGCATAATCTATACACTTATCAATAATTAATTTATTTTGTTTTTTGCAGTAGTACATATTATATATCTTGAGACTTCGACCAAATTTCTTGTAATACATTTTAGCAAGCAACAAAAAGCCCGCAAAATATTGTATTAATTCTTTATGATACCCACTAGAAGAATTCTCAGGGAAAATTATGATACTATTTCCCTTATTCAGTTCTATATAACTCTCTTCTAATGTTTGTCTTAATCGTGAATCGGTATATGTAGGTATTATTTGCATACCTTTATAGAATAGATACAAAATAGGTGTAGCAAAGAATGCAATAATTTTTGATAAATATTTATTAATATGTTTCTTTTGATAAAAATAAATTTGAGATAAATATCTATATCTTTCTTTAATACTACCAACCATTTCGTGAGTTCCCCAGAATCTAAAATTGATAGGGAAGTATAATTCGTGTGTCAATGGTCCGCTAGCACCGCTATGGTTAGATAAGTATATAGCGCTCTCTTCTAATTTATCATTAAAGTTTATGACTTTAGGTTTTCTCTTAAAAATCTTCAAAATCTTTTTAAAAAATCTAAAAAATGGTTTTCTGTTGTGCATAATATGTTCCTTACAAATGATTGTAACATAAAATTGTTTGAATGTCAAAATATTTTATTATTTAATACTATCAATAAATTTTTATAAGGTATTTAGTTATTACATTTGTACTAAGATTATGAGTCAATAACCTTATTTTACCCCTATATAACCGAATAATCAAATGTGTTATAATTTTAGTCAAAGTACTCAAAATATGTAGTTTTAATGTCAAAATGTGCAGTAACACTTCAAAAAATGTCGATTTTTTTGATTTTTTGTGCCTAAACATCAAAAAAATGGTATCAAATTGATACATATTTTAATTTTTTTTGTTATAATTAAGTAAATCTTAATTTTTAAGGGAATATTATGGAAAACAAAATTTTAGATATCATAGATATGTCTGTTGAAGGCGATGGGATAGCAAGAGAAGGAGAAAATGTTTATTTTATTGATGGCGCAGTTGAAGGCGAGAAAGTGTCCGCAACCATTGATAAACAAAAAGATAATCTATATTGGGGCAGACTTGTTGAAGTCATAGAACCTACTTATAGAAGGACTACTCCTGCTTGCCCTTATTTTGATAAGTGCGGTGGCTGTAAAATAATGCACCTAAATAGTGAAACACAAAAATTATTTAAGATGCTCAGTCTACAAAGGACAATAAAGAAAGTAACTAATCTTGATGTCAAAGTCCTTGACACTGTACCTTCTCCTAAAGAATGGCATTATCGCAATTCTATTCAACTCAAAGTTCAAAGAAATGATGGAAAGACACAAATAGGTTTCTATCAATCACGCTCACACGATATTGTGCCTATAGAAGAATGCATTATATGTGATGACAAAAACAAAGTGCTTATCTCTCTCATTAAAGAATACATAGATAGCGCAAATGCAGAAATTGAATCAATCTTCGCTAACTTCTTTGACAATGATTTGTCAATTTTAGTACAAACAAAAGATGGCGAATGTGATAAGGCATTGTATGAAGTATTAAAGTCTCGCTTTGATAAAGTCTCTTTGTGGTGTTCTAAACAATACGCTAGTTCGACTCTACTTAACTACAAAGATGCTAAATTCATAGATGGAGAAGAGAAACTTGAAGTCAAGTTCGCTGATTTAACTCTCTCAATTACTCCACTTGATTTTATACAAGTTAATTTTGACCTTGCTAACATACTATATGATAAAATCATTAATGCAGTAGGACAAAATAAAGTTGTTCTAGACTTATATTCAGGTATAGGCGTAACTTCAGTTAAATTCGCTCAAAATAACAACTATGTTTGCAGTATTGAACAAATACATAGTTCGGTAGATAGTGCTAAAGAACTCGCTAACAAGTACAATGTGGTAGACAAAATCATTCACTACTGTGGCGACTGCGCCGAAATATTGCCAACTCTCGAATTCTCGCCACAAGAGAAAGAAAATCTAGTTGTATTCCTTGACCCACCTAGAAAGGGTGCAGGCAAGGTAACTATAGATGCTATCAAAGCATTGAGCCCAAATCAAATTATATATATGAGTTGCAATCCAACAACCCTTGCTAAAGATGTGAGAGATTTGTTAGATAATTATGAGATAGAATCAATGCAAGCGTACGATATGTTCCCACAAACAAATAGCATTGAATCTTTGACAATTTTAAAAATTAGGAGCACAAAATGAAGACCGAAATATTGAATATAGAAAAATTAACAGATAGTAAATACTTAAATTTGTACCGTTGTGATTATTTAATTAATGACACAAAAAATCTTGATTATTATGTCGCTTCAAGGCGAGAAAAAAATGAACTTGCAGTCAACTACCCTAACATTGTCAATGCTAATGTAGTTAGAATTGTACCGTACTATTATAAAGACAATGAAATGTATGTTGTTCTTACAAAAGAATTTAGATACCCACTAAATTGTTATGTGTATTCTACCCCTGCCGGCATCATAGAAAAAGATGAAAGTCCCGACAACGCAATAGTGAGAGAAATTTACGAAGAGATAGGCGGTAAAGTTATTAATTCTACACTCCTTGCCGATGCGTCATATACATCCGTTGGACTGACTGACGAAGCAATAGTATGCTATATGGCTGAGATAGAACTAACTAACACTCAACACCTTGATGGAAGCGAGCAAATAGAATACTTTGTTATGCCATTCAAGGATATTAAAAGATTTGCCGATGAGAAAGTCAACGACTTTCAAGCGAAAATGTTGATAAATTATTTCTATTATTATGTACTAAATAACAAAATCTAAATACTTGAAATACTTGACAAAATGTTAATAATTAAATATAATATAAAATAAATTAAATTGCACTTAATTGTGCGATTTTTATTTAATGTTGGAGGACATTTATGGAAAATTATTTGACTAAAGAGGGATATGAAGCCCTACAAACTCGTTTGAATTATCTTAAAACTCATAGAAGAAGTGAAGTTGCTAGCAAATTGCAAGCAGCAAGAGAACTTGGGGACTTGAGCGAAAATGCTGAATATGACGCTGCCAAAGATGAACAATCTATGGTGGAAGCGGAAATATTTGAAATAGAGCACAAATTAAGAACTTCTACAATCATTGATGAGAAACAAATTGATACTTCTAAAGTATCTATAGGTTGTACTGTAACAATACTCGATATTGAATTTAACGAAGAATTGACATACAAAATAGTTGGTTCTTCAGAAAGCGACCCAAAGAAGAATCTAATTAGCAATGAATCACCTGTAGGGTCTGCTCTACTTGGTAGGGCAGAGGGAGAAACTGTTGAAGTTCGTGCCCCTTCTGGATTGTTAAAGTTCAAAATATTGAAGATTACAAGATAATATAATTATTAATATCGTTTACACACAAAATGTTAATAATTATTATAAAGAAAAATGTACTGAATTGTTTATTTAATTTAGATTACAATTATAAAAAAACACAAAGCGTGATTTGCTTTGTGTTTTTTATTTATGCTTCCCAACTTAATTTTGGATAACCATTCGCATTATAAACAAATTTGTTATAACTCTTATTGAGTCTTGACAAAATAGAATTCTCATCGACTGCATCCGCCTTAAGTTGTTCTTCTGTTACTAATTGCATTTCATTAGTTTTTAGTGCGATTGTACAAGACAATGGCATACCTTGTAGGTTGATATAGAATGAATTTAATACGCTTGATTTCTCAGTATTATTGTTCCATCCTATGATAGCACCGACATTGTCTCTGCTTATCGTTTGTTGATTCATTGAATCTATAGAGTATAGGTAAGTATCCCCTACATTATAACAACTATCTACAGTTCCGCCTTGTATAAATCCTACTAAGCCACCTACTTTAGCACTACTCTCAACAGTTTGTGAGCCATTCTCTAAAGCACTTATTGTACCCACATTATAACAAGATGTTACATAAGGTGCTACATTTGTCATTGTTGAAGTACCATTGAATTTGATAAGGCCGACTATACCGCCCGCTCTAGCGGATGAAGAACCATATTCCCCACTACTTGCTCTAGCATCAACTGTTGCGTAGTTTACACAACCTATAATACTTGCGCTATCTCCTTCGCTGTAACCTACAATACCACCGATTATAGTACCTGTTATTTGTTTAGGCATTGGTAGTCCACTATCATACATTGCTAATGTTTGACAATTCTCTACAAGTCCTTGATTATGTCCTACAACACCACCGGCATTGACATACGATTTTGAGTTAGTAGCATTAATGATAATTTTTGATGTACTATTTGTTATCTTACCACTACCATAGTTAATACCTACGATACCACCGACATTAGATATAACATTTCCACCATTAAATGAAGAAATGATACCGCCATACGAACTTATAACTTTGACATTGTCTATTGTTCCGTAGTTCTCAGGTGTTACTATACCTATTGTGCTATAAGACCCAGCGACAACAAAGTTAGAGAAATTGAGATTCTTGACAACACCGCTTTGACCCAATCTATAGATAAATCCAAAGTTGCCACCGCCACCAAATGCTTGGTTATACTCTTCTCCAATATCAAATATAATGGTGTGATTATCTCCATCGATAGTTCCTTCGAAGTTGTATCCATCATCAAGTACTGTGAAACTCAACTCATCCTTAGTACCAAGGCTCTTGAATGTGCTGTCTATTGTTATGTCTTCTTTGATAATAAAGTGCTTATCGTATAAGTAGTTGACATATTCTAATTGCGACAACGCAGTTTTGACTTCTTGTGTGATTGACCCAGGGTTGATTGTAAATGTCTCTATCACATAAGGGTCTTCCATTGTACCGCTACCGCTCTTAAATAGGTCGAATACATAATCATCTTCGAGTGAAGTAATATTACTTCTAATGCAGTTATCAGCGACTGCACATACACTCAAGCGATATTTACCCAAACCAAATAGTGTTTGGAACTCTCTTGTACCTGTGAATTTAGGTATAATTTGCGTTTCATCAAATTCTTGGTCGATAGGAGCATAGTTATAGTAGAACATATATTGTAATTGTAAATCTTCTACGCCTTCTACACTCGCTGGTCTATCCCAATAGAACACACCATTCTGTACTGACAAGTTGGTAGGTGCATCTAGTTTGTATGCTGCCATAGTTGCTTGGTCGCTTGTAATACAACTATAACTAATGTCTTCATTCAATACACTTGAACCATTAGCGTATATTTCTATGTCGTATCTACCTATAATCATCTCTAAAGAACTAATATTATAATAAGGTGTATCGACATCTACAGGTGCCATTGGTGCAGTACTTTTGAATATTTTCACATTATAACTATTAGCATTGTCAACCGCTGACCACTCTAGGTATCCTATTCTCATTAGTTCTTCTATTGAACTTGAGTTAAATTCAGAATTAATCTTCAAATCGGTAGGGGTAGCCATCTTATATACAGGCATTTCTGTAGAAGCATCAGCATTAAGGTACCCTGTAGCATCTACAACATAATCGCTACCCATTGCCCTAACCGTAACATAATAGAAACCTGTATCAATAGATTCAAGCATATATGTTAAGTCAGTTGTTTCAAAACTCTCGACTACGACATCATCTAGAGATTTAACAACTATATGATATGCTCTAGCGTTCGAAGATTCCCAAACGATTTTACCATTCTCTACTTTCAATACTTGTGTAGATAGTTTTCTTGCATTTAACATATCGCTCAAATCGCTAGATAATCTATTGTCGGAATTTCCTATAGTTCTAACCATTACAGAATAATCTACGCCACCGCTAAACCCTTTCTCTCCTGTGAGTTCATAAGAGTTAACTGACCCGACATCAAATTCGTTATCATTGACAACCATTGAATAACCATTCTCTGCTTGTGCATTATTTGACCATTCAATGACACCCATATTGATATGGACATTGTCAGGGGCTTTGAGTTTTTGTAAAACTTTGTTGTATTCATATACATCACTATTTAGATACCTTGAGTCATCCCCCATAACTTGAATTGTCAATCTATAATTGCCTTCACTACCGGATGGCAAATATTCATTATTGACACTTGGTTGTAGATAATTGGTATACGCTTCTACATAATCATCTAATATAGCATCGTATTTGTAGACAACAAATTTGTAGTTATAAGCATTGTCTATGGCATTCCAAACAATTTTACCATTCTTAAGTTCTAAGTCGTGTATATCGCCTTGAGAAGCGGTTGGAGTACTCAATTTAACAACAGACATAGCACTACTTACTTCACTTGATATAGTTCTTGTACCATCGCCCACCGCTTGAATGAATATTGAGTATTCTCCAGCGACAAATCTAGTGTCTAGGCTGAAGGTATCATCGTTCTTATTCAAAACAAAGTTAGTAGGTTCCCCGACTACGCCACTTTGTACGCTTAATTGATAACTATCAGCATTAGTTATCTTTGTGAAATAAATTTCACCAGACAATACACTTGTAACAGGTACGCCCAATTTCTCGACACTCACAACATTAGTGTAAGCACTGCTTAGGCATTGTTGGTCAGTGAGAGCATCGCTTGCATTCATAAACATACTATACACGCCGTAGTCTTTACCGCTCAAGTATGCGCCCAAATCAAATGCACCTTGTGTTTGTCCTTCAACTGCACTTATTGTTTGCTTGTCCTGTACCCCGCTAAAATTAATAACCAACTCATATACATTAGCACCATTGACATAGTCAAAGTACAATATGTTATCAGTTATATGTAAGTTTTTAGGTGTTGACAATACGGTAACTTCAAAATATTTATCGCCCGGCAATGCGCCATAGTTACCATTTACAACGCTATTATTGTCGCCGTTCGCTTTTATCTTAATGTATAATTTATTATAGCCATCGACACCATACATTTCATAAGAAGTACTAGCAATATTTGTCGTTTTTTTGACAACATTATTTTGTGAGTCAACTACCAATATATCGTATGAGTACGCATATTGAATAGCACTCCACATAACAGTACTACCTCTCAATGTGAATGAGTACACATTAGATAATTTTGTTACAGTGATAGTGTTATCAGGGTTGTTAGCATCAAGCACAGATGATTTATTCCCCCTAGCATATACACGCACATTATGTGCGCCTGCATCGCCATCGACTTCATAAGTTGTTTGTGTGCCACAATTTCCTTTAGACACCCCATCTACAACAACTTCATAATATGATACGCCTTCTATAGCATCCCAACCTATCAAACCTGACCTAACATAAAGGTTAGAAATGTCGGCAAGTTTTCTTGTACTAATAGACTGAGACAATTTGCTATTAATGTCATAAGTCAAAGAATAATCATTGACATCTAGAGTTGTACCTATCGCCTTAAGCGAAATAGTGTATAGTCCCGCAGTATCGAATAAATTTGTAGTAAGTAGATTTAACATTGTCGGGTCTGTAGCGCTCACTTCCATAGTTTGTGAGTATGAATTGTCGCCATTAGTGTAGTCAACGAAAATTTGATATGCCGTTGCTCCACTTACTGCATCCCAACTTAAAATGTCATTATTTATAATAAGGTTAACACTACTAGACACTTTATGTATATTGATATCTTGAGAGAAATTAGATGATATAGTACTTTGACCATCGCCTATTGCCTGCAAACTCACGGTAGTTATGTTGTCATCGCCCAAATATTGGTCAAATGTCAAATACTCATCAATAATGTTAGTGTACTGAGTCTTACCCACTTTGACATTGTACCCAAGGTAACTTGTGCCGTCTGGCATAGAATAAGTCAATATACCGTTATCTATTCTAAAGTTGCTTGGAGCGGGTAACTTTGTGAAAGTAATAGGTTGAGATTTCTCGCCATTGACCGCATTACTTGCAGTGCTGATTGCTTGTATTGTTATGCTATAATTGCCCGCTTCATAACTACTAGATGACATATCAAGTGTAGTACCACTAACTGCCATAGGCGAAGTAGAGTCATTAATAAATACATTATATACTATAGCATCGCCGACTGATTGCCAAGTGATAGAACTACCTGATAAGGTAACATATTCAGTCTCGACCTGCCCGAGTTTCTTAAAATTCATTTCACTACTGTATTCAGAGTCAAGTATAGTTGTACCATTACCTACCGCCTTAACTTGCAAAACATAATTTTTAGCAGGGAAAACCTGAGTATCTGTGTCGTTAAAGTTAATGTAGTTATTTGTCTGTTCAGGTAGTGTAGTAGATTTGTCTAAAGTTACAATGTAACCTTCGCACATATCTACCGCTCTCCAAGTAGCATTGTTAGTTTTGATAGTCAAATTTGTTGGTGCTTCAAGTTTTGTTACAGTTATTCCTTGTGATAAACTTGAATTGACAAAATTACTTACACCTTCGACTTGCCCACCGGTTGCCCCAACTTGTATGAAATACTCGCCCGCATCAAAATATTTGTCAGCGAAATTAAATGATGGAGATGGTATATTCTCTTCATATTTTATTTGCCCGTTAAATTGTATTTGTAATATATAACCTGTCGCATTCTCTACAGTATCCCAAGTGAGAATACCGTTCTCAATCTTTAAGTTTTGAGGTTGCGACAATTTGTCGACAGGAAATTCTGTAGAATATGCTGAATCAAGTGTCGTACGATTGTCCCCGATAGATTTAATGTAGATAGTGTATTTACCAGGTTCGTACCCTTCATCTGACAAATCATAAGATACTACGCCACTTGTCGCTTTGACTGTTTGATAAGTCTCAAGTTTTGTATCATTATTAATAATTTTTAGACTATATGCTTGTGCCCCCGTTACACTATTGAATGTCAATATTTTATCTTCAACTTGTGCATTTGTTGGCGCTGACAACTTCGTTATAGATACAAGGTTAGATAATTTTGAATTGTAAGTATTCTTATTATCTCCTAATGCCATAACTTGAAATCCATAATGCCCTACTTCAAGGGTATCTTCAATAATGTATTGATTAGTTGTAATCTTATCTTGGTATGTCTCCCCATTCATCAATATTTGAAAATTCTTCGCATCAGAATTAGGAGTTATAACTATAATGCCTGACTCAATAGATATGCTAGGAGTAGCGTATTGTAAGAAACTAAATTCAGTAGAATACTCGCTTGTTAGGTAAGTAGTAGAATTTCCTAATGCACGCACTGTTACAGTGTATTGAGTACCTGCCTGAAAATCAGTGAAATAAGTAGTATTGATTGTCTTACCATACGGAACGCCATTCAATGTTACTTCATACCCATAGTTGTTATCTACTCTATCCCAAACAATTTTCTCGCCGTCGAAATGTACATTCGTAGGTGTTGACAAAATTATTGGTTCCGCCATAACTTCGACAGGTACAACCGTAGTCGCTCCGCCTTCCTTAGCAGTAACGCTGACTGTCGTTTGTCCAACTGATACCGCAGTGATAAGTCCGTTGCTGTCAACGGTAGCGATATTAGAATTTGCGCTACTATAAAATACTGTCGCATTTGTCGCCGACTCAGGCGTTATTATGATAGATAACTGCTGAGTTCCGCCCACAACTAGCGAGACCGAAGACTGTTCTATTCTTATTGTTTCAATCTTCTTGCTATTGTCTTCTCCGCAGGCAAAAAGCACAAATATAGAGAATAACAAAACTGCAAGAAGAACAATTATTCTTGTAGAACTAGATATAGTATTGTTACTCAACTTTTGTTTTAAATTTGTCATAGCATTCTTCCTTTGTTACATTATTTGCAAAATTGTATTGAAATACCCATATTTTAGATAATTAATAATTTTCAAATTTTATTTAATATTTACAACACAATCATAGCGCACATAGCCAATTTATGTACTTATATTAATTTTAACAAATTAATATAAAAAATCAAAATGTTTTATAACACAATTAACACAATGTAGATAATTTCTTACATATTTCACTTATATTTTGCAAGTTTAATAAATATTATTCCTTAACAAAACTTTTATTTTAATTTGTCGACCATTGTCATACAACATATAACAAAATAAAGCAAACAACATTGCCAAAATTTAATTTTGCGCTAATTTGTTTGCTTTACTAAATTCATTTTGCGTATTTACATTATTTTGAGTAGTGGTATCAACATTTGAAGTATCTAATTTATTTACATTAATTTCGCTTTTTTGTTCACTTTGTGCTACAACATCCTTTTGACCTTGTACTAACACTAATTGCCCTTGGTTGTTGTCTTGTTCGGTGCTAGTTTTCTTAGAAATAGCATTGCTCTTTTTGTCAAAAAGTGCTTGAAAACCCTTAAGAATCAAACGAGCCAATGGTCCTGCTATAATTAGATTAAAGAAGAATGCCACACAGAAATTTCTAGGCCAAGTGGTCAAAAATTCACTAAATATTTCCACAATAGAGAATCCGCCAATAAGTTCCCCTAATATTGTCATAATGATTGACATCAAAGGCACAATAATTATTGCATTGAGACATACCAAAATTGAATTATTGCTTCTCTCTTTGTATATCTTATTGATAATAAAATTTGTAATAGGATTCACAATGATATTCTCGACTGCAAAAGCGACTACAAATATGATAGGTAATGAAATACCCCAAGCGGTCAAAGACTCGCTATTGACTCCGCCCAAATTATAAGTTATGTTCAAAAAACTCATAAATAGCACCATAAATAAGCACATAAATATTCCAAATATAATACCTTCTTTCGCATTCCTTGGTAAATTTGTCATAATACAAAACCTCCTGATTTACTTATAACTAGCGTGAGACTTCAAAAAAACGCATTATATTATTATGTTGTCATAAATTGACTACATAACATCATAAAACGCCACCTATAGTACCTAAAATACGATATTAAGATGTTGAATTAATAAATATGCGCTAAAAAAAGCGTAAGTCCCTAAACAACTGGACTTACGCTTTCGCTACACGCTGTTATAATTATTATATAACATTTTATTCAAAAAGTAAATAGATTTTGACAACTTTTTATAATTTTTTTTATGATTTTATTATTATTTTATTATAATTTTTTTAGTACATTTTAGTTTTTTTGTAATTACAAAACTTTGTAATTTATCAACTTAGACACATTAATTATAAGGCTCATTTTGCTACTACTTAAGTTCTCAATTTTAGACAACTTGTATTTTTAATTTTATACCTAACTACAATTAACAATTTTCTAACCATACCACAATTAACACATTTAATATTTATGAGATTACATTTTATAAGTTATTATATCAAAATATACAAAATCATTTAATGTCTAAAATGTCTTAGTTTAAAAAAGACAAATAATACAAAACAAGTATTATTTGTCTAAGATTATATAATTTATATTGCATTATTATTCATTTGTTTCTTCATCTTCTGGTTCTTCGCCATCAGCATATTGACCAATAAAGTTATCTACATACAAATCATTTTCGCCCATTTGTGTTGTATCTACAAAGTGTGTGTAGTAATAAGTTGTATCGCCTACAGTTACATCCCCATAGTACACTATGAATCGACCGTCAAAGTCAACATATTTTGCGCCATCATATTTCCCGCTCGCATCATCACTTAATACATTATTAGCAGTGAAAGAACTGTCTTGTAAATCAATGACCACTATTTGTATGCTGTCATTTCTAGCATATACCTTTGAACCATTTACAAATAGTATATCATAACCTATATCACTAGATATTATTTGTCTGTTGTCGACTCCGTTCTCGCCATATTTAACAAAGTATGTGCCACTGTCGTTAGTTGCCAATACTCCGCCTTCATAATTGCCTTCACTCTCCATTATATAATAGTCGGTGTATGAATTATAGAATATGACGCTCTCGCTACTTACAAAACCATTAACCAATGAATTGCTAGCGAATACTGTATTTCCATTGCTTGCCTTCTCGTAATACAAATTGTCGTTTTTTAGCCCTTTAAGCGTATAAGTTGAGATATTGTCATCAACTAAGACCTTCTTCTCTCCACTTACAAGGTTATAACTACTTAATTTTGAAGAACTTGTCTTTGTTTCAGTGAAGTACACACATTTGTTAACATCGCTGACATCCCCTGAGTCAATCGTTCCATCGCTAATGTAGTTTGTTTGCTCTAACCAAGCAACGCTTGATACATTCTCTTCGCAGATGACAGTCTCGCCTCTATTCTTACCATTCTCGAATTCGTAACTTACAAGTTTTGCACCATCTTTGATTAATACAAATGTAGAATAAGATTTATCTCCTGTCTTCAACTTAACAACATTGAACTCAACACTAGAGTACTCGCTTGTTGTAGTGTAGATTCTAGTATTGTGCTTACCATCTATATCACAACGATATATGTCGACTAGATTCTTCTTTAATTCGCCGTATTTGTCCTTCTCATTATTAGGTGTAGCATAATAAATGTAATCATCGTATATATAGAAGTTACCAATTTCATAACCAACTATCTTAGGGACAATAACATCACAATCTTTCAACATTCCCTTATCATCTAATTGAATTACACCATCGACTAATTTTGTTCTATATATTCCGCCACGGACAACATCCCCATACTTGTTGCTGTCTTCAGCGACATCTTCTATCGCATAAAAACCATTCACAAAGTACACATAATCGCCCTTTCGCACTTCCATACCGCCATTGCCGTATATAGAAGCATCAGTTGTAGGGTTGTCCTTAGGAGCACTGAAACCGCACGCAGTCATAGTGATAGCGACAACCGCCAAAATCATAACAGTTAAAATTTGTTTAAATGACATAATATTCCTCTATTTATTTTATTGACAAAGTAAAATTTAATATACTTATATTACTTTGTAAAATTTTCGTTAAACACTACATATAATATAATTATAACAAAATAATTGTACTCATAGTGCCTACTAAAGAATTTAGATTAGTATATCATTTTTTGAGATTTAAGTCAATAATTTTAAGACTATAATTGAAGTGAATTTTATCAAATTATTAAATTTTTTGTCATTTATTATAATACAGAATTTTATATTATAACCACTTTATTTTACATAAGATATTTACTTTATTATAAGGCAAAATTAATAGACAATTTAATAATGAATTTTTATAATTTATTGCTTTATAATTTTAGAAATTTAATTACCTACAATGAAATATTTTCAACCAATAAATTTAATAATTTCACACGCTTTTTTGAAGGTTAATCACAATATTCCTTGTTCTCAAAAATGAAATTTACTAAAATATTTATACCCCTATTGTCTAAAAAATTAATTTAAGAATATGAGATTATTAGACAATAATATATACATAATAACAAAACATTTTATTTGTAATTTATAAAGGAGACATTATGCGCATTAACCCGTATGAGAGAATTAACCCCAATAATCAATCTATACCCAATAATCAAACAAATATTGTGAAGACGCAGTCGACACCTACTTCTACCGCTACAAAGTCTAATAACTTACTCAATTCAAATATATTGAGTAATCTATTAAGTAATCCAAATAGTATGGACTTAATCAAAAATTTTTTACCCCTTTTGTCGAAGACACAAAACAACAATGATAGCAATGGTAGCGACAACAACAACTATAATAACACTAATAGTTATTCACAGATTAACACTACTTCTAATGACAATTCATCAAATAATACAACGAAACAAAATGACAATTTCCCAAGCATTAACCCACAATTTTCATTAGACACATTGCTTAACCCAACCAAACCCACACCCACAAAACAAGATAATACCCTTAATAACAGTCGCCAAACGCTCATAAAACAAATGCAATTACACCAAAGTATGTTGAATAAGATAAATCACAACAATTAAAAGTGACAAATAATAACGACATTCGACAATAATTATAATAATTCAACCTAATATTTTTAGTACAATGTAATTCAAAGGAGATAATATATGTTCGCCAAAAAAAAGATAGTATTGAATAGTGCCGTAAATGATAACAAAAAAGGAATAGCAGAAATAACTCGCCTAGACTCCTTAACGCACCTACAAATAAAGATATCTAACTACGCACCGAACAAGCACAGTTCCTACATTTTTCTCTTAAAAAATAATGGAATACAACAAAGGTTTGTAATGAATGACCCAAGTTTTTATGAGTGCGATGTCGAAGTCCCAATAGATTTAGAACAGAAAATATCTTGCCTACTCATTGAGAACGGGGCGCAACAAACGCCAATTTTTTGGGGCGGAACTGACACAAAAAACAAAACAATGAATAGCATTGATAATGAGATTAATCACAATATATCTAGTACTACAAATAATAAATCAAACAACAATGCTACACAAAATTTTAATAATCAGCAGTCGATAAATAACAATAATACATACACTCTATCTAATGCACCTATAGATACTACTTCTAATCTCGAACCCACTAGTCTACAACCGACTAGCCAACCTATCAACTTAGATAATTCACCAAGCGTAGATTCGACAAATAATAAAACACCAGTTGTTGACAACAACAATTTACAATTACATAAGGTTGATAGTCAAGAAGCACTTTTTGAAGACGGAGACATTGAGAAAGAAATAGATAATAGTATGCAGTTTGAAGTTGTCAAAGATTATGTAGAACACGATTTCCCACAATGTGCGAATTGTAAGTACAAAGAAGTATTTTTTAGAGAAAAACAAATGACTGAAGCCAAAGAACAACTACACAAAATAGCGGACTTGCAAAACAAAGAGAACATTAACTCTACCGCTCTACAAAACTCTCAAATCGATAGTAACTTCATAGATAACACTCCACATTGTGCCCAAAATTGCATAGGCGATAATACTACGACTATGGACTCAACTAACAATACAACTACCATTTTTAACACAAATAACACACCATTTTTTGATGAAGATAACAATACAGATAACAACAATGACAGCGACTCACCTAATGCCCCAACAAAAACGCCATATTATTATAGTTTAATAAAGACTCAGTACGAAGATATGTTTAATAAATACCCCGCATTTGACAAACTTTCGCAAATAATAGAGAATTCTAAATGGATAATGGTAGATAGCATAGATGAACCATACATAATGGGAATAATCTACAATGGTAATCAACCACAATACTTGTGTTATGGAGTGATTCAAGAACGCAAACAAACACCACCAGTAGAGTTGATAGATTCTAGTCAGTGGGTACCATTTGACATTAACAATGAATTTGGAGCAGGTGCATACATTATGTATCAGTCAGCAGAGAACGGCGAAACACTCAAGGTTGAAGTTTGCTAAACCTAGATTGTGTTATTAGTCTAAAATTTTAAAATAAAATTCAATACTAATTTTTTATATAAATTATTGCATAAAACATTATATAAAACATACATAATTTATTATGTAAAAAATACATAAATTATCATATAATAAAAGTAAATTAATCACAACTACCGGCTTAGCCGGTAGTTTGTTCAGCCCCCTTAGGGCGTGTTGCAGCAAAATTGTAAACAATTGGTGAAGCTCCTTCGCCTGCTCGTCGCTTTCTAACTGCCCCTTAAGGGGCTT
>CALVIT010000004.1 GCA_944331845.1 uncultured Clostridia bacterium
AATTGTTTACAATTTTGCTGCAACATGCCCTAAGGGGGCTGAACAAACTACCGGCTAAGCCGGTAGTTGTGATTTATCTATTAGATAAATAATTTCATTATACTTAATAAATATAATACAATAAATATAATAAAGTTTTTAATAGTCATAATATTGCATAGATTATCTAACAATTATATCAACTTTTGAATTGCTTTTTTTCTCGTAAATTGATAACAAGTCTTGCATATACAAATCTACTATTAATTTTAATTCATCTTTTGTCAATGTCTTAATGACATTTGCTCTTTTTTCTTGTTCCATTTTGTCATATTCTTGTTGACATTTATTCATTGCTTCACTATATTCTTTCATTATTTTTTCGACATCGATATGTTTAAGATGCTCATCTTTTTTTTCTCTATACATATCTAACATTGTTTGTGTAGTATTTTTTTTGTTTTCCATTTTACCCTCTCTTTACGAGAGTATTATACCATAATAATTTGTATATTACAATATTTTTTTAAAAATTTGTTATAAAAATTTAATTAATTCACATAATAAATAAAATTTATAAAGGAGTAAACATATGACAAGAAGTTTAAAAGCGTTAATGGCAGCGGTACTGTGCCTTATTTGTACAATAACAACATTGGCTTGTTTAGATACATACAGTCTTGCGACAAAGGTTAACCCTGCTCAATATAGTGAGATGCTTGAGTGTTTAACTACCACTCAAATTAAGACAGTTCAGCAAAAATTGAAGAATTGGGGATATTATACTGGAAGCGTTGATGGAATATATGGGTCTAAGACAACTGCTGCGGTTAAATACTTTCAAAGGACAAATGGACTAACCGTTGATGGAATTGTAGGGACTCAAACTGCCAAAGCACTTGGGATGTCTTTGACATCAAGTTCTACACAAGTTAGTTCGGATAAATATCTGCTCGCTAAGGCGATATATGCTGAAGCAAGGGGCGAACCATATACAGGGCAGGTAGCGGTAGGTGCTGTTATACTAAATAGGGTGAAGAATGCTAATTTTCCTAACACAATCGCCGGAGTTATTTATCAAAAAGGCGCCTTCACTGCAGTTGATGATGGTCAAATCAATTTGACACCTAACGACACAGCACTTAAGGCGGCACAAGATGCTATGAATGGTTGGGACCCAACTTATGGTTGTATATACTATTTTAATCCAGCGACAGCGACAAGTAGTTGGATATGGTCTAGACCGCAAGTAATAACAATAGGAAAGCATATTTTTGCTTTGTAAGGTGATAAAATGAATAATTCAAAATTAAATACTATATTATGGATAGTGTGTGCGACTTTGTTGTTAATAAGTATTGGATTTGCAATAGCATTTTTTACAGCATCTAAGGATAAGGATGAATACAAAAAGCAACTTGAATTTATGTATGAGAAATCATTTTATGAACTCATAGATAATGTAAATAATATTGAAATGAATTTGAGTAAATTAAATTCTTCTAATTCACAAAGTTATCAAGCGGATGTTGTAGATAAATTATTAGAACAAAGCAATATGGCACAAAATAATTTAGCATCGTTGCCATTGAACGACCAATCAATATCTAAGACAATCAGTTTTATTAATACAACGAATGGGTATTGCACAAGTTTATCAAATCAATTGAGCGAAGGACAAGCATTGACAGATGACCAAAAATACAGTGTAGAAGCATTGTATGATTCTGCAAAGAATGTAAAACAGGAGATTAATCGTTTTGCAACATTGTTAACTAATGATTATAGCATTGTTGACAATATGAAATATGCTGATAATACTATGAATTCTAACTTTAGTCAACAATTCTCAACACTAGAAGAACCAAGTGTAGAGTACCCACAACTCATATATGATGGACCATTCTCTGACTCTGTGCTTAATCAAGAGATTAAAGGATTGTCTAGCGAAGAAGTAACCAAAGAACAGGCACAAGATAAAATCAAACAAGATGCCTTTGAATATAGAAGTATAAATTATGCCGGTATGACTGAAGGAAAGTTCAAAACTTATAATTACAATTTAACCTTCGATGATAATTCTGTTGGGTTTGTACAAGTTACTCAAAACGGTGGTTTTGTATTGAGTTATAATAGAACACACGATTTGAAGCAAGTTAGATATTCACAAGAAGAATGCGTTGAGATAGCAAAGAAATTTATTCAAAATCTTGGCATAGAAGATATGGAATGCGTTTGGTACGCTGATGCTGAAGGTTACTTATATGTTAACTTAGCGTATACAATCAATGATGTAGTAGTATATCCAGATTTAATTAAGGTCAAAGTGGCTATGGATGATGGTACTGTTACAGGATTTGAAGCAATGACTTATGCTTACAACCATATTGAGAGAACTATACCAAAAACTGTTGTTACAAAAACAGATGCCGAAAGGGCAGTACAACCTGAATTAGTCGTTCAAAAAACTACACTATGTATCATACCTAATGATTATGTAGGCGAGACTTTAGCTTGGGAACTTCAAGCGGTTAGCAATGGTAATCAGTTCTATGCTTATGTGGACGCAGAAACAGGTCAATTAATTAGAATACTTAAAGTAGTTGAAACGGATGATGGCAGTCTACTAATGTAATAACATAAAAGAGTTAACATATTGTTGACTCTTTTTTTATAAATTGTTTATAAATAATATTTATACGATAGTTGAAAATGGAAATCAAATCTAAATATGAATAATATGATTTTCACTTGCTTTTGGTAGTATGTATTTTAACATAAAAAACTTTCTCTATTTTTATAAAAAAAAGGAATAGAAATTCCTTTTTTTGTCGTTATTTAATAGATTTTTCGTCTTTAGAATCGGTTGTAGACTGTTTATTTTGTTTTGCGTATTTATTCCATTTAATAAGTCCTATTACTGAATATAGCGTGTATGCTAGATATAGTATAAACATATATGGGGCGGTAGTGTCGCCTTCGATAGTTAATAATAACCATTGGAAACAAGATACCGAGTTTACAATTAAGTAAGCGTACCAATTCTCAGTGTACCTGAGTGTTAGAAGCATTGTTCCAACTATACACATAATAGAGATGAGTGCATCTAGGTATGGTAGTCTTTGACCATTGATAGCACTTAAAATGAAATAAAGGGCAACATACGAGACTATTATAATAGGCACAAAAATGTAGTATTGTTTAGCCTTTAATTTTTTGACGGTAACAACTGAGTTATTAGCGTTGGGAGTTAATTGTTGCTTTTTGTAATTTTGAAGCCAAAGTATGATCCCTACAATTTGCATTGGTGCAAAATATGCGAAGTTAACAATCATTTCTCCATAAATGTGTGCGTTAAGGCAAACAAGTCCGTATGCTATTGGTTGATAAAAACCAAGAATAAAAATCCAAAAACTGCATCTACTAGCAAATACAACATACAAAAAACCAACTAATGATAATGTATAATTAAAAATTGCTGTACCTACTTGTGTTTCAGTAAAAATGGTTAAAAGTAGTTGTGCAAGAGTCATACAACCGATTATAGTCCATTCGTACCATTTGAAATCTTTCAAGAATGATAGCGAAAATAACTCTTTGAAAACATTTTTTTTGCTTTTTTCAAAATCATTTTCAGATAAGTTGGCATTGTTTTGTTCTTTTATCTTCTCCATAAAATCACCTTTTATTTAAATTTTAAACACTTTTAATTAATGTTTAATATTATAGTTACATTAAATAGTTGTACCATTACACCATTATTAATTAGTAAACAATGCACACAAGCCCAATTAATAATAATGATAAAAAAATCAAAAAATTTCAACCGATAAAAATAAATTAATTTTTTTAATACAAAAAATTTTTTGTAACTTGTTTATTATAACTATTTGTAATGTTAAAGTCAAGAGTAATTAGCAAAATATACTATAAAAAATGTGGTTAAAATTTTTTTTTTATGGTGGGTAATACTTAATACTGATTTTATAAAAATAGTAAACAAAATTGTAATGTAATTAGTTTTGATAAAATCTTTTGATAGTCAAATACTATAATTATGTTAATGATTAAATATTTAACTTATATTTAAGCAAAAATGATTAACAAGTTATACTGTAAGCATATAATATTATTATATTTTTTTATAAATAAAGTATTGTTAGTAAATGCTTGTTTTTTTGAGACAAACATTGTATAATGAATATTATTAAATAAAGGAGTAGAAAATGAGTTTAATTGGAATAATAGTCCTAGCAGTAATAGCACTTTTAGTTGTTATTCTTGTTACTTGGATTATAGTTACTTACAATAAGTTTGTAACAATGAGAAATAACATCGACGAAGGGTTCTCTACTATGGATGTTTATCTCAAAAAGAGATTTGACCTAATACCTAATTTAGTAGCGACAGTCAAAGGATATGCTAAGCACGAAGCGGAAGCATTGGAGAAGACTATTGCCGCTAGAAATATGGCGCACGCTTCAGGAGATATCACAAAACAACTAGAAGCGGAAGGTGCTATCAGCGGTGCGTTAAAAAGTATATTTGCCGTTAGTGAGGCATATCCAGATTTAAAAGCAAATGCTAACTTTATGGAATTACAGGGCAAGTTGAGCGCACTTGAAGAAGAAATCGCAAATTCTCGTAAATATTACAATGGCGTTGTTAAAATTTATAACACAAAGAGAGAAGTTTTTCCTTCAAATATCATCGCTAAAATATTTAGGTTTGAGAAGAGACCTTTGTACGAAGTATCTAGCGTAGAACAAAGAGAAAATGTTAAAGTGGAATTTTAGTTTGTCATTATAACACAATTTAATTGATTAATAAATACTTATAATTGTCAAAAGTGTCAGTTATGTGTTATAATTTGAGACTTATACCGCACAAAAAAGGATATTATATGGTTAAAACAAAAAAACTAGGTTTACTAGTTTTTTGTATATTGTTGATTTTGGTTATACCAATGTTGTTAAGTGGTTGTGGAAATGTGGATAATACGCCTACGCAAGATTATACTTTGCATAACTACTATGTAACAATGAATGTTAAGGATGATGGCAAAATCACTGTACAAGAAACTTTTACCGTTAAATACAACACAAATACCTTGCACGGAGTATCAAGATATGTACCGACTAAATTAACTGCCTACTATGATAGAGACAATAAGGTTGTTAAAAAAAGATACCGTGTCGAGATAGAAGATGCACAAGTTCTTAGTGGTGATTGTGCAGATAAGGGCGAGAATGGAGACTTCTATGTATTTATGCTTGGTAATGCTTATAGGTATGTAGTAAGTGGAGAAGTGCAAACTTATTCTATACAATACACATTTAATATGCCAGATGATAGACTAAGCGATATGGATGTATTATATTATAATGTTTTACCTTTTGATTGGGACACATCCATAACAAATGCTAATTTTGTAATAAATTTTGATTTTGATGTGTCAAAACAAGATTTGTACGATAAGACTGTAGTTTATTTTGGGGAAGCAGGCACAACTAATCTACTTAATAATGTAACATTTGATGATTCAAAAATCAGCGGAAGCGTAGAGTATATACCAGCGTTCAATGGCGTAACAGTGTATACTGAATTTAATGAAGGGGTGCTTGGCAATAAATCTAGTACTTATTGGCTTGTTGCGATAATAGGACTTGTGGTTTTAATCATAATGACTATTGTTATATGGTTCTATTATAGAAAAAAGAGAGTAGTAAGGCATCTTGTACCTACAGTAGAATTTAAGGCTCCCGATGGACTTACACCTGCTGAATGTGGTTTAATTCTAGACGGCAAAGTTGACAATCGAGATTTGGTCTCAATGATTATATATTGGGCAAGTCGTGGCTATCTACAAATAATAGACAAGGATGATGAAGTTTACCTTAAAAAATTGAAAGATTTGGATGATAGCGCTAAGTCTTATGAGAAAACTATTTTCTCCTGCATATTCGCATCAAAAAAAGATGAAATCAACATAAAAGACATTGAGTCATTCGGCGAGAAGTTATTGCTCGCTAAAGCACAATTAAGAAATGATATCAAGCACCTTAACTATGAACCAAAAACAAAGTCCGCTAGGGCATCAATTGATTTTTGGGGCGTAGTAGTACCTGTGGCTGTAATGGGTATTATGCTAGCATTGGGAGTGCAAAATCTATATATACTATTTATATTGGCTGAACTTATATTGCTTGTGGGCGTATTCTCACTATACAATTATGCGGTCGATAAAGAATTTTACAATTCTAGGGGACTTACGATTTTTTACAAAATCCTATGCTTAATTATAATGGTAGCAATACCTATAGTGTATATGATTCTAGCATTTGAACTATATATAGATAAGTTTATGCTTGTTATATTGTCGCATATTTTCTCAATATTTATGTTGTATCTAGGCGCTAAGGTATTGTCTAGAACTCAATTTAGTAATGATAGATTGGGCAAAATAATTGGACTAAAAAATTTCATTTTGGTAACTGAGAAGGACAAAATGGAAATGCTCGTCAAAGATAACCCAAAGAGTTTTTATGACATTCTGCCATATGCGTATGTATTAAATGTTACTGATGTATATTGTGAGAAATTTGAAGATATTGACTTATCGCCACCAGATTGGTATGTCAATACTCAAGCATTAGATTCTAATGCTTTCACTACATTATATTTTATGACTGCGTTAAATTCAAGTTTGAATCACACTTACTCAACATTGTTGAGTGCTACAAATAATGTAATACTCAAAAAAGTTGCTAGTGTCGCTGGCGAAATAAGTAAGAGTTCGGGCGGAAGTGGTGGCGGTCGCTCAGGTGGGGGCTTTGGTGGTGGCGGTTTTGGCGGCGGTGGTGGCCGTGGTTGGTAAAATTCGCTACTTTAAAAATTTATTTTGTAATGTTTAGTTTAAATAATAAGATACAATGATACTAGTATATTGACTCAATAAATATTAACTCAACATTATATTATTAAATAAATATAATATTAACCTAATAACTTAGTATATTAACCTAATAACTTAGTATATTAACTTGATGACCTAATCTTAACAACTTAGTATAGAAACATTATCAAATAGTATTTATATTTATTGTCAAACTTATTATATTTGTAATTTATATATCACACTATATTAAATACCTTTCGCAATTAGAAAGGTATTTTTTTTGATAACAATAGTATTTGCATAGTTTAACAAAATGTATTATAATATAGTTGTGATTTTTAATTAAGTACTTATACTAATTACAAAAATATGTATAAATTAAGTGCTAATATAAAAAAGAAATTATTATTCAAATAATGTAAAAGTTTTTTTGACATAAAATTAATTTATGTTAAAATATCTAATATAAACTAATTAAAAATTATAATAGAATAGATTAACTTGTGTAATAGGTGGTTAAATGAGATTAAATAAATATTTGGCATTATGTGGGGTAGGGTCTAGGCGTAGATGCGATGAACTCATTGAGAGTGGTCAGGTGTTTGTCAATGGACAAGTCGCAACATTAGGACTAGATGTTAGCGATAATGATGACATAGTCGTAAATGGAAATAAAATTTCTGCGACTAATGATAAAGTGTATTATGTACTTAATAAACCTAAGGGTTGTGTTACTACCCTCAAAGATGATAGGGGTAGGCAAACGGTCATAGATATTTTTAATCAAGCATATTCTAAGCAATTCAAAAATAAAAACATACCTAAGGTATTTCCCGTGGGAAGACTAGACTACAATACCCAAGGGCTGTTGTTGTTAACTAACGACGGAGATTTCGCTAACTCACTTATGCATCCTAATAAAAAAGTCAATAAAACTTATCGTGCTGTGGTATACCCTAAGTTATCTACACAAGATATAGTAACCTTACAAAATGGTGTAATCATTGATAATATTAAGACTTTACCTTGTTTTGTCAAAGTTACCAAAGACTTAAATAATAAGCAGATAGTGGAAATAACTATCTCACAAGGAAGAAATAGGCAAGTACGCAAAATGTTTGAAAGCATAGGAAAGTTTGTCGATGATTTGGAGCGAGTCGCTATTGGAAGTTTTGTCCTAAAAGATTTGGCTCGTGGGCAAATAAGGGAGATATCACCTAAAGAAAGAGAATTATTGTATAGATAACGCAATGTTAATACAAGTTAAGACAAAAAATTGTTAAGTGGTAAGTACAACACATACCTTATTAAAGCCTATTAATGACTATATTATGTGTATTTTTACTTATTATTTTAGTGTTACATTGATTATTTACATTATACAAATTATTGCATAGATAATATTCTTAGTCATATTTATTATCTTACAAAATTTGACATAAAATAAATAAAAATCAACAAATTTTGCAAAATAAGTCAAAAACACTTTACTTTTGTATTCAAAAAAATGTATAATAAAGTATCTAAAACTAATAGTGTTTATGAATTTTTTTAATAAATTAACACAAACTAATGAGAAATGGGGTGGAGTATGCAAAAACGCATTGGTAAGACCGCAAAATTTTATTTAACAATAACAATGGTCATTTTATTAATCATTGCTTTGTCGGTATCTTTGTATTTTACACTTGCTATAAGGAGTTCACAAGGTACTAATAAAGGTGGAAATGAAGGCACTGTAACGCAAATGTCCGCACAAGTTGTGTCTGGGACTTCTACTAAAGATAAATTAGTTATGCAATTACTAAGTGGCACTTCTACATCGTATCAAGGTGGTATTCAAATAAAAAATACTTCTCCACTAGAAGTGTATGTGAGAGCAAAAGTTACTTTAGTCTTTGTTACAGATATTAATGGAACTACAATTGATGCTAGCACTTCAACTGATGGAATGTATTTTACTTATGATGAAGATAATTGGACTTATGCCGCTGACAACTATTTATACTACAAAAATGCTTTAGCGACAAATGCTTCAACTACTGATTTATTTAAATCATTAATACACGATTCTAATAATGCGAACAAATATGTAAGAATTTATATTACCGCTGAAGTTATCCAAGAGCAAGCCGCGACTCCAAGCGTAACTATAAGCGGAGATTCTAGTTCTTTATCTAACCAAGTTAGTACAAAATTTTCACAAGGACTTATCCACGATTCTTATGATATGTCAGAACTTGCTAGTGAGCAAGGCACTAGAACAATTACTATAACTAATAATGGTAAAGTTGACCTTGATGTCAAAGTAAGAATTGCTTCTAGTGAATGGACAGTTAAATCAGCAACTATCGGTGGGGAGGTAGCTAAAGTTGTGAGAGATGCTAATAATGGGTATTATAGCATTATTGGTAAACTTGCGACAAAAGATACAAATGTTTGTGTACTAACTTTAGAAGATGCGAACAAAAATAATGGACAAGTTGCGGGGGCAACAAATATTACATTTATACTTCAAGACTATGTGCTTGCTAATGATTTCTATTCTATAGTAGACAGTAATTTACAAAACATAGGCACAAATAATAATGGCGTTATTACTTTACAAAAGGCACAACTAACAAATGCTAAAGTTTATTCATACAACAATGTTGCTAAAACAGTGTATGTTAAGACTACTGTATCTAATGGCACTGTGGCAACATATGGCGCTGATTGGGCATATTTAGTTGGTCAAAATACGGCAATATCTGGTAGTGCAATACCTGCTAAAGATACTTCAAGTACACTATTTGATAGTGCTTGGGTAGCAAGTTTGGGTAATGGGACAACTGTTAATGTTAAGATTTGGACTGCAATACCTGTTCAAAGTCCTACTGTAGAATTGGTACAACAATCTGGTTTGGGTACTTCAAGTACTGGGTATGGACAAGTGCTTGCTACGGGAAGTACAGTAACTTCATCTTCATTAGTAGTAAGTTCTATTAGTGATACTAATATCAAGAATGCTTGGTCAAATATTGGTATCAAATCTAATGACTATAGCGATTTACTTGTAAGAGTATCAATGGCGTTTGTATGGGGTTCATTAAATAGAGAAACTTTCACACCTAACGCTACTCAACCAAATCTAAACTTCAATGTATCACAATATTATGGTAAGGGTTTCTCATATGTAGCAGATGATGGTTCATTGACATATATTTATAATCTACAAAATAACAATGTAAGTTCACCTATTTTAGAGTTTCCTAGCGACATAACAGCGTTCGTTAATGCATTAAATACTGCTAAAAGTTCAATAACTTCTGGCGGAAATGCTGTAAAATTACAGGTTATGGTAGAAGCAGTATACGCTGAAGGTTCACAACTTGATGTATTGGATATAAGTTCTGCTACAAGCAAAATAGCATTAACTGATTATTATGTAGACATTCAAGGTGCTACATCAATGACTGATGAAGGTGCATTCATAACTTATAATCCAAATACATCAATTGATTCTTGGAACAATTATGTAATATATGCTAAGAATAATTTCCCTATAGGAGTAAGAGTGTCATTAGCATTGCAATGGGGTACTGTAAGCGGAAATACTTGGACTGCAAGTTCTAACCCAGTATCTACAGTTGATTTGAGTAAATTTGTATCTAATGATTGGACATTTAACTCTACAATATGTGGGTATGAATACAAATGTGCTTTACCTGGTAATTCTGCAACAAAGGGTCTATTCACTAATTTATCTGGGTTGAAAACTCTCATTGATGCCGAAGCGGTCGGGCATTCTGGTGAAGTTATAAGATTAATTGTAATGGTTGATTTAACCTATATAATGTAACTAAATTATATTGTAAAAAAAAAAGAAAGGTTCATTCCTTTCTTTTTTTTAGTATGCAATTTGAATTTAAGAAATAGAAAATGTAATATATTTTATTCTATAGATATTGTTATAGATATATTTAATTGATAAGATATTATCTTCAAAATAAAAAATAGTATTAAATACATAATCAAATATTAGTATTAAATACATAGTAAAGAATTATATTTAGTATGCACAATATTTTGTAATTGATTTATTAAATAATATTGTATAAATATTAAATAATTATTTCTTAACTACAATATCAAAAAATGTTATATTGTGTAATATTATATATAAAAGTGTCTAAATTTAGTTGCTAAAGTTTTTAATTTAATATATAATATTATTAATAAATATTTGTATATTTACAAATAATAATATTAAATATAATGAGTTTTACGAATAGGAGTGTATTGTGAGTATCAAAGCATCAAATTATTTTAAGGTGTCGCTTTTGTTGTTAATAGTATTCACGATTGGTATGAGTTTATTATTGGTTTTGCAATCAAAGAATAATTTATCAATCGTCAAGGCTGATGAGAGTCAACAAGTTATGGATGAAGAAGAGACTTCACAACAAGTAACATTTAATTTCTTCACTAACCAGAATGGCGAAATTAATAATTTGTCTAATGTTAGTATCACATTAAATAGTTCAGTCATTGGGACAAGCGATATTAATGGTAATGCTACTTTGACATTGAATATAGGGGACAAATTAACATTTGAATTGTCGGGGTATATCTTCTCTAATTTTACTTATTATGACGCTACTCAACATAATTTTAAAGTTCAAGGCGCTATGTTGATTGAGAATAAGACTGTTCAAATTAGTGTTAAAGATGGCAATAATCAAATTATCAATTATGTAGAAGTCTATGAGATTACTGACAATAATACACCTATCTTAAAACCTACTAGAATGAATGGACAAGACTTCGTATTTGAATCACAAGAGAATGAGATAATTAGAGTTGTTAATATCAACTATGCTCCTGTTGAATTTGTCGTTACTTCCGATGATTTGGTTATGACTAGAGATATCATTTTACAAAAATTTCAATCTCTTGATTTGAAAATAATCGCTATAGACAACAAAGGTCAAAATATAAATTTGTCGGATGTCAAAGCGTATGTTGATGGCAAATATTATGGCATAACTAATGGCTATGGTGAAATAATTTTTGATAAAATATACAAAGGTCAAATAGTTACATTCGAACATTCACTATATAAGGTGGAAGATTATACTTTCGATGGAATCACACTAGACAAAACACTTGTCGCCTCATACAAAGAAGTTAAAGTCCTAATAGAATTCCATAGACCGCAAGTAGAGGGGGACGATTCATATGACCCAAATAATTCAGTTATACCTGTTGATGAAGTGTTAGGCGGTGGTTTAACTATCTATGTATTAGGACAATCTATTTTTAACCCTATAGTCTATGAAGATAAATTGTGCTTTGATGGTATGTACTATGCTAATGTATATTTTAGTTCGGGTAACTATGCTATAACTGATGAAGATGGTAAGGTGTTAATTCAAACAGAAGTAACTGATTCTTCACACAAATATGGGGCTTTCATTATTGACCCGCTTAAAGCAGTTGATAACAACGATGGATATATTACATTTAAGTTATTTGCAAGAAAGTACTTAGACCTTAGTGGAAAAATCGAATTTCCAGAAGGGTATGAGAATCCAACTGTGAGCATATTTGTTAACAACGCACCTACTGCTAAGACTACTTCTAATGATTTAGGCGAATTTTATATAGAGAATGTATTAGAAGGGGATGAAATAATATTTCAATGCGATGGGTTAGTCTTTGAGCGATATTTTGCTATGGACAAAGCAAACAATAATTCAATTGTCATTAAACCTGCTATTGAAGAGCCAGTAAGTTATTTAGGCTTGTACATCTTCTTTGGCGTGTTATTACTATTCTTCATTATACCATTCTTTATAAGGTTGAGACCTAAAAAGAAGATAAAGTACGGAAAGAGTATTGAAAATACTCAATCTAACAAAAAAGATGAGTAAAATATTAAGAAGTAAGTCTTTAGATTAAATACAAGTATGAATATTTTATAATAAGTATATTTGTTAATAGTCAAAAAGAACATATTAGATAAATACTAATATGTTCTTTTTTGTAACTAATAATAATTCATTTTTATTTATGAGTTAATATAACTATTATAATAAATTATTGTAGTTTACTACTTTAGGTTATAACTGTTTTAGGTTATAATCATTCGAAACATTAAGTGCCATTTTAACTACTTAAAATTAAATTGTAGAATTATAAATATTAACATAAAATAAATAATAATTGTAAAAACAATATTTTAAATTGTAATCGTTTCTTATATAAATATGACATTTATTATAAGTTATTATGATATATTGTAATAAAACAATGATTTGTTATTGCACCTTAAATTAACACTTACTATTATAAAACATTATTTTGTATTATTATTTATATTATAACTTATAATATTATTTAACAAGTTCATTTTCTTTTTGTCTATCACTAATAGTTATACAAAGTTTTTTGAATTTCATATTATCTAATTGAGATTCAAAATGACAATTAAATTTGTCTTCCATTAAATTGTAAAATGCTAATTTGTCTTGTTTGTACTGTGTTGATTTTAAGTTATCATAAGTTATCTTGTTAATCTCTTCTTCGCTTTTATCTGCATTATTCTTTATAAGCATACTAACAAGATTAGCATAGTATATCTTGTCTTTAAATTCTTCCATAATATAGCGTCCGCCATTAATTTCTAAATCATTAGCACAATTATTATTTCCTAATACTCTAACATATACTTGTGAATATCTTTTTATCTCATCAATAGTCATTCTGTTCATAATTCAACTCCTTAGGGTTAGATTATAACACGCAAAATTAAGTTTGTAAATATGAGATAAAAATTTTTTTACTTTTTTATACAATTTAATGAAATATTAATTATATTTACATTAAACATTATATACCTTATTTATTACAACTAATAATAGGGTAAGATACAACTAATAATAGGGTAAGATACAACTAATAAATAGGGTAAGATGAGACTAATTAATAAGTTAAGATAAGATTAATATGTAAGACATTATAATAGCATATAAGTTTATTTGTATGTAATAATAAGTTAACAATTTATGCAATAATAAGTTAATTATAAGTCATTAATTAGAAGCGATAACAATTTTGCCATCAATCCAAGAGTCGAAGAATGATTGTAAAGGTACATTTGATGCGCTCTCAAATGCAAGTATTAAGGTATCTTTGGTAGCGAATTTCATTTGGTTGTTGTTATAGAATGTCTTTATTCCTTTCAAAAAGTCGCTATCTCCTATAAGTTGACGGAGATTGTCAAACATTAATACTGATTTAACATAAGCCATATAGGTATATTCTGGTTCAGTGTTATATTCAGTGAGTAACCTATCCATTGAAGTATCAAAATTCTCGAACAAGTCCCCATAGACTTCTACAAATAATAGGTATGATTTTAGGTCATTACTCAATATTTCGCTTCGTGTTATGTTGTACTCAGGGTTATTTTCGTAGAATAGGATACAAGAATATTCTGCTAAGCCTTCATCTATGTAACCGTCTTTATTTTGATTGTCGCCAACAACGCCGTACCACCATTGGTGCGCTATCTCGTGAACAATGGCATTTGTATATTCTTCATAACTGCTTAAGTCATCCGATATGAATACGATATTTGGAAATTCCATTCCCCCGTGTACAAAACTTGTTTCGACTACACTTAGTGTTTTGTATGGGTAATCGCCAAAAAGTTTGTTAAATGTCTCAACTGATTTTTTTGCGGTGTCTAAAGATACATTTGGTTGTTCATCACTATGATAGTAATATAGAATATTCGTACCATCTGCTTTAGTTTGCAGTCTTTGGAATTTTTTTGATAGACTCATAGCGAAATCTCTTACCGCAAGAGCAGAATAGTTGTAGGTGGTTTTATTATCTTTTGTTTCTTTGCTTGTGAGTTCTCCTGTGCTCGCTACAACAAAATCATTATCACAAGTAAGTGATACATTATAATTTGATATGCTAGAGTAGAATGGGTCGCCGTTGTATGAATAAGGGGAAGTATCAAACTTAGAATCTTCATATATGCAGGCTACAGGGTAAAAATTCCCTAGGTTAATTGCATTGTCTGTGTACCCAAATCTATGTTTTATATTAGGTATTATGACATCAAACTCTATATCAATAGTAGTTCGAGAATTAGGGTATAATTGACTTACCAAAGGCACAATGAGAATGTCGTTGTCTTCTCCGCCGATAGTGAATTGTACTTCTTTGTTATTAACTTTGACATTCTTAATTGTGATACTTCCAAAACTTTCGCCGTTAATGTACGCTTCATCTTTCTTTAAATCGCTAACAGGTTTATATTTAGCACCTTCCCTAAATGCGTTAGGGTATAGATGAAAAAAGACTTCGCTCAAGTTGTCTTTTGAAGTATTTATGTAGTCGACACTAGAACTACCATATAAACTTTTTGTATCATCATTATAAATTAGTGATAAATCATAATTATTGGCATCTTTACTCGCTAATTTGATAATATTATTTGTCCCACAGGAAGAGAAGGCAAATACACATATAAGTGTTATCAAAACTAAAGTAGCGATACCATACAAAGAGTATTTAATTTTTTTATTCATAATAGACTCCTACTTAAATTTATGATTGTCATAAACTTTTTATAACTTTATGTGTCTATTTTGTCGCATTCTTAACTTATTTTGACTTAACTTGTTTGACAAATATTGTATTATGTAGTAAAATATATAGGCGGAAATTAAGTAGGCATTTTTTTGTTTAACACAAAAATATATTTACTTAGAATTTAGGAGAGAAAATGAAATACACATCAAAACAAATTATTGATACTTTTTTGAATTTTTTTAAGGCAAACGGACATACACAAATAAAAAATTCTAGTATTGTCCCAGAGAATGACCCAACATTGTTATTTATCAATGCTGGTATGGCACCTATAAAAAAGTGCTTCACAGGTGAAGAAGAACCTGTTAGTAAGAGAATGTGCAATATTCAAACTTGTATAAGGACAAATGATATTGAATCTGTAGGCGATAGACACCATTTGACAAGTTTCAATATGCTTGGTAGTTGGTCAATAGGCGACTATTTTAAGGAAGGCGCTATCAAGTATGCTTTCACATTATTGACTGAAGGCTTCAAGATACCTAAAGAGAAATTATATGCTACTGTATTCTGTGGCGATGAAGAGTTAGGACTTCCTGCTGATGAAGAGAGTATAGGGTATTGGGAGAGCGTAGGCATTGACCCTAGTCATATTATAAAATTACCATTTGAAGATAACTTCTGGAGAATGGGGGATGGCGAAGGCCCTTGTGGTCCTTGTACTGAAGTATTCTATGATACAGGGGATGAGCACGGCGAAAGTTATGAAAAAAGCGGTGTCTTTGATACCAAAAAGAGATACCTAGAGATTTGGAACGCCGGCGTATTTATGGAGTATTATCAAAATCTTGATAAGACATACAGTAAATTAAAATTTAAGAGCGTTGATACAGGTTCTGGTCTAGAGAGATTGTTGTTAACACTAAATGGACTTGAGAGCGTCTATGATACTGAAATCTTTGTAGACATTATGAATTATTTGAGAGAGAACTCCGCTAAACCTAATGAGAGAAGTTTAAGAATCATATGTGAACATATTAGGACAAGTGTAGTTATTCTTAATGCTAAGGTTGACCCTAGCAATGTTAAGGCTGGTTATATCTTAAGAAGGTTAATGAGAAGGGCTTTGAGACACTTAAGGACTATTGATGCTAATGATGATATGTTCATTATAATCGCAGGTAAGACCATAGACAATATGAATAATACAGGACTCAACCCTGATTGGAATTTTACAAAAGAAGAATTGTTGGACAAATTCAAAATCGAACAAGACAAATTTAGCAAAATGTTATCACAAGGACTTAAAGTATTCAATGAGTACATTTTAGATAAATCAAATATTGTAGATGGATACCTTAAAGAAGAGTTAGTATTTAAGTTGTATGATACATTTGGTTTCCCATTCGAGATTACTCAAGAATTGGCAGAAGAAGCAAATATTAAGGTAAATGAAGCGAAATTCAATGAATTATTGGAACACCACAAAGAAGAGTCAAGAGGGGCAAATTTAGCGGTCTTCAAGTCAGGACTTGCTGACCACGACCCTAACACAATTAAGTTGCACACTGCAACACACTTATTGCACGCAACATTAAGAAAAATTTTGGGCAATGATGTTCATCAAATGGGTAGCAACATTACCCCTGAAAGATTGAGATTTGACTTTAATTTCCCTAGAAAATTAACCGATGAAGAATTAAGAGAGATTGAGAATATGGTTAATGATGTCATATCACAATCAATTAATGTTGTAAGGGAAGAAATGTCTCCAGAACAAGCGAAAGCAAGCGGGGCATTAGGTTTATTTGACAATAAGTACGGCGACAAAGTCTCTGTCTACACAATAGGCGATTTTAGTAAAGAGATTTGTAGCGGTCCACATGTCGCTAACACAAGCGAATTAGGACAATTTAAAATAAAAAAAGAAGAAAGTAGTTCAGCAGGAGTGCGAAGAATTAAGGCTATACTTGTATAAATAAGTAGGTTAATTGTTAAAATCTGCACACTATGCTATCAAAATAAATATTTAAGGAAAGAAGATGGAAGAGAATAAATTTGTAGAGCACGAATTGCAAATGCTCAAATTTTGGGAAGACAACGATTGTTTTCATAAATTGCAACAAAAGAACAAGGGTAGGAAAGCATATAGAATAGTTGATGGTCCTATCACTGCTAATAACTCAATGCGTCTACACCACTGTTGGGGAAGAACAATCAAAGATGCTTTTATTAAATATAAGAGTATGCGTGGTTATTCTTGTCATTATAGAAATGGTTTTGATGGTCAAGGCCTTTGGGTAGAAGTTGAAGTCGAGAAAGAATTAGGATTCAAGGGTAAGAGAGATATTCTTGAGTATGGTATGGACAAATTCACTCAAGCGTGTGTTAATAGAGTCAATAAGTTCTCTAAGATTATAACTGGTCAAAGCAAGCGACTAGGTCAATGGATGGACTGGGATAACTCTTACTACACTCATACTGACCAAAATATACAAGGTATTTGGTACTTTTTGAAGGTGTGCCACGACAGAGGTTGGATAACACAGGCAGATAAACCTATGCCTTGGTGTCCTAGATGCGGTACTTCTTTGTCCGAACACGAAATGAGCGGGTCTTATAAGGAAGTTGAACACGAGTCAGTTTTTGCTAAAGCAAAGTTAGTAGAACAAGATTGTGATATGCTTGTTTGGACTACGACTCCTTGGACATTGACTTCTAATATAGCACTTGCTGTGAACCCAGAATTAGAGTATGTCAAGATAGAGTATGAAGGTGGAGTTAGACCTTTGATTTTAGCAAAGAATGCTCTATCTCATATCAAAATGGATAGAAAGGTTATTGATAAATTTAAGGGCGAGAAGTTATTAGGTCTACACTTTGAGACATTCTTCCCTGACTTACCTTGTCAACAAGGTATTGAACATAAGATTATACCTTGGGATGAAGTCGTCGCTGATGAAGGTAGCGGTGTTGTTCATATCGCCCCTGGATGCGGTGCTGAAGACTTTGAGTTGGGTAAAAAATTTAATTTACCTGCTATTTGTCCTATCAATGAGAATGGCGAAATCTTAGATAACTACGGCGTATTTAGCGGTATTTATGCTGGGGATGTAGCACACTTAATATTTGACGAACTAAAGAAACAAGACAAATTCTTTATGACTGAAATGCATACACACAAATACCCTATTTGTTGGAGATGCAAAACTCAGGTATTTTTCCGCCTTGTTAGAGAGTGGTTCATTAAGACTGAAGAGATTAAACCGCAATTATTGAAAGTCATTAAAGATGTTAAATGGATGCCTGACTATGCTGGTAAGAGAATGGAAGATTGGCTCAATAATATGGGCGATTGGAACATATCTAGAAGCCGTTTCTATGGTTTGCCTTTACCATTCTATCCTTGTCCACACTGCGGAGAACTAACAGTTGTATCATCTAAGGAAGAATTGGCTAGATTGAGTGGTCAAGATTTGTCTAATCTCAAAGAACTTCACAGACCTTATATTGATGAGATAGAGATAATTTGTCCTAAATGTAAGCACAAAGTACAAAGAGTTAAACAAGTCGGTGATGTTTGGTTGGATGCGGGTATCACACCATTCACAACATTAGGATACTTTGAGAATAGAGAAGAATGGGAGAAACAATTCCCAGCAGAAATAGTCATCGAGATGAGAGAACAAATAAGATTATGGTTCTATTCATTATTATTTATGAGTGTTACATTGACAGGGCGTGCACCTTATGAGAAAGTTTTGAGTTATGGTGCAGTAGTCGCTGAAGATGGTAGCAAATTCTCTAAGTCTTCTGGTAACTCTGTTCAATTCGAAGAAGTCGCTGAGAAATTGGGCGCCGATGCAGTTAGATACTTATTTGCTAGTGCTCCAACTGTCAATGATGTTAGATTCTCTATGAACCTATGTGAAGAAGCAAGAAGAAAAATGCTTCAATACTATAATGCTTTCACATTCTTTGAGACTTACGCAGAGATTGATAAACCAAAATGTAGTGGAGTCTTTAGTAGTGATAACTTGCTAGACAAGTGGCTTTATGCTAGAACAAATGCCTTCGCTAACTACGCTACAACTTGTTATGATAATAACGACACTGTTAATATAACTAAAGAATTTGAGAAATGTATGGACGACATATCTAATTTCTATATTAGACTTAATAGAAGGAGATTCTGGAAAGAAGGCCTTCAACAAGACAAGGTTAATGCTTATAATAGTTTGTATATTTCACTTAAGACTATAACACAAGTTATGGCGCCTATCATACCATTTATGACTGAATATGTATGGCAGAATTTGGTTAGAAAGTACGGACAAGCGGAAGAAAGCGTATTGTTAAGTGATTTTCCAACCGAGTTAAATGTCGACCAAACTATACTTGATGAGAGTAGCAAAGTTCGTGAAATTATCACGATTGCTTTGAGCCTAAGAAATCAAGCACAAATTAAGGTTAAGCAACCTATTAAGACTTTGTACATTGATGATAAGTACCGTGATATTTGCGAGACTTATAGCGATGTTATTAAGAATGAACTTAACATAAAAGAGATTGTGTACCTTAATGACTTTGATACGCTATGTAGTCCAAAATTACACATTAACTTTAAGACTGCGGGTGCTAAACTAAAAAATAGAATCAATGATGCTAAAAACTTTGTCAATGCTTTGTCTAAAGAAGAGACAAGTAAGATTTTGAGCGAATTAAAAAATTCTGGCAAAGTTCACCTTGGAGATTTTGAAGTCGATTTCACATTAGATATGTTCGATATTGAACAAATATTTAATGATAATATTGTGGCGGATACTTCAAATATTAAGGTCGCACTTGACATTAGTCAAACTGAAGAGTTGGAGAGAGAAGGCATCTTGAGAGAATTGCTTCGTAACTTGCAAGTATTAAGGAAAGAAGCAGGTTATGATGTCGCTGACAGAGTTCGTATAGAATTAAATAGTGATAGCGACATTATGAATGATATCATTAGTTCTCAAAAAGAGTACATTGAGAAAGAGACATTGAGCGAACTTGTTACATTAGATGATTGCGACTTAACTAAAGACATAACTATCAAAAATATGAACATTAATGCGAAGATAAAGAAATAGAGCGGGGAGTTATAATTTTGGATAATCAACAAGACATTGTCAATAATATTCTAGTAAAATTATTTAATCAAATACTATTTAGCGAAGAACAAACTCTCAAAGAGAGAATTGGTAATGATTTGTCTTTGAAAGATATTCATATTATTGAAGCAATAGATTTATGTAGCGAGCAGTCTACCGCTGGAAGCGTTGCTAAACAACTAAATATAACTTTAGGAACTTTGACTATAGCGATTAATAGATTAGTTGTGAAGGGGTATGTTGTAAGGCAGAGAGATAGCGAAGACAAAAGGAAAGTGCAGTTAGCATTGACTCAAAAGGGTATTCAAGTTAATCAAATACATCAAAATTTTCACAAACAAATGGTTGACAAAGTTTTAAATAACTTAAATAGTGAAGAGCAAAAAATTTTAGTAAATGCGTTAGAGAAAATAAGCGAAATTTTCTCTCTTAAGGATTAGATATGGACAATGTAGTTTCTATTGTTAAATGCGATAACTATGATGAAGAAATTGTGTATGATGCTGTTTTAAAGGCGATTAACAATCTAGGTGGTATAGATAAATTTGTTAAGGCAGGGCAAAAAGTCGCTATTAAAGCAAATCTACTTATGAAAGTCGCTCCCGAAAAGTGCGCTACTACTCATCCAGCGGTGGTGGGTGCAGTAGGTAGACTCTGCAAGGAAGTTGGTGCTAGCGTGGTAATTGTAGATAGTGCTGGTGGACCATTCAATTCAATGTATATGAATTCAATATACAAAACTAGCGGAATGACTGACATAGCACAAAAATATGACTTAGAACTTAATCAAAATTTTAATTTTGTCAGTGTTAACTATGATAATGGGGTAGTTGGCAAAAAGTTTGATATTTTAAAGACTCTATATGATGCTGATTGTATTATAAATCTTTGTAAACTTAAGACTCACGCATTCGCAGGGTTTACAAATGCGGTCAAGAATATGTTTGGTGCTATTCCGGGGCTTGAGAAAGTGGAAATGCACGGCAAGTATAGAGACATAAGCACTTTTTGCGACTTTCTATATGACATTTGGGGATATTTTGGGGACAAAATCGTATTAAATGTAAGTGATGCAATAGATGCTATGGAAGGAGAAGGTCCAAGTAATGGTACGCCTAGACATATAGGAGTTGTAGGAGCGTCTACTAATCCTATAGCACTTGATATCGCTGGCGTGCGATTAATGAATGCTGACCCAATGACAATGCCGACTATCATTAAGGCACAAGAAAGGGGCTTAATACAAGACCTAAATATTCAAATAGTGGGCGAAGATTTACAACAATTCGTAGTCAAAGATTTTGATGTCATTGTGCCTAATCTACAGAAACCATTTGCTAATTATGTGCCAATGTCTATGCAAAAATTCGTTCAAAAGATGATGACTCAAAGACCTAAGATTGTCAAAAAACATTGCAGGGGTTGTGGAAAATGTTTCGCACATTGTCCCGCTAAAGCAATCTCAATGGTGGAGAAAAACGGAAAGAAGATTGCTAATATTGACTATGATAAGTGCATAAAATGCTTTTGTTGTCAAGAATTATGCCCATTTGGAGTCATTAAGATTAAGTCGGGTATAGTGTATAAAATGGTTAATTTTAAATCAAAAAAGAGAAGACAAAACGATAATAAAAAAAATGCTTAAGTTAATTCTTAAGCATTTTTTTTGTAGAGAATTAAATTCTATCAACACAAAGGTTAATAGCAATACTAAAATCGTATTGTCATTTTGTACAAAAATATTCAAATATCTCAAAAAATATTGACTTTATTTGTAGAATTATATATAATTTAATTACATAGTATATATATACTATATATACTATTTACATAAAATTAAATCTATTTACGCTTTTAGCGTTCAATATAAAGTTATAAATTAATTAAATTAACATTAAGGGAATTATGAGTAAGAATAAAACAAAAAAGTCAAAGTCATTTGAATTTAATAGAAAGAGTATTATTCTTCTTATCATCATTTCAATTGCTGGTATCGTGAGTGGGTATTTTGTAGGTGGCTTTTTTATAGGCGCTAATGTTCCAGATTATTCGCTGTACACTGAAGCAAGTCTTAGGGATGATATGAAGTCTTTGTCAAATAAGGCACAGGGAAAATTGCCTAATCAATTTAAGGCTTATGAGATATTTGAAATAGCAGAATATAGAATGTTTACTCACGGGAGTGTTTATATAACTTCACTTGGTGGAGTCGATACTATCGCTTCTCAAAAAATATCAGGCATCAAAGCGTTTGAGAATGGAGTTTATTTCAAGGAAAGTATTAGTAAAGGTATCAAAAATGTTGGCGAAAGACTTTATTATGAAGGAAATGACAAAGTAACAAGATATGAGGCAGGGTCAGTCAATGATGACATGGTCGCTAAATATAAGGCTCCTGCTGATATGACCATTGATGAATTTTTGGAAATGAATGGTGTACCTGCTGATTCATTTGTAGCATATATAGTATCTAGTAAGACTGTACTTAATTTAGATACCAAAGCACAACAAATCACTTTAGATAATGGAAATGTTGGTTATCAATTTGAATTACAACTTCAACCTGTATTTAGTGTAATTAATTATGTTAAACAGATGAAGAGTATGTCTCAACTTCCTAATTATCCTGCTTTTACTGATGTCACATTAGATGTTATTGTCGATGAACAATTTAGATTTGTGAGTATAGAAACACTTGAACATTATACTGTCAACTATATGGGTGTTAATGCTAAGTGTACCGGTACATTAGTCGATACATTTGAGTATGGTAAACAAAATATCATACCTGAGACAGTGGTAGCATAATAAGTGTATAATTAGTTTTTATAAATGATAAGGGGTTATAAATGAGAAAATTTTTAGCATATATGTTAACTTATGTGCTTATGTTGTTCGTGGGGATAGGTGGTGTATTCCTATTTACCGACAGGGGCTCGCAATCACAAGCGGTCATTCCTGTTCAAGAACCTTCAGCATTAGACAAGGTCGTGTCTAATCTAATAGGGGCTAAGTCAATCAATGTAAATGGTTTATTTAATATAGCGAACGGGCAGGAGTCAGCGGGCGATATAGGACTTGATGTCAAAGTAAATATGATTGATGGGTTTGAGAAATTGTCCGTATCAGGTGCAGTTAACATTAATTTGAATAATTACAATACTGATATTCAATTTGCGTACGTGGACAATAATATTTATTTGTCAGTACTTGGTGCGAAGATTTGTGTAAGTACAAGCGAAGTTGGCGAATTAATCGGTGTAATATCGGGTGTTGTATCACAATTTGTACCAGACTTTGATATTGGGTCAATGTTAGATATCAACGCATTGATGGGGTTAATGTCTAACATTCAAGAAGAAAAAAATGAAAATAACATTATTCTCAAGATATCTACAGATTTTGGAGACATTGAGATAATTACAGACTTAGAATACAATATTCAAAAAGTCAATGTACCTAATATAAAACTTAATGACACAAGTATACAATCTAATATTGGGTTAAATACTTATGATGAATTACAAGCCATAGACAAACCTAGTGATAGCGAAAACTACAAAAATGTAACTGAAGAAATTAATTTACTTAAGGCAGTTGTCAATACATTTAGCGATAAGTTTACTTTTACAACACAGATTAATGAGTTGTCATTATTAGGCAGATTTGATTTAAGTAATATTTACTCTCTAATTGACTACAAAGGTTATCAATTAGAATTGACATTATTAAATAACAATGCGTACTTACAATTTGGTGATTTAAAATTAGTAGCGAATGGCAATGATTTTAATAATTTAATAAATATTGTCAAAAAATATTTTGTAGAATTTGACAATATCAATATTCAAGATATCTTATTACAACAAATGAATAAAATCAAAGACATTGACTTTAGTAAGATAGATTTGTCTAATATTACAGAGTTTATTCAAGTTGACGAGAATAATAACTACCACATTGTAGTTGATGACATTGATGTTCAGTTAAAATTATCTAACAACAAAATAAGCGAAATATCTACAGTTGTTGGTGGGCAAGAAATTGTAGTTAACTTTGAGTACGGATTAGACTTTGATATATCAAAACCAAGCGGAGAATTTGTCAGTGCGACTGAATTAGCGGAAAGTGTTGATGCAGTAGTTCAAACATTATTGAGTGATAATGTCAATATTAGCGCAAATGTAATAGTTGATGATTTAGTATTTAACTTAAATGCCGACTATTCATTCAATGGTGGGAATATTTACTTAAATGCAAGTTTGAGTTATCAAGATTTTGACATTAAATTATATTTTGTAAATAGTACTTTGTACTTTGAGTATCAAGGCATTAAGGTCAAAGCAGATAAGAATAGCATTAACAGCATACTTGATTCATTGCCTAGTATTAATAGTGAAACTCTACAAGATGTTGTGGGTATGATACTTGGTGTATTAGCAAATACCGAGATTAATGTTGTAGATTCAATTCTATCTATTTATTGTGGAGATAATAAGGTTGTAATTAATACATTAGATGGTAAAGTAAATAGCATTGATGCACAAATAAATAATATTATTGTTAATGCTTCTATTAATTATGATGAATTTGAAGTAATAACGCCGAATGACAATGATTATGTAGAAGTTACAGATTTTGTAGAAATTATAGAGAATTCTTATAATTTAATTAATCAACCTATCTATGCTGAGATTAATCTAACTTATGATAACTTAAGTGTTGAAGGGTATCTACAATATGTTGATAACGCATTTAGTGGCAAATTAAATGTAAATTACCTAGATTATAATATAAAGATAACATTATTAAATAATGTTGTTTATGCCGAAGCATTTGGAGCAAAAGTTAAATTTAACTTAAATGACACTCAAGAAGTTATTGAATTTTTGAAAAAATTCAATATCGAAATGCCTGAAATATCACAGGATATCAACATTGATTATAACCAAATTGTAGGCATAATTGCTTCAAGTTATGTTGAATTAACTAAAGACTCACTTAGTGTAAGTTATAAAGATTATAACATTTGTGTACACTTTGTTGATAACTGCATTAATTCAATCACTGTAAATATAGATAAATTAAATGGTTCTATAAAAATAGTAGATAGTATAGAAGATATAACAATTAATGATAATGAATACTTAGACATTGTGAAGTTACTACCATTCGCATCGAGTGTATATAACACAGTATGCGAGAATAAGTTTGCTGGAAATATGACTTTAAGTCTAAATGTAAATAATAATGTGGTAGCATTAGATATTAGTTATAAGATAAAATATCAAAATGAGAAATTAATAGTAAGTGCAACAACAAATTATCAAGGCATAGACATAGAATTATATTTCGAGAATAACACAATATACTTAAGTATTGATGATATTAACATTAAGGCTAACATTAATGAGATTGATAAGATAATCACATTTGTTAGTGAACAATTCAATATTCAATTAAATAATAGTGAAGTAACAGAGATTGCTAACACTATAATGAGTGTTTTGAATATAACTGACTTAAGTTTTGTAAATACTATACAAGTAACTGACAATGATTTGTCAATAAGTTTAAATGGCATTGTATTATACTTAGAATTTACAGACAAGATAAATTCCATAAAAGTTGATATCAACAACCTAAATATCTTAGATAATGTCAATATTACTTCAACTGTTGAGATAGGGGTTAACCACAATGAATTTGTCATTAGTAAACCAACAAAAGAGTATGTAGACATAAATAATCTAGTAGACATAGCAAATAGCGCTATTAATACTATCAAAGATGATGCAATAAGCGGACAAATCGAAATAACAATAAATGATAATAACATTGTAGACAATAGCATAGTATTAGATTACAACTATTCATACAATAATGGCAATATCAAATTAGATATGAGTACAACAGTATTAGGAGACATACTGAGAATAGTACTATACGATAATACTGTGTATGTAAAATATCAAGGGGTATTAATTAAAGCAAGTATTAATGATATACTCAACTATATTCCTACAAATAGTTTTGAATCATTTGATATAATGGGAATAGTAGTTAAGGCAATACAAAATATAAGAATGAGTCTTGTAGACAACACATTAAGTGTTAACTACAATGCTGACAATATTTCTGCTAATATAAATGTAAATATAAATAATGAATATCTACAATATGTGGAAGTTACAACTAATTATGTAAATTTAAACATTAGTTTTAACAAAGTAGATAAGTACAATGACATTGATTTAAGCGAGAACTATGTAGAAGTCAATAACCTAATTGAATTAGTAGAGAACATTATAGATATAATTAATGGAAATATCTATACAACATTTGATGCTAATATCTATGGGTTACAATTAAATGGTGTATTAAACTACAATAATGGGGAAATCTCAGCATCTATTGCAACAAAAGTTTTAAATAGAAATGTAACAATAAGACTCATAGAGAATGTTATCTACTGCGACATTGATGGTATGAAGGTCAAGTTTAACCTTAGTGATACTTCAAAAGTTATGGAATTAATTAATGAATATTTTGTAACTAATAATGCGGTTGAGATAACAATAACCGAAGATGCTATAACTAAGTTATTAAATAGTCTATACTTAACCTATAATGGTAATGAGATAGCAGTAACAGTAGATTATAACTTATTAGACTTTGGTATTGATTTAACAAAATATGATTTAAGTAACTTTAATATTGATTTAACTAAGATACAATCAAATACTTTGAATGTTGGCATTAATTGTGAAAACAACAAAGTTAGCGAATTATTGGCAAGCATTGATAATGTAGTATTACTTAACATAAAACTACACAATGAACTACAAACAATTAATCTTGATACAAGTGGATATCTAGACATTGTTAAGTTACTACCATTTGTTAAGACATTCATAGATGTATATTTGTCTAATGGGGTTAACGGACAAATAAATATCAATGTACCACAAATCGAAAATCAAATAGGACAAATCATTGTAGACTATAAGATTAACTTTGTAAATGGTTTAGTCGCTAGATTAGATACAAAAATATTAAATCAAAATGTTACAATTAATATTGTTAATGGCAAGGTATATATTGCGATTGATGATAGTAAGTATTTCTTTAAGTTAAGCGAGATTGACAACATTATCAATCTATTCAAAGAGAAATTTAACTTAGCTATTGATGATAATATCTTACAAGATTTTAGTCTAGGAGACATTAATATACAAGTTAATAGTGATAAAGAACTCCAAATAGTGTACAAAGATTTTGTTATTAATATAATAATTGATAATGAAATTAATGTATTAGTTCAATACAATGACAACACTATTCAATTGAATATCAATAAGGGGTTAAACCAAATAAGCGAAGTAGCAGGTGAATACTTACACATTGATAGTCTAATTAACAAAGTATTTAATATCGTTGACTTAGTAAATGCTGGTAATATTCAACTCAATATTGATGCTAATATTGATAATACAAATATTAATGTCATTGCTAACATTGATTTTGAAGATTTTATCAAGACACAAAACATTGATGACTTGAGCGTAAATGCTAGAGTACACGCTTTAGACAAAGATTTAACAATAAAATTAACCAATTCAACATTGTATGTAAGCATTGAAGGCTTGAATGTACAATTAAATATTAATGACATAAGTACAATAGTAGATTTTATAAATAAGCACTTTGAATTAAATGAATTATCAAATATAAATATTGATTTTAATAATTTAATTACTAATATTATTTCAAATGAAAATATTTTTGAGATTATCTTCAATGATTATGGGAATATTAAATTAACATTCAATAATGATAGATTAAGCAATATAGATTATGAATATTCAAATTATTTAATTAATGCCGAAGTTGACTATGATAGTGATAAATTAGACATTATACTAGCGAATAACTATAGCAATGTTGTTGATTTATTACCATTATGTGATAAATTAATTGAAATTTATAATTCAAAAGCATTGTCAATGGATGCACAAATTAACGCTTACATTTTAGGCAGTCAACAGACTTTCAATGCTGGATTAAATATAGATTTTAATAACTCTTTGAAAGTTGATTTGGTGGCAACGCTTGAAGGCGTTGAAGTCGCGTTGCATTTAAGACAAGACATTCTATACCTAGATATTTATGGGTTAAGAATCAAATGCGTTGAAAGTGATTTAGGTAATATTGTAGAATTCTTAAATAAAAATTTCAATTTAGGACTTATTGCTCCAACAGTTCAATCTCAATATAAAGATGGCGAAATGTTAATCGACTTTATAAATAAGAACTTTAATATGTCTATTAATACTAACTTCGACTTAGGGGTTATAGGAAGTTGGAAAGTAGTAGACAATGAGATTATTTGGACTTTAAGAGATGGTAGCATCATTAATATTTCTACTTCAAACATATTAGATTTGAGTGTTATAAGCGGAGAATTTAGCGTAGGCGCACAGGTTGTCGCGATTGGTCAAAATGTTGTAATGACGAATATCAATGACAATGATTATGTTGATATTAACAAGATTTTAAACGAAGTGCAGGCAATAATTAATACTATCACAACTAAACAATACGATTTTGTCGCTAATGCACAAGTTTATAATAACGGCAATGTAAGATACAATGTAGCAGTTGATGCTGGGTTAGATATTATAAATGGTATACTCTTTGGCGGAACTGCTAAACTTACCGGCGAGAAAGATATAGAAGTTAACCTTGATTATGACAATAATTACTTGTACCTAAACTATGACGGACTTAAAGTTAAGATTAACAAACAAAATCTTAAAGAAATTGCTGGTATTGCGTTGTCAGTATTTGGTATTGATATTAGCAATATGTCGATATTCGATAACATTGATTTTGATTTTGACTTAGGAAATATCACCGAGATTATGCCAGAGATTGATTTTGGAAATCCTTTGTCAATGCTTAAGGTTATTAATTCATTAAATTATAGTGACGGACAATTCTACATCGAGTTGAACGCTAAGTATATAACTAATAGTGATAACTTAGATATAATGAAAGTCTCATTATTGACAAATGACAATAAGTTAACAAATATTAATTTAGACAATATCTATACTAGCGAGAATGAATACTTTAATCTTCAAATAGCACTTGAAGAATTTAAAGGACTTCAAACAATAGGTGATGGATATATTGACATATCATCTGCAAGTACTTTATTGAAGGGTATAATCAATACTTCCGAATTAAATAACTACCATATCACAGGTAATCTAAATATTGTTATGGATGTTTTGGGTACAGACATTGATTGGAATGTTCCTTATGATTTCCAAATTAAGTTAGTTGACAGTAAGCCTGTTGTAATGGCGAATGTTGGGCCTATGCCTGTTGTGCCTGCAGTTAACAACGATGTACCTTATGAATTTGGCGACACCGTGAGCGGCATATATTGCGGACTTGATAGGAAGATGACAATCTATTATCTTGACGGGTATGTATACTTCTATAGAACTGAACAAGTACCAGTCTTTGCTAGTGGAACAAGAACTTATGAGAAAAAGTTAAAAGTAGCACTTGATACAGTACTAGCAGACCCTATGAAGTATATGCAATACGCATTAGGATTTACTGATAGTATTATGGATGCTATCGCCGAGTCAATGCAATTAACTCAAAATAGGGAAAATCCTATAGATTTAGGCAAAGTATTACTTGCTTTTGACCACAATGATGACTATTATAATCTAACTATCAATTTGGGAGAAATTTCTAATAATCCACAACTTGACACTATATATGTAGGTATCAAGACAAGTTATATTGATAGCGCTTCAAAAGATTATACAACTGATTTGAAATTCAATATGCATATGCCATTTACTGATAGTATAGTGATGGATTTAACAACTAATGATATGAAATTAGTCGACATAGGGGCAGAACTTGATTTTAGCGCTTTATATAACTATGTAAATTCTTATCCATACAATGAAGATGAGCAATGGGAAGCGAACAAAGGTAATTGGTCATTAGCAAGTTCTATAACTTATACAATTAATTTTGTAACAAATGGCGGTAGTGCTATCAATAGTATTAGTCAACCTGCTAATTCTCAAATATCTTTACCAACTTATGACAATAGAGTAGTTGACCAAGGCGACTATAGGTATACTTATAGATTCGATGGTTGGTACACAACCGAAAACTTTGAAGATAGTACGCTATTTAACTCTACAACAATGCCAAGGGGAGATACGACATTGTATGCTAAGTGGACGCTGATATCTACTTTGCAAGTTAGAAATATAACATTTGAGACAAATGGTGGAAGTGCAATCAATGCACAAAAATATTTACCTGATGCCGATGTAGATTTGAGTGGCTTTGTGCCTACAAAAGCGACTTATTATGTTGATAAGGGGTATAATTTAGGAGGTTCTAATTGGGGTAAATGGACTTATGAAGTAACAAGGTATACATTTGCTGGCTGGTACACTGATTTTAGTTGCACGCAAGCATTTAGCGGAATTATGCCTGATTATGACATAACTTTATACGCAAAATGGAATGCTACAACGACAACAGAATACTATTATAATTGGGAAAGGCCATAAAAAATAAGTAGTGAATGCAAAAAATAATTGCATTTTCACTACTTTTTTTGTTATAATAGTACATTATAGTAAATAATAAAAAATTGAGAAGGTATATTGTGTTAAAAATTGAGAATTTAAAATATATTGCTAATGACGAAGAGATTTTGAAAGGTATTGACTTTGAATTTAAAAAAGGCAAATTCTATGTCATTACGGGACATAATGGAGCAGGCAAGAGTTCGCTTGCTAAATGTCTAATGGGACTATATAAGTGCTCAGGCAAGGTGTATCTTAATGATATTGATATTACAGATAAATCTGTCGATGAGAGAGCGAAGTTAGGTATGGGATTTGCGTTCCAACAACCTGTTACCTTTAAAGGTGTAAGGGTCATTGATTTATTAAAGATTAGTGATAAACCACTCAAAACCTATGAAGATATTTTATTGAAGGTTGGACTGCAACCACAAGAATATTTATTTCGTGAGATTAATAACACACTGTCTGGTGGGGAATTGAAGAGACTTGAATTAGCATCAGTCTTGAGTCGAGACATCAAGGTGGGTATATTTGACGAACCTGAAGCAGGTATTGATTTGTGGAGTTTTAATAATTTAAGTAATGTTTTCACTGAATTTAAAAATAGTGAAAGAACTACAATTGTTATAAGTCATCAAGAGCGAGTTATGGCGCTAGCGGATGAGATTATTGTTATGAAAGAAGGTAAGATTTTAACAAGTGGTGCTAAAGAAGAGATTTTACCATTATTAAATGTATAGGTGCTGTATGAACGATATTAATGATTTAGAAAAATATATGTTAAATAAAGTCGCTGATTTAGATTCAAAACCGACAGGTGCATTCAACCTAAGAGTTGATGGCGTGGGAGTAGTTCGACAAAATTCAGCGAATGTTGAGATTGTACCTAAAGATAATTCAAAGGGTATTGATGTATATGTTAAACCTAATGCAAAAAAAGAAGTTGTCTACATACCTGTTTTGATAATGCAGGGCGGTATCAATGACTTAGTATATAATGACTTCCATATAGGCGAAAATAGTGAAGTGATAATTGTCGCTGGTTGTGGTATACACAATCATACTGAACATAACTCCGAACACAATGGAATTCACACTTTTTATATAGATAGTGGTGCTAAGGTAACTTATATTGAGAAACACTTTGGACACGGCGATAGCATGGGCAAAAAGAATTTAAACCCTGTTACAACTGTATATCTTGCTAAAGATGCTACTATGGAAATGAATACTGTACAAATGGAAGGGGTAGATTATGCTATTAGGACTACCAAAGGTAAATTACAACAAGGGGCAAGTTTTGTCGTAAATGAGAAAATTTTAACTCAACACAATCAATTTGCTAATTCAATCTTTGATGTTGAACTTGAAGGCAAATCTTCTTCTACGAAGATTGTCAGTAGAGCAGTGGCGAAAGATAATTCTAATCAAGAATTTCATAGTAATATTACGGGGCGATGTGAATGTTTTGGGCATGTCGAGTGCGATGCTATTTTGATAAATAACGCTAAAATTATAGCGATACCGCAAATCTCCGCTTTAAGTGCTGATGCTAGATTGATTCACGAGGCGACTATAGGGAAGATTGCTGGTGCTCAACTAGAGAAATTACTCACTATGGGACTTGATGAGAAACAGGCAGAAGATTTTATTATAAAAGGATTTTTGTCTTAATTAACATTTATACTGTTTTTGTTAAGTTAATTTTTTATTTACTATATGAAAATTAAAATTAGATATTGACAATTTTTGCTTTTTTGGTATAATATATGCAAATGAGGGTTATATGACATATAAGTTTGAGAGCAATTTAAAGTATGTAAGTGAGATTGTGTACACTGAACAAAAGAGAGTGGAATTGCAAAAAAAGAGTTTAGAACAAAGTTTAAGGTATCTAGATAAACTAAAAAATAAGACCAAAGCACCGACAAAAAGTTCTGCTCAACTTTGGGAGCAAAAATCACAAAACATTAAAGATGCTGAGTTAATTCAATTTGTGATTGACTTTGAGAACGCTTATATTAAGGCTAATCAATTTATACAATTTGCTAACGGCACATTTGATGAGTTGCTTAATATAAAGTTGCAGACTACCGCTTTGAGTAAGATTATGAAAGGCGAAGAATTATCACAAGACCAGAAGAAATACTATCATCCTGTTAATCTACACGATTGTAATGAGATTTTTAGATACATAACTGTATGGGACTTAAATGATTTCATATACAAAGTTGATGAGAAGTATAGAGATGATGTATGGGTATTAAGCGAATTAAATAAACCGAATATTCAAAGACTACTAAAAGAGTCAGGGTACAAAATGTATGTCGATGAACTCGCTGTCGAATATCAAAAGAGTTTAAATAAAGCACAAGAAATGCGTGATAAAACTTTGACAAAGTATTATGCTGTCAAAACTCAATTAGACAAGATTAACAAAGAATTCAATTACACTCACGAATACCCCGCTAATTATTATGATGGGTCAAGAGAACCTATAGGATTCTCTAATTACAAAAATTCTCAATACGAATACGACAAAATGATAAAAAATTGTTTGGAAGAGTATAAGAAAGATTCAAAAAAAGATAAGACATTTATTTATAAAGATAGATAAAGATAATATTTTTTATTAGGAGTTAGGTTATGGAAATAGTTAAAGAAATGAGAGTAGGCGATGTATTGGCGATTGAACCTAAGACTGCAGAAATATTTATGGGTTTTGGTATGTCTTGCTTTGCGTGTCCAATGGGCGAAGGCGAAACAATCGAAGAAGCCGCTATGGTACACGGCATTGATTTAGATGAGTTATTGAAAATGTTAAATAATGTAGTAAATGAATAAAGGAGTAAATTATGGCAAAAAGGGCAAATAGAGAAGGTAAGCAACTTACAAAGAGGCAGATTCAACAAGTCAAAGACGATGCTATGAGACAATTGATTGAACTTGAAAATTACAAGAAAATTAATGAAGAGAGATTAGCACAAATAAAAGAATCTTATGAAGTTGTTAACAAGATGCGTTCTGATTCAGCACAAGCATTAGAATCATTAAAAAAAGATTATCAAGAATTAAGCACTCAACCTTATGTGGAAGATGGTATTTTAGAAGACTTAAATAATAAAATTAAATCAATTGAAATTATTTCAACCAAGGCTGAAGACTCATGCCAAACTATGCAAGATATGATAGAAAGTATAGAGATGCAAACTCAGTCAATGGATTATGATATCAATAAAGTTAAGGAAGCGGTAGAGTCAGCTGATGGGGTTACAAGAAGACAAGAAGCAAATGAAATACAAGACCTTTGCAATGATGCTGTCGATAGAGCGAAAGAAATAGATGACAGTAACGAAAAATTAGAGTCACGATTCAATGATAATCATACCGTTGCCGACAATGCGGTAACACAGTTAGATGTGCAATTAGGCAATGCAAGAGCATTGGCAGGGGAAGAATTACAATTAAGCAAAGCTAAAGTTGATGCGGTCACTAATATCAATGAATCTTCTACACAGATAGGCGAAATATCTAAAAATATGTCATCATATTTGTCAGATATTAAAAAAGAATTGGATATCTCTGGTAAACATCTAGACCTTGTCAAAGAAGAAGCAGATAAAACCAAATTAAGCGTCGACGAAATTCTTAAGAATGTTAAAGCAGATTCTCAAGAGGCTCAAGAAGCCAATAATAGACTTCAACAATCTAATCAATTAGTTAATGATGCTCAGGCTTCTTATGATAAGATTAACACTATGTACCAAGAAGCCAACGAATCAATGACAAGAGTTAACGAATTGTCGACTCAAACTTCTGAATCTGCTGAATTTGTTAAGGGAGTTGATAGTGCAAGCAAGATTACACCTGCGGTAGATAATGTAAATAGCTCATTACAAGAAGCTAGAACTATCGATAAAGAGTGTCAAGACAAACTCAATGAAGCAAAGGCTTTGAATGTTAATAACGCTGAGCGCGAGAAAAATGCAAAAGAACAAAGTGATACATCAGCAGTTCGTGCAGAACAACAACAAGAGAAGTTGGCACAAGCGGAAGACCAAAAAGAGCATTCCCCAAAAATAGGCGATAAATTAGTAGATAAATTAGGAAATTTATTAGATAATAAGCCATTAGATTTAAGGCACAAAAAGCAGGAAAAAAAGACGACTAAATTACAACACACAATCGCTCAAATCTGTGGCGTGAACGACAAGAGCGTAGCGACAAAGAAGGGTATGCTTGCTAATGTAGTATGGTGCGCTGCTAAGTTCACTGTAGCAAGTGTAGTATTTGGACCATTAGTTGGCGGATGGTTAGTTGCACATTATAATAATAATGAATACTTCTCTAAGAAAGAAGCCAAAGCATTTGACTTCGTTAATTCATTCTCTTGGGGAGATCCATTTATAAAGGGCCCAAGTGCAGACAAGGGTAAAGGCAAATAATATTTTTGAAACTATGCAATATATTATAAAAGATTGAACTATGTTAAATAATATTTGAAATAGTAAATGACTAGAAATATGATTAATTACTAAACAAAAATTAACATAACAAAATTGAAAGCAAATACAAATATTATGTTTGTATTTGCTTTTTTATATCATTTTAACTAAATACAAAAAACAAAAGTAAATGCAAAAAAACGATATAAAATGTTTGACTAAAAAATAAATATTGTGATATACTAAAATTGTAAAATAATAATAAGGAGATAGAAATTATGTTACAAGAGATGAAAAACGCTAGGGGGGGGGGGGCATTCTAAGACTCTAGAAATAGGGCAAAATAACACTAAAATAATACATAATGACTTAACTTATGATAAGTTAAATAACAATCAAAGAAACGCTATAATCAACGATATTGACAACTTTAGTTGTAAGAGACAATCACATACAACTAACATAGATAATAAGAATTACGCAAAAAGTATTAGTGTCAATGAAGTTGATTCAAAGAATACTTATAATAAAGTTAGAACTCTAAATACAATAGATACAAATAACACAATAAATAAAAAACTAAATAATGTACACATTATTACCTAGATTAAATTTGCTAGAGAATGTGCAGAGTATAAAACGCAAGCAAACAATGGAGGTAATGAAATGCGCAAACAAGATACATACAACGAAATAAGGGAAATAAAAGCGGAGACTAGTATAGACAACAATAGTGGTCTTTTTGTGAATACTACAAATATAGATAAATACACTAGAAAAGAAGAGAAAGTCTTATCTAGAGCACAAGCGCTACACAAACGAGCAGGACTTGTCGACTCTAAAGTATGGCAAAGAGTGAGTGTAGGCACACAACACACAAATACTTTTATGCGTTCTACAGTACAACTAGTATTGTGGTTATTAGCATTTATAATGAGTTTAACAATGGTATATTGCCTTAATACAAACAGAGTTAATGCACCTAATAATTATATGGCAGTAGGTGATACAACAGGAGATATAGACACATTAAGTATACAGGGTAGCGGAACAAAGTCATCACCTTACTTAATCAACAATGAAAGTGATTTAATCACTTTATCACAAACGCCGAGTATGTGGGGTAGTACGGAAATAAATGTATATGTAGTATTTGGAGATGATATAATAATCACTCAAGCAGATACAGAAGGTAATACACAATGGACACCTATAGGTAGTGAAGCAACACCATTTTATGGTATAGTAAATGGGCAAGGGCATTCTATAACGTTTCAAAACCCTACAACAATCACTGCTGATTATGCAGGAGTATTTGGTTATGTAGAAGGTAATGTAGTAGGGTTAGGCGTGATTTGGTCGCAAGGCGTACAGTTCTTTTCTGCAGTAGGAACACAACTGAAATATGTAGGTAGTGTAGTTGGTAAATGTTATTTAGTACGAAATTGTTATTCTAAAGGGTCGCAAATAGCTTTTAAAAACTTTTTCGATTATAGCGGTGGAGTGGTTGGTGAAGCAAGTGTAGTAGTCAATTCTTATAATGAATGCACTATAAATATTTACAATTCAAGTTATGCTGTTGGAGGAGTAACAGGTTATGTAAAAGCTCTAACATTAAATTGTTACAATTTAGGCAAAATTTATGCCGAAGGGCAATTATCAATACATAATTTAGGGGGTGTGATAGGAGTAAGTAGTGGACAGGTTATAAAATGCATTAATTTTGGGAATATAGAATTGCAAAGTCAAGTGTGGGTAAACGCTCTTGGTGGAATATGTGGGTCTTATAATGATTATTTTGTTCAATGTATTAATTGTTTAAATTTGCAGAAGGAAATTAAATATACCCGTACACCTGGTTGCAATCCACAACCTATATGCAGTGGAGGTGTTATGTATGTTTATAATTCATACTATGATTCCTCTTTAACTATTAATGGAAGCACTATAAGTGAACCAGAAGATAAAAGCATACCAGTTAATAATTTGCGAGAATTAATGAAAAACATTGATAACTATACTAATGCTATAGTAGACAGTGATAGTAATAGATATGAATGGAATTTAGATTATGCTTGGGATATGGATGGAGTATGGACATTCAATAACTCAACAACTGGTTATCCATTATTGAGATATTGGAATTTAAGTAATGAAGAAAAAAGCAGAATTAAGAGTACAACACTAACAAACAATTCTCAATCTACAACGATTCAATTAAATAGTGAACAAGACTTAAGAGATTTAGATTGGACACTAGAAGTAGGTTTTGATGTAGGGCATAACAAATATGAGTTAACAAATGACATAACAATAGAATCACAAGATCTAATATGTATTGGTACGGAATTTGTGGCGATATGGGATGGTGAAAGAATAAATACTGATGACTATCCTATAAATGCGTTTAATGCAGAATTTGATGGTTTAGGACATTCTATAATCTATACACAAGAAATAACAACGAATTCACCAATAGTAGGTTTTTTTGAGACAGTGCAAGATTGTAATATAAGTAACCTAGAAGTAATATATGAGAATGGTATAAATGTAGATGTAATAAATTCGTTTTCATATGTTAGATTTGGTGGCATTGTGGCTGATGCAGGGTATTCAGACGGTGGCATACAAGTATCAGGCAATGTAAATATTAATAATTGTTCTGCAAAAGGTGATGTAAACATAATTAGTTTAGGTAGCAGGGCAATGATAGGAAGTATGTTAGCGGCTTATGATGGTCATGTGTACATCTCTAATTGTAGTAATTATATGAATTTCACAGTGGGTAAGTCTATGTCTTTAGTTGGTATGATTGTTGGCTTATCATATAATACTAACTTACAAGTTAATAATTGTATAAATTACGGTAATTTAAGTGGTACTGATATATTTACTGGAGCAGGTATAGCTTTAGGAGGAACTATAACGAATTGTCTAAATTTAGGCACTTTGTTTGTAGGTGATAAATTAGCTGCTATATGTGGTACACGACCTATTAGTAGTGGTAGCGGTAGTGTAGTGTCTTCATATTATGATGCTGATATAGTTTTCACAGGAGAAGTTACTGAAGATAATTCAACTAAAGTCACTAATTTGCGACAAATATTACAAGATAGAAATGTATTTAAGAATGGATTTAGTGATAGCGAAGGTGGAGCATATAGTTGGG
>CALVIT010000005.1 GCA_944331845.1 uncultured Clostridia bacterium
TATGTTAATTTTAACATAAAAGGTATTAGTTTTAAAGTGGTTTTTATTTTTTAGGTGCAAAAATGGGGTTCACTTCACGAACACCGTGGTTTTCCTTTAACAAAAAGAACAAGAAATATTTTGTTATAAAAATTTCTTGTTTTTTATTTAGGTTAGTTATGCAGTCATATTAAGATTTAACTTATTATTTAATGTACTTAAGAGATTTTAGTAGCATTTTTTACAATTTCACTTCTAGCGAGTTCATCACATCTATTATTGTATTTATCTGTTGAATGTCCTTTGACCTTATGCCAAGTTATGTGATGATAATTATTATAGTTAATTAATTTCTCCCATAGGTCAATATTTAATACTGGTTTTTTACTTGAAGTTTTCCACTCATTTTTTAACCAAGAACTAATCCAGTTTTCTACAAATGCATTGTAGATATATGCTGAGTCAGTGTAAATATCTATATTGCATTTTTCTTTTATGAGTTCTAAGGCAGAAATAACAGCTTGTAATTCCATTCTATTATTTGTAGTGTTTGGATTATATCCTGATATTTCTTTTTCAACGCCTTTATAGATTAAAACTGCAGCCCAACCACCGGGACCAGGATTATATGAACAAGCGCCATCTGTATATATAATAACATTTTTCATTCTTATATTATATCATTTAATTTAATATTTTACAATAAGTTAGAATTTGTTTTAACAAAATTTAAGAAATTTTCATAAAAAATTTTATTAATATCAGTTTTTTTATATCCGTTATTATAAAATATTGTATATAAATTCTTATAGTCATCATAACTTTTTAAGTTATAAGGTAAGTTAGTGGTACCGTAAAAGTCGCTTCCTAAGCCTATGTTATTAATACCAAATTTTTGTATTATATAATCGACATTTTTAAATACATTAGTACAAGAAATGTTTAAATTATTTGATAGAAATTCATTTACAAATGTTATTCCAATAAAACCATTCGTATCTATGATTGCTTTTGTTTGTTCTATGTCTATATTTCTTCTATGTTCAATTAGATTTATACAAGTATGAGAATTAAATATTGGTAAATTTGTTACCTTAACTGCTTCCCAGAAACTTCTACGATTCAAGTGTGCGGTATCTAAAATTATATGATTTTTGTTAAATAACTTTATTAATTTTTTACCATCATTTGTGAGCCCACCAAATTCTTGTGCACCACCTGCAAATTGATTATCATAATTCCAAGTTAATGAACAGGAGAAAGGGCAAAACTCTAATAATTTATCTAGTTCATTTAGAGTTAAGAAAGACAAATTTTCAAAAGAATAAATACAACTCTTAGTTAAATACAAATAGTTATTTATTTTATTTTTTATTTTGTATGCTTTGTTTATGCTAAATTTATCTTCTTTTTTAGAAAAAAGAATAGCATTGCATAAAACAACATTATTCCTTTTAATTTCATTATTTAATTTATACAGATTACAATTATTATTTGTAAGAAAATCATTATGTGAATCAGCTATACATATATTCATTATTCAATATCTCGTTTTTTAAATATAATATATGTTAATGCTAATAGAATTGCTACAAATACTGCTACAATTATTAATCTAATATAAAAGTTACTGTCTGGTTGAATAGGGCAAGAGAAGTCTAATCCTAGAACGCTACCACCAGATGTTACAAATTCTCCACCTAAATATCTAAATAAATCTACATTAGCAAAAGGCAAATATCCATAAATTACGCTTTCTCCAAACAAATTTCCAAACAAAGCAACAAATACATAAATGATAACTGAAATAATTACTGCCGCTACATTACTCTTGAATGCAGTTGAAATAAATACCGCAAGTATTGTATACACTATAATTCTTACAAGCAAAAGGGCAAGGAATATAGCGAACAAACTACCCGCTGAAATTGTAGACACTGTTTCTGCATTAAAAATAAGTAGAATTGGCAAACTATTTAATCCATATAATCTAGCACCTATAATAAAGGTAGTCAATGTGCCTATGATTAGAAATATTACACCTAATAAAAATGTTGCGAATAATTTACCTGTAATTATCTTACTTCTTTTGTATGGTCTAATAGCAAGCATCTTCATTGTACCGCCAGATGTTTCGCCAGCAATCATACCTGACCCTATAATTACACAAAATATTATTATTACAAAACTTAAAAATTCAAGTGCATAATACATAAAGTCAAATGCATTTGTTTTGTCATTAGAGTTTACATTTGATTGGAATACATTAGCGTATTCATAAGAAAATTTTTGATTATCAAATAAATACTCATTTTTTGTCAAGTTTTCTTTGACTTGATATCTATTAAATGTATTCAAATCTTCATAAATAAATTGTCTAACTTTAGATGTTGACATCCCATCAAAGATTTCTAATAATAGATTATCATTTAGAATCGAAGTCGTTTGGTTGATTGTTAATTTATAATTATTTGCATAAGTTTTTATTTCATTAATATAATTATCACTTGTATTTAATTCTTCATCTGCAATAGCTTTATTGTATAATGATATTATATCGTTATAAATATCATTTATTCTTATTTGTGCTACATCTAGATAATTTGATTGTATTTTTTCTAAAAGTTCTTTTGAAATAGATACTGAAGTTATATTACTAATAATCTCATCAATATTTGATATATAATTATTAGATTTAATACTATTTAATATTCTTTTGTGATGTTCAATATCTTGTGTTCCTTCGGAAATCATAAACTCATTTTTGAATTGATTCAGTGAGTTAATCATTTTGTCATTTGATTTTTCAGTAACTAGAAGGGTTAAGAAATTACTATTAATTTTAGAATATTCATCAATTAAATTCAAAATTGAATTTTGTAAGGTATTTTCTGCTTCTATAATTTCTGCCATTGAACCTTCGACATAATTAGAAACTAGGTTGTTATATTTATTATAAGATTCTTGAATAGAAGTTATTGAATTAACTAAAGTTTCTTTAGTAACTTCATTATTGTCATTTCCTAAATAAAAATTAATAGTATCATAATTATTTTTTAGTTCTTGGTCATATACTAATTTATTTTGATTATTGTTAAAGTTAGTATAAACTTCAATTACCGTATTACCTTCAATGTTCGCTAGTTGATACAAATCATTTCTTGGACTTGGATTAAACATCAAAACCGATGCCACTATGGCAAGCACAAAGAATCCTGTCATGATAAATATAGCAGGGCGGACAAAAATTTTGTCTAATTCTCCACGAGTTATTTTTAAAAATGAATTCATATTACACCTTCTCATTTAATTGTTATTTACAACATCTAAGAATATTTGTTCAAGTGATTTAGACACTGACGCAATACCAAATATAGGTATTTTTTTTGATATCAAAAATGATGTAACTTTTGGAATGTCTTTCTCTTGCATATCACAAATGACATTTTGCCCAGCAATTTCTACATGAAACTTAAATTGATTCATAATTAATTTCCCTACATAATTTGGATAATTAACTTTAATTGCAATCTTTGGCGAAGAAGTCATATCTTTAACCAATTTGCCAATTGGTTTTATTTGCTTTAATTTACCAAAATCTATAATTGCTACTGTGTCACATATATGTTCCATTTCACTTAAAATATGACTTGATATTAAAATAGAAATTTTTTGAGTTCTTGCTATCTTCTTAAGAAAATTTCTAATCTCTATTATTCCATTAGGGTCGAGTCCATTAGTAGGTTCATCTAAAATCAAAATTTTTGGATTATGCAAAATTGCTTGAGCTATACCTAATCTTTGTTTCATACCAAGTGAATAGGTCTTAACCTTATCATTAATTCTATCTTTTAGACCCACTAAGTTTGCGACTTCATCAATCCTTTCTTTTGTTATCCCTTTATATAAATTAGCATAATACTTCAAGTTTTGTTTGCCTGTCATAAAAGGGTACATTGTAGGAGTTTCTATTATAGCACCAACATTGCTTATTGCTTTCTCGAAATGCTTTTTGATAGATATTCCGCAAATCAAAACATCCCCTTGTGTAATCTTGCTAAGGCCGGTAATCATTTTTATTATAGTAGTTTTTCCGGCGCCATTGGGGCCCAAAAGTCCAAAAATTTCACCTTCGTATACATTAAATGTAACATTAGATACTGCTTCTCTATTTTTAAACTTTTTTGTCAAATTTTCGCAACATAAAATTTTATTGAGCAAAATTCACCTTCCTATTGAGTAATTATAGCATATTAAAACAAAATAGTAAACAATTATATGAAATATTGTTTTAAATATATGAAAATTGTTGTATAATATAAGTATATATTTAGGTGATTTATGATTGAAATTATAAAAAAATATTGTACAATATTTTTGACTTTATTATCTTTTACTGTCGCCGTTTTGACTCTAACTTTGGATTGGGGGCATAAATGGTGGATGCTTTGGTTGGTCTCTTTGTATTTTATAATACTTGCTAATATACTTATGGTTTCATATTTTAAGAACTACCAAAAGACATATAAATTATGTATAACCTTATTAATCATAGGATTAATTGTAGTTATATGCTATGTAATTTGCTATTGTAATGGTTGGCTAAAATATTTTGAAAGTACAGAAACAATAAAAAGCGTAATTTTAAATTCTGGAATGTGGGGAATCTTAGTCTTTTTCTTAATACAGTTTTTTCAAGTTATAGCGGCGCCAATTCCATCTGTAGCGACAACGCTAGTTGGTGTAGCAATCTATGGACCATTAATTGCATCCTTAGTAAGTATGGCAGGTGTCTTATTAGGTAGTTTTGCCGCGTTCTTTTTGGGTAGAATTTTTGGAAGAAAAATTGTTGTGTGGATAGCGGGGGAAGAGCAGACAAAAAAATATTGTGATATTTTGAATCAAAAGGGTAAGTATTTACTTGTTTTAATGTTTTTGTTCCCAGTATTCCCAGATGATTTATTGTGCCTAGTAGCTGGTATTACTTCTATGACATTTAGATTTTTCTTTTTTGCAAGCGTCATTACAAGACCTATAGGAATATTTGCTACAGCATATTTAGGAAGCGGACAATTAATCCCATATAGCGGGTGGGGATTGATTGTATGGCCAATAATAATAGTTATTTTGGTCGTAGCATTTATTTTGTGCTGGAAATATCAAGATAAGTTTGAAAAATATATAATTAACAAATTTTCATCAATAAATAAAAAAGAAAGAAAAAATGTAAAGAAAGATAATGCAGATAAAAAATAAATTATATTTGATACTAAATCATTTATAATTTATACAAAAGATATTTTATCAATTAATATGTTATATTATGCAATTAAATAAAATGATAATCGGGATACGATTATTAAATGAGACATAAAAAAGAACTTTATATGATTAAAGTTCTTTTTGTTACTTACAATATTAGTTAAAAGAAATTTATTCTTCCCTAAATGCCTTAAGTTGTAATAATAATGATTTATAAAAATAATCAATAAAAATTACAAATGATGCAACGACTGGAAGAATTATGTATGGTAAATATTCCACGATATTGACAGAATTTAAACCGCACAAAAAATTTATTGCAAAAGTTAAGAGAATAATTACTGCAAATATTATAATTCTAGGAATCAATTCTTTATTCATATTATAATATCCTACTAATTTAAAACCTTTAGTTATAGCAATGACAGCATAAACAATAGGGTAGATAATACCGCATGAGATGATACCAATAATTAAGTATGATATTGGTCGCAAATTCTCTAATGATTCTTTAAATGCGAAATAGCAAATAAACATCAGTGCTATCAGCGTTGCAAATGATAAAATAGAAGTAAGAAGGTTAGTCTTATTTATATACACCCTATGAGATTTTAGCTTAGTATTATTTTTCCTATATCTTTGTACAAGAATACCATTATTTTCGCAATCATCAATAAATTCTGGTAAAGTCAAAAGTTTATTTTCTTCAACTATTGGTGTCTCTTCTTTATTAAAATTAAAAAGTTGAGATTGAGTCATAATTGGTTCAATGTTTTTGTATGTTTTTTGAGCCGAAGTATTATAAAAATCATATCCTGAATAAGTTTTATTACTTTGTCTTTTGAGAAATATATTTGCCTTAAGATTGTCATCTACATTAACTTTCTCTTTAAGCAAATATGCGTCTGCTTTTTTAGGTTTTTGTTGTAATTCATCATTATATGTTTTTGTATTTTGATTGTTAATATTTTGATTAGTATTTTGATTGTCGACTTGCTTTTGTATATTTAATTTATCAAAGAAATCATTATCTTGATTTAACACATTAACTGTGCTCTTATTACTTACCATAGACAAATAATCATCTGTATATCTACTTCTTTCATTAGGATTTAGTAATACGCCTTGACTAGTTTCTTCAAATCCGGTTTTGACTTTATCTTGTTCATTGGCTTCAACATTATTCTCTTTAGCAATCATTTCGCCGAATATACTGTCATAATCTACAGAGTCATCAATTAAATCATCATTTGTCAAAGTTGTTGGTTTATATAGTAGACTTGTTGAACTATCTTGTGGTATAATTTGATTGTCTGACAAAAGAACAGCATCAGTTTTATCATATACTCTGTAGTCATTATTGATATTTTCATCATTAGAAATTTTATCATCATTAATGTTGCTATGCTTTTGAATATTTTCGCTGATATAATCCAAAATAGAATAATTTGGAATTTTTTCATCCTCTTCATCATTTGAAGAAGGGGTAGGGGAAGATTCGCTAATGCGTTTAGAGTGTTCTATTGTATTAAAGAAGTCAGGTTGAATTGCTAAAGTAGAAGATGTATTCTTGCTAACATTTTCATACTTTTTAAATTCTTCAAAATCATATGGATGGTCAACTACATATTTCATTCCTTTATCAGTTAATGCACTATATCTTCTTTTACCACCAATTTCACTATTTTCCCAATAAGAAGTAATATAACCTTCTGCTTCTAATTTGTGGAGATTGCTATATAAACTTGGCAATTTTATATCTAATTGTCCATAAGTTAAAGATTTAATCGCTTTAATAATTTCAAGCCCATACTTATTTCCATCTTTTAAAGTGTTAAGAATGATAGAATTTAATTTTCCTCTCATGTAGAACCTCAAATTTATATACTTATATTCTACATAATTTTATATTTTTTGTCAATTATTTACTATAATTTTTTTAAAAAATATAATACACTATATATTGTGTATTATATCATTATAATACACAATATATGATATAATAAAAATTTTTTAAATAAAGGAGTCTTTATGATAGATTACATTCAAAGAACAGCAAGAAAAACCTTATCTATTACCATTAATGAGAAAGGGGAAGTTATTGTCAAAGCGCCTAAATACATGCCTGAAGGTGAAATTTTAAAATTCGTATCATCAAAACAAAAATGGATAGACAATAAAGTAAATCAAATTATTAACCAAAATCAAGTTAATAATGATTTATTTGAGTATAAATGTGTCTTATTTTGTGGCAAGAAGTATCGAATAATCAAAGATTCTAAGGTTAAGGAAATAACCTTAACAAATGATTGTATCATAATAAAAAAATTATCTACATTAAAAAGAGAAGTAAACCAACTTGAGAAATTTTTAAAGAATAAATGTATTGAGATAGTAGGGCAAAGAATGAAATACTTTTCAAATTTAATGCAATTAGAACCAGATAAAGTTACTTTGAATAATTCGAAGAGAAGGTGGGGAACTTGTGATAGTGAAAGGATAATATCATTTAATTGGAGAGTTATTATGCTTCCACCTAGATTAATTGACTATGTGATTGTACACGAACTTTCCCATTTAATTGAAATGAATCATTCTCCAGCATTTTGGGCAATAGTTTCTGCAGTATTACCCAACGTTAAAGAACTTCGTTCATCATTAAAGCAATGCAATTTCATATTACAGCAATTTAGAGAAATATTAGTATAAATAGCGTTAATACTTTATATTATATTACTTAAAATGTAATTTTTATCTAATAATTATATTGACTAAATTTAATTTTAAATGTAGTTATATATAGTTGTATATTTGTTTTTATTTTTCAAGATTTATTAGTGAAAAATTGTGTGATTTTTGATAATTTTGAAAAAAAATGCAAAGGGTAGGTTATATAAGTGTATATCTTTCAATCTATTCGCTAAATACAACTTTAGCGAATAGATTGACCAAAAATACCCTAAAAATAGCGTTTTTTAATCAATTTGACTAACATTATTGTTAATTATTATATAATAAATATAATATAAAGTTATTAAATTATTAATATAATATTTAATTAATAACACATTAAATTTAGAGAATTTAGATTAAAGTACTTTATTTTGATTATATAAAAATATAGTTAGATTATTGTAGTCAGTTTATTAATGAAAATATATTTATGTATTATAATTTTATCATATTAAAATAAAAAATATATTTTCACTACAAAGTCTATTTTACACATCATACTATGATATTTTTATTTAATAAAAAACGGCCATAAAATACATATTGCTTTTTGGATATAAATATTACATAATATACATCATATTATCTATGTATCAATAATAAAATTCTAGCATATTTTTTATATTATAATTATTTTATAAACTATCAATATATTTGATTTAATTCTAGTAATTTGATATAATATGATTATGGAAAATAATAATTCATACATTGATCAAAGAAATGCGAAAAACATTATGAAACTTAGACAAATTCGTGATAATTTGCCACCATTCTGCTCTGATTTTTTTATGGGGATAGAAAATACAACAAGCGTATTAACAAGGTTAGCTTACGCACAAGATTTATTAGTATTTTTTAAGTTTTTAACGCAAGAAATACCTTATTTTGAAGGTAAAGATATTAGATTGCTTGCCCTACCCGACTTGAATGAGATTACAGCAGAAAATATTGAATATTTTTTGGATTATTTGAGTTTATATTATAATAACGGTAAAAAAGTTACGAATAATGATAAGGCTAAAGCAAGAAAATTAGCTACAATAAGGACTTTCTTCAAATATTTTTATAAGAAAAACAAAATAAATCAAAATGTTGCTCAAAAAGTTGATATGCCTAAAATTTATAATAAAAACATCATTAGATTAGATAATAATGAAGTTGATAAATTATTAGATATTGCAGATAATGGCGATACTTCATTAACGAATCAACAAAAAGGTTTTCATAAGCATACAAGGGTTCGAGATTTGGCTATTTTGATGCTATTTTTAGGAACCGGCATAAGAATTAGTGAACTTGTTGGAATAAATATCAAAGACATAAATTTTGACAATAATTCTTTTGTAATTACCCGCAAAGGTGGAGACCAATACATACTTTATTTTTCAAATGAAGTCGCTAATGCCCTACTCCATTACAAAAAGCAAAGAGAACAAATTAAGACAAAAAATGAAGAAGATAATCAAGCCTTTTTTCTATCATTACAAAACAAACGAATAACAACAAGAGCGGTTGAAAATTTAGTAAAAAAATATAGCAAAATTGCTGCTCCATTAAAAAAGATATCTCCACACAAGCTAAGAAGTACTTATGGCACAAACTTATATGAACAAACACACGATATCTATATAGTGGCGGATGTATTAGGACACAAAGATGTTAATACGACCAAAAAGCATTATGCTGCAATTAATGAGAATATAAGAAAAAATGCATCAACATTAATTAAATTAAGAGATAATCATTATAACGATGAAAACGAATAAAAATAAAATTAAAATATATAGAACAATTGTTTGACAAAATTTTTATAATATGTTATAATTACGTAGATAAAAGATACTAAGGAGAACAAAAATGGCTAAAAATAATCAAAATGTTGATAATATGCTTAATTATATCGCTACATATTCCAAAGATAATGGATTTCCACCAAGTATTCGTGAGATACAAGACAAATTTAACTTCAAGTCAACATCTACTGTATCATATTATTTAAAAAAACTTGAAGACCGTGGAGATATAATCAATAAAGGGAGAAAAAATAGAACTTTGACAGTTTCGCCCCGCTATTTTGATGCACATCCAGAATTCAAAAACAAAATACTAGATAAAGATTTTAATGTAATACCTTTAGTGGGAAATATTACTGCAGGACAACCAATATTAGCTGAAGAGAACTATGAAGAATCATTTTTTATTCCTACCAACTTATTTAGAGGCGATAATCTTTTTATGCTTACAGTTATAGGTGAAAGTATGATTGAGGCAGGAATTTATGACGGGGATAAAATCATTGTTAGGCAACAAAACACAGCTGAAAATGGTGAAATAATTGTTGCATTAATAGATAATTCAGCTACAGTTAAAACTTATTATAAAGAAAATAACAGAATAAGACTACAACCAGAAAATTCTACTATGGCACCTATGTATTTTGACAATATAACAATTATGGGCAAAGTAGTTGGATTAATTAGAAATATGTAAAAATGCGTAGAATACACCAAATATTGTGTATTTTAAAAATAGAATACACTTTATTTTGTGTATTCTATTTTTGTATTCTTTAAATATTCAGTATATTTATCAGTTATATAATTAACTATTTTATCTTTATCATCATTAGATTGATTATTCATAAAAATTATATTTTTTGTATATCTTTTATACCATGTAATTTGTCTTTTTGCATAATTGCGAGTATGTTGTTTAACAAGTTCAATTGCCCTATCTAGAGTTATTTTGTCTTCAAAATAATCAAAAAACTCTTTGTAACCTATTGCACTTGAAGCTTGCAAAGTTCGATTTAGTTGTTTTTGTAAATCGTAAACATACTTAGCTTCTTCAACTAGACCTTTTTTTATCATTAAATCAGCCCTTTTATTAATGGTTTGATATAACTTATCCCTTTCATTATTTACAAAAATTATTTGATAGTCATAAGGAGAATTTTCAAAAGCACTTGTATTGTTGTAATAACTTGATGGCTTCAATTTTGTTGTGTGATAAATTTCTAATGCACGGATAATTTTTTTGGTATCATTAATATTGATTTTTTGCGCTGAGATTTCATCAACTTCGCATAACTTATTATATAATATATCTTTACCCTTTTCGTTCATAAGGGCAACTAATTCTTTCCTATAACTTGCATCCTTGGGACAATTCGCAAAATTATATGGGAATAATAAACTTTCAATATATAAACCGGTACCACCTACAATTATTGGTAATTTGTTCAATAATTTAGCATTATCAATTATTTTTATAGTATCTTCTTTAAATTCAGCGGTACTATATTCTTCATAAATATGTTTTATATTGACATTTTGATGAGGATATTTTGATAGCAAATTGTTTTCTAATTTAGCGGTAGCAATATTGCATTCTTTGTATATTTGCATTGAATCTGCTGATATTAACTCACAATTTAAAATATCATATAATTTCATTGCTATTTCAGTTTTGCCTACCCCTGTTGGACCAGCTATAACTAATAACTTGGGTTTATTTATAGTACTCTCTTGAACCATTTCTCAACATCCTTTCTATCAATTTTGATAGCTATTGGTCTACCATGCGGACAAAAAAGTTCAGTATTATTATCAAGTACAGCATCAACTAATGTACATATTTCATTCTCGCTCATATCGTTGCCTGCTTTGATAGCAGCCTTGCATGCCCTTTGCATCAAATATTCGTTAAAATGCAATTTTTCCTTAACTTTAAGTTCTTTTCCGACCTGCGACAAGATATCATCAAAAAATTCTTTACAATCAAAATTTCCACCTAATATATGTGGCACTGCTGATATTTTGAAAGCTTTATCTCCAAATTCTTCGATTAAAAATCCTAAATCTGTAAATTGTTGAATATTTTGTTCAATAAATGATTTCTCTTGACTATTCACATTCAACATATAAGGTATTAATAATGGTTGAACTGCTTTATCCTTATTGTTATAAAATTTTAATAATCTATCATAAATTATTCTTTCGTGTGCTGCGTGTTGGTCAATTAAAATTGCACTTTCTCCGCTTTCTACAAATAAAAATGTATTAAATAATTTGCCAACTACCTTATAACCATTTTTTAAAAATGATACTGTTTTAGATTTGTTATCTTCTAGATTAACTTCATTATTCTCTACTTGATATTGAACTGCAGATGAATATCTTTGATTAAATGTAATATCTCCGTTCATGTCTTTAGATGAGAAAGATTTGTAACTTAATGGAACTTCTACTTTCTTAATATTATCAAAGGTTAAATTATTGTCATCATCAACATTATTAATATCAGCATTAGATATATTTACTCCATTACTACTATCATTAGTAATAGTATTATCAAGATTTGAGTTATCATCAGGTATTATGTCATTCGTACTTAAATCATTGTTTAAAAAATCAGTTTTATTGATTTCACTTAATTTATTAATATTACAGTCATCATCTTTAGATAAACTAACATTTTTTAATTCAAATCTTTGACTTGCGAATATATGTTTATCTATACTCTTTTCAGTGTTTTGTTTGTTAAAGATATTATCATATGTTTTGAAAGCATCTATTTGTTTTGTCTGCATAGTTGGTTCATTATCTAAAGCTTTAATAGGATTGTCAATTAAATCTATTGTATACAAATCTTGATTAGCTAAAATAGTATTAGACACTGTCCTATATACAAAGGAAAAAATTGAACTGTTATCATCAAATCTTACTTCCATTTTTGTTGGGTGAACATTGACATCTATACTCTCAGGGTTTACATCCAAAAACATTATAAAGAATGGAAATTGTCCCTTCATTAAGTGCGTTTCAAACCCCTTATTTACCGCTACAGATATATTGGAATTTTGCACACATCTTTTATTTACAATCAATGTTTGGTATGTTCTATTTGCCTTTGTAAAACTAGGTTTCCCTATATACCCATACAAATGCATTTGCTCTCTTTTATCATCAAATTTTAATAAATTTTGAAGAGTACTGATACCGTATATAGCAAAAATTGCATCTTCAAGATTTTGACCCGTACTATAGTATACTTGTTTATTATCTACAACATACCTTATTGATACATATGGGTTAGACAAAATCAATTTTTGAACTACTGAAGTTATTTCGTGCTCTTCTTGTTTAGGCTTCTTTAAAAACTTTTTTCGCGCTGGCACATTATAAAATAAATTTTTAACAGATATTTTTGTACCTGTGGGCGTAGAACAGCGTTCAAATACTTTAACTTCACCACCATCTAATTCGATTTTAGTAGCCAAATCATCGTTTTCAGTTTTAGTTAACATTTCAACTTGTGCTACGGAAGCAATTGAAGCTAGAGCTTCTCCACGAAATCCTAAAGTTAAAATAGCAGATAAATCTTCAACAGATTTTATCTTGCTGGTAGCATGAGGCAAAAATGCAGTCTTAACGCTATCATGTTCAATACCACATCCATCATCGATAACAGTCATTTCATCAATGCCACCATTTTTGATTTCAATTGTTATATTCTTTGCTCCAGCATCGATGCTATTCTCAGTCAATTCCTTGATTACTGAAGCGGGTCTTTCTACAACTTCCCCTGCTGATATTTTGTTATAAATGGTCGAATCAAGTACTTGTATTTTTGCCATATTACTTCTCCTTAACCATATCTTGCATTTTTTGTAAGATTGTCAACGCTTCGATTGGTGTTATTATGTCTGTATTCAAAGTCTTCACATAGGAATAAAGCTCATTCATCTTGTCACTTTGTTCATTTTTTTGTTCTTTAGTCAATTCTATGTTATTTAATTTAATTTGATTTGTATTTAATGCTTTTAGTATTTCTTTCGCACGAGTTATAACAACATTAGGCAGCCCTGCCATACTCGCTACTTCAATACCAAAACTTCGGTTAGCACCGCCCTTAATAATTTTTCTTAAGAAAATAACTGAATTATCAAATTCTTTTACAGAAATTTGATAATTTTTTACACCTGCTAATTTGCCTTCAAGTTCAGTTAATTCGTGATAGTGAGTAGCAAAAAGTACTTTAGCTTTTGAGTTCTTTGACAAATACTCAACAACTGACCAAGCAATACTTAGTCCATCATAAGTACTTGTCCCACGCCCCACTTCATCAAAAACTACAAGACTGTTATCAGTCAAATTCGCTAGAATATTGGATACTTCTAGCATTTCTACCATGAAAGTACTTTGACCAAATGCTAGGTCATCACTTGCCCCTATTCTAGTAAATATTCTATCAGTTATAGCAATCTTTGCAGACCTAGCAGGGACAAATGAACCAATATGTGCCATTAAAACAATTAATGCTACCTGTCTCATATAAGTACTTTTACCTGCCATATTAGGGCCTGTAATAATTAATATTCTATTATCATCATTATCTAGATAAGTATCATTAGGAACAAATCTTTCATCTTTAAGGGTTTGTTCTACAACACAGTGCCTACCATCAATAATTTCTGTGTCAGTAATAGATTTATTAATAATAGGTTTGCAATAATTATTTTCTAGTGCAACAAATGATAAAGACAACAAAGCATCAATCATAGCTAGAATTTTTGCGGTACCTAATAAAGCAGGTATATATTTTATTAGTTTTTGCCTTATTTGTTCAAATAAATCTTGCTCAAGTTTTAGCATTTTCTCTTCAGCATTAAGAATTTCTGCTTCCAAATTCTTAAGTTCATCTGTAACATACCTTTCGTTATTTGCTAAAGTTTGTTTTCTTTGATATCTCTCTTTAGGTACAAATTGTATTTGTGATTTAGGAATTTCTATGAAATAACCAAAAACTGAATTGTATGAAATCTTTAATGTTTTAATACCTGTTAAATTCTTTTCTTCATTCTCTATTTTGATAAGTTCAGTCCTTCCCCCTGTTGCTTTGGACTTAATATCATCTAATTCCTGAGAAAAGCCTTCTTTGATAAATCCACTATCTCGAGTATTTGTAGGTGAATTCTCATCAAATGCTTTATCAAGCATTTCAACCAAATCTTCAAAATCGACAATTTCATTAAATGCTTTTTTGAATAGTGAACTATTTAAAGATTGGACAACCTGTTTTACTTGTGGTATCTTAGATACAGCGACTTTCAAATCATAACATCCCCTTGGAGAAATTGTGCCATAAGAAATTCTTCCACAAAGTCTTTCGATATCAGTTATTTCTCTTAAGGTTTGTGCTATGCTTTCACGCGCTAAAGTATTTTGATTTAACTCTTCTATAGCATCTAGTCTTTGATTAATCTCATTCTCATCTTGTAAAGGTTGCTCTACCCATTGTCTTAATAACCTTGCACCCATTGATGTTTTTGTTTTATTTAAAACCCAATATAATGAACCTTTAACTTTCCTATCTTTCATTGACTCAACTAATTCAAGATTGCGTCTTGTGTTAACATCTAATTGCATAACACTTTTATCTTTCTCAACATTTATTTTTGTTATGTTGTTCATTGCTCTTTTTTGAGTCTCTTCTAGGTATTGAAGCAATGCCCCAGCTGCCATAATTGCATACTTTTTGCTACCTAAATCGGTCTTATCGAGTGAGATAATATTCAATTGTTTACATATTTGTTTAAATGCCTTATCATAACTAAATGCCCAATCATAATACTCATTAGCTTTAGGGGCTAAACCTACAATAAAGCTTGATAATTTAGAATAAAATTCTTTAACTCGAGAATTGCATATAACTTCACTAGGTTTTATTCGTGTTAGCAAGTCATTTATTTTATCAGTAGATGAATTTTTGTCGCCTTGCAATGCGAACATTTCACCTGTTGTAATATCAACATAACAAGCCCCATATCCGCCATCATCATAATATATAGATAAAATAAAATTATTTTTTGTATCATCGAGCAACTCAGTTTCCATAATCGTACCCGGTGTTATTACACGAACGACATCTCTAACAACTAAAGGTTGCCCTTTCGTTGGTTGTGTCAATTGTTCGCAAACAGCAATTTTATACCCTAGTGATATCAATTTTGTTATGTAATTGTTACTAGCGTGATATGGTATGCCACACATAGGGGCTTTCTTGTTATCTCCGCAATCTCTAGCAGTTAAAGTCAACCCCAAAACTTTTGAAACTTCTAAAGCATCTTCAAAAAACATTTCATAAAAATCACCCAACCTATAAAACAGAATACAATCCTTATACTCTTCTTTTTTATTTAAATATTGTTGCATCATTGGTGATAATTTACTCATTTTATCCTCCGTTATTCTATCACTTCGCCATAAAGTTGATTATTTTCTATATTTGTTATTTTCACATTAACAAATGTTAATTCTTTTAAATTATTATTTTTTACAATAATAGTTTTGCCACTATCTGTCTTAACCAAATATTCATCATTACTTTTAGTATCTAATTTCCTTTCAACAATACAATTTTCTATATTGCCTATCATTTCTTTATTTTTTTGCAAAGAAATTTCTTTCTCTAATTTTAGCAAAATATTAACACGCCTATTTTTTTCTTCAAAGTCAATTTGCCCATCCATATTTGCTGCTGGAGTGCCTGGTCTTGGAGAATACATAAATGCGAATATTCCGTTATATTGAACTTTTCTAACTAACTCACAAGTCATATTAAAATCTTCTTCAGTCTCCGTTGGAAACCCTACTATGAAATCACTTGTTAATGAAACATTAGGTATTTTATTCTTTATTTTATCAATAATTTCCAAATAATGTTCTACTGTATAATTTCTATTCATTAGTTTCAAAATTCTATTGCTTCCAGATTGAACTGGCAAATGTATTGCTTTAGATATTTTGCTATTTTGTGCTATAGTGTCTATCACATCATCAGTCAAATCTTTAGGGTGAGATGTCATAAATTTTAATTTAAAATCATATGGTAGTTCACATATTTTTTGCATAAGTTTAGCAAAGGTTATATTGCTGTCTAAATCCTTTCCATAAGAATTTACATTTTGACCTAGTAATGTTATTACCTTGTATTGCCCTGTCTTTAGCAAAGACTCTACTTCATCAATTATATCTTGTGGTTGTCTACTTATTTCTCGCCCTCTCACATAAGGAACTATGCAATAGGTGCAGAAATTATTACAACCATACATTATATTGACCCAACCATTATATCCACTTGTCCTAAACATAGGAACATTCTCATTAATATATGTTTCTTCTTCAATTGATTTAATTCTTTTGTGTGTTGTATTGTAGTCATCTAAAAATTCGCCAAATTTGCTCAAATTGTGCGTGCCAAATATTATGTTAACAAATGGAAATTTTTGTTGAATCAAGTCAGCCATTTCCTTTTGTTGACTCATACATCCGCATACTGCGACAATTAAATTAGGGTTTCTCTTCTTAATAGGTTTCACTGCACCAATATTTCCTAAGATTTTCTCTTCTGCAGATTTACGAATACAACAAGTATTAAAAACTATTACGTCTGCGTTATTTTGGTCTTGTGTTTCAATATATCCCCTTTCCTTTAAAAAACCAGCAAGTTTCTCAGATTCGTGTACATTCATTTGACAACCATAGGTCATAATATTATAAAATTTGATGTCATTCATAAACTTTTTCCTTTCAGGTAATTATAACATTTTTTAAGGTAAAATTGCAAGTTAAAATATAAATAGATTTAAAAAAAACGACAAATTCTTACATAATTATATCTATTATACAAATAATATTTTAATGAAAACGGCATTAAAAAAAATAATAAAGATTAGTATTTTATTTTTAATAATATGTATAGTACTTGGACTACTCGTATTTGGTTATTATTATATTAAAATATCTAATAAATATGGAGCATTGGTATTTGACAAAGATAAATTGATATCTGCTACTTCTTACGCAGAAATATTGGATAATAATGATAATGTTATAAGCAATGCATCCATAGACGGTAGAAAAACTATTAGTATAGACCAAATACCACAACATACGCTAGATGCGTTTATCGCCATCGAAGACCAAAACTTCTACAAACACAATGGCATAAATTATAAAAGAATTTTAAAATCACTAATTGTTAATATAAAATCTGGATATGCTAAAGAAGGCGCATCTACAATATCACAACAGTTAATCAAAAATACGCATTTAGACAATGAGAAAACTTTTGAAAGGAAACTAAAAGAATTTTTTTTGACAAAAAAGTTAGAAAAATCTTTCACTAAAGATGAAATTTTAGAGACATATCTTAATGTAATTTATTTTGGGAATAGTTGTTTTGGAATAGAAAACGCAAGTAATTTTTATTTCGACAAATCAACGAGCGACTTAGACATTGCTGAATCCGCTATGCTGGCTGGAATAATAAAATCGCCTAAACTATACTCCCCTATACTAAATCCACAAAATTGTATTAAGAGAAGAAATCTAGTTCTAAATCAAATGCAAAAATGTAATTTCATTACAAAAGGACAAGAAGAGAATGAAATGCAAAAAGAAATATTGCTATCAAATAATACTTTAAATAATAGCATAGAAAGGACAACATTATCTTATACGGCACAAAAATTAAACTTAGATGAGAAAGAATTAATTAATTCAAATCTTAAAATAAAAACATATATAAATAAGCAAATACAAAGTTTTATTGATAACATAAATTTGGACATTTTTAGATACGATGACAATATGCCTGAGTATGCCATCATTGTAGAAAACAATACAAATGGCGGTATTGAAGCAATAAGAACTTCATCATCAGTTAATATTGAAGATATGCATAGAGAACCTGCATCATGCCTTAAACCTTTTTTAGTCTATGCACCCAATTTTGAAGACGGCAAAATTAATCTGCTAACAAAAATAGATGATTCACCTATTGACATAAACGGATTTAAGCCGAAGAATGCAGGCAATAAATACAAAGGTAAAATTTCTATTAAAGAAGCGATTAGCAATTCGTCAAATGTATGTGCTACAAAATTACTAAGTTATTATGGAATAAATAAAGCAAAAAAATTTGCAGAAAAATTTGGTTTTGAATTTTCCAAACAAGACAACCACTTAGCACTAGCACTTGGAAGTCTATATAATGGTTGTGATTTATTAACATTAACCAATGCTTATGCAACTATAGCGAATGCAGGTGCTATTCCTAATGTTAGTTTCATAGACTCAATAAAAGGTACTAATGACTTATTACTTTTTAAAAACGAAAAAAGCGATAAACAAGTTTTATCACAAGAAACCGCATTTTTGATAACACAAGCGCTTCAAAATTGTTCTAAATATGGTACTGGGAAAAAGTTAAAAAATTATTCAAATTTTGTAGCATCAAAAACAGGAACAAATGGCGCCCAAAATAGCGATAAAAATACTGATGCATATTGCATTAGTTATTCAAAAGATTATACTATATGCGTATGGATGGGAGTTAAAAATTATGATATGCCTTTAATGCCACAGAATTATAATGGAGGAAATCAACCTGCTATTATATCAAAACAAATTTGGGAATTCTTAAAACCGAATAAAACTTTTGACATTCCACAAAATATTATACAATTAAATATTGATAAAATAAATTATGAAAAGAATGGTACAGTAAAACTCGCTACAACTGACACCCAAGATAGATATATTATCAAAGAATATTTTAATAAAAAATATGCCCCTACTCTATATGCCGATACTTTCAATCAAAATATTACACCTTCAATAGATGTCATAGTCGACAAACGAAATGTTAAAATTTCTTTTGAAACTAAAGACAGTACAACATATTATTTGCATAGAATTAAGGATAATGTTGACTCAATAATTGATACAGTTACAGCAAAAGATAAAGAATATACCTATGAAGATAAAGATTTACAACCAAATTTTTACGAATATTATGTAGTAGCTAAAAAAGATAATGAACTCAAAAGCAAATCAATTAAAGTTCTTATAAAATAAATTAAGTAACTACAAAATGCAAATTTAATATTATTAATTTATATAAAATTTATATTTAAAATATTAAAAAACCTAGACAAAAGTTACATACTTCAATCTAGGTTTAATAAATTATTCAGCATATACAGATACTTGAATCTTATCTTTTGATTTGTGTTCAAATCTTACAACACCATCAATTAATGCAAAAATTGTATAGTCTTTACCTAATCCGACATTGTTGCCAACAGCGTATTTTGTACCGCGTTGACGAACGATTATATTACCGGCAAGAACTGATTGTCCATCAGATTTCTTAAGGCCAAGACGCTTTGATTCACTATCTCTGCCGTTCTTTGAACTACTTCCACCTTTTTTAGATGCAAATAATTGTAAACTAATAAACATCTCTTATCTCCTTTATTCGTAAATTTTTTGGATATCCACTCTCAATATCTCTTAAGCCATAAATGATAGAATTTATAATAATTTGTACTTCCTTATTGTTAGGAATATTTAATACCATATTACCATCACATAAAGTTTCCACTATATCAATATCGAACATTTTACGCACAGACAATACAGCAGTTTGTAAAAGTGTCGATATTCCCGCACAAACTATATCACTTCCAGACGGAGCATAATCAGTGTGTCCTTTGGCTTCAATTCTATTGACACAATCTCCGTTATAATGAATTATAATATTTGTCATTATTTTGTAATAGACAATATCTTAACTCTTGTAAATGGTTGGCGGTGTCCCATTTTGCGTCTTTCATTTTTCTTAGGCTTATATGTGAATATTGTAAGTTTCTCGCCCTTGCCGTGAGCCACTACTTCACCTTCAACAACTGCATTCTTAACAATTGGTGTTCCAACTGTAGATTTTTTGCCATCGTTGAGCAATAAAACATCGAACTTAACTTTCTCGCCAACATTAGCATCTAATAGTTCGACATCATAGTAACGGTCTTGTTCAACTTTGAGTTGTTTACCACCTGTTCTAATAATTGCGTACATCTAGTTTCCCTCCTATAGTATTAAGACTCGCTGAATAAGGCGACTTGCGTACTTAAAAAGCCCACTTCAAGCGGTACTGAGCATATTATAACTTATATGATAAACTTTGTCAAGTAATTTGATAAATTAATTAATCTTTTTATTATAATTCATAATGGAAGTATGCTCATAATTTTTTATTGCATTAATTTTCTTATATAGTATTATCGCACATATAACAAATATAATATCCATAAAACCTGTCAATGGATAGAATATGTCTATAATGACGCTAAATCCTACCCTACTTAATAAGAAAGAAATTAAACAGGTTAATATAACTGCAATAAGTTTATCATTAATATATCCTGATAACCACCACGAAATAGTGAACATTGTAGCAACAGCAGTTGTAAATATTGCTAACCATAATATTATCACAGATAGAATGACAAAGATATTAGAAACCCCAAACGCCAAATAAACAAAAGGCATATCATATTGAATTGATGTAGGGTTTAATATAATTGATAAACTTGCAAAAAAAGTTATAATACTTAAAACTAACCCAGTCAATATGCTTGCTTTCTTATCGACATTCTTTGTTGTCTCCGTTCCTGTCTTCATAAGGACAAAACCCGTTAAAAACATATTACTACAAACGAATATTATACAACATCCTATTGAGTTAAATAGTGAACCATATGTAACATTTAAAGCGTTAGTATAATTTTGAATTGGCGCCTTAACTATTGATACAACAAAAATAGAAATTAAGAAAACCAATAACAATGGTAGTAAAATTCCATTTAACTTTGATATTTTATCTATTCCACCTAATACTGTAAATACACATAATATTGCACCTATTAAAGCAATTATTGGAAAACTAAAATAAGGAAAAATTATTTTTTGTAAACTATCAAATCCAGCAAACATCGCACCTAGAACTATTATATAAGAAAATATAATTATGATTTCAAAAATGTGAGCAAATTTGCCAAAAAGTAATTTAAAAAAATCACTTAATGAATCTACTTTACAATTTTTGCCTAACTGTAAAAATACATAACCTAGTATAAAAAAAGCAATGCCAGCAAGTATAGTCATCAATAAGCCCCAAATACCGAACCTAGCAAAATACACATATACTTCTCGCCCTGAAGCAAAACCTGCTCCAACTATTGTACCAAAAAATATTAGGAAAACTTTTATAGTAGACATTTTATTTGTTTTTTTGCTTTTTAAAGATTTTAATTTCATATTAAATTATATTGCAAAATAAATAACTTTATGATATCATTGTCTTATGAAAATTTGTGGAATAATTTGTGAACTTAACCCAGCACACAACGGACATCAGTATTTAATACAGCAAGCAAGACAAAAAACTAATTGTGATTATGTCGTCGCTATAATGAGCGGAAACTTTGTTCAGCGTGGGTTGCCAGCCATTTATGAGTACCAATTACGAGCAGAAATGGCATTAAATATAGGTTTTGATGCGGTCATTTACCTACCGACAATTTATACAATAAACTCTGCAGAAAAATTTGCCAATTTTGCACTACATATCGCTAGTCAATTAAATATCAACTATCTAGCGTTTGGAACAAAGTTAGATGAGAAAATATTGAGAAAAATTAATGATTATAAGAATAGTACAGAATTTATAAAACAACTTAAAAATAATTTATCACAGGGACAAACATTCTCAAAAGCATTTGCTTTAACTATACAAAAACTCTATCATATACAATTAACTGCAAATGATATTTTAGGCCTTGAATACTTAACTGCAATTCAAAAAAATGATTACAAAATTACTCCAATAATAATAGAAAGAAATAATGACATTTCAGCAACAACGATACGAAAAATAATATTACAAAAAAATTATGAATGCATTAAGCCAATGGTTAATGATACAAACTATCAAATTATTCAAAATAATAAACCAAATAATTTTATAAAATTTAATAATTGTATATACCATAATATAATAACAAAAACTATTGAAGAATTATCAAAAATTAAGGATATGAGAGAAGGCATAGAAAATAAAATATTTAATACTAATGCAAACACTTTTAGCAAGTTCAATAAATCTATTAAGTCAAAAAGATATAGTCAAAATTATCTAAATAGATTATACCTTAACATTTTGTTGAATGTCTCTAAAGATTGTGATTATACATTGCCATATATTAAGTTAGTCGCTACTAAGAATAATGGCATACTTAATGCTTTAGATTGTAAAATATCTCTCATTACTAACTTAAAAGACAAAAAAATTATGCAACAAAATAGTTTATATAATTACGACACAATTAGTTCAAAAATATATAATTCTATTAATGATATCAAATCATATAATTTTCCTTATCACAAAATTATAATACACAACTAAGAGCGTATTATAAAAATATAATACACAATATTTTGTGTATTATATTTTTATATTGTATAATAAGTTGATTTTGATATACTAATTTTTTGCTATAACTTCTCCACTTTGTGGGTCAATTATAACCCCATTAGTATTGCCATTATTACCCACAATGGAGACATACCAATAATAAGTATCAAAGTTACTATTTAAGTCAGTTATAATCTTAATGTAAATCTCCCCATTAAGTTTGCCTTTAGATATGTATTCGTCTAATTCATTGCCCCACTCACTAACAGCAATTTCAAGAGCACTTCTCCAAGTTATCTCTAAGTTATCAGTTTTGGCGTTTAACTGACATTCACTTTCTCCTTGATTAGTTATGACAGTTAATGATATACTAGCGTTGTCATTAACAACTTTATTTATATCTACCATCAAAGTGCCTTCATAATTATTATACTCTAAATTTCCATTATATTCTTGTTCATCTATTATTAATTTGTATTGTGCAACCATAGGCATATCTGTTGACTTATATTTAATTGTCAACATACCGAATTCTGTTTTATCTTCACAAATACCGTTAACTATATAAGGGTTTTCTCTTTCGCCACTCATAAATGTTGCGGTATATTCTTCATTCTCGCCTGAAAATACATTGTATCTAACTTCTGCGATATTGTCTAGCATTAAATCAATTTTATTTGCTCCACAAGCGGAAAATACTAGAGTTAAAATTACAAGCAATGTACCTACAAATATTTTTTTCATTACATCCTCCATTGCTCTATATTTATTCTTGTACAAAACGATTTATACATAATTTTATAATGATTTAATATAGTAAAGTAATATTAACAATCAACATTGATATTAAAAAAAGTTAATTCACAATTAACTTTTTTTAATAAATATATGATGAAGTTTTATTTGATTGTATATTCTACAAATAGAGAATCTAAGTTAACATTCTGCTCTGTCACCTATTTTAAATTGTATTATTATAAATGACAAATCAAAAATATTTTATAAAATTTTCTACCGAGTAATAGAATGATTATATGCTACTACAAATTAGATAGCATATCAACTCTCTTTTGGTGTCTACCACCTAAAAATTTAGTTGTTAAAAATGCTTTTACAAGTGATTTATATGATATCAAAGTCTTTTTACTTCTACCAGCTAAGATTAATACATTTGCATTATTATGTTCTCTAGATAATTTAGCGGTTTGTTTGTTATGGCATAGTGCACCTCTAATATGTTTGAACCTATTAATTGCTATACTCATACCTATACCTGTACCACAGATTAATATACCTTGACTATTTTTATTTTCAAGCATATATTCAGCCATTTTCTTAGCATATACAGGGTAGTCTACGGATTCATTAGAATCTGTTCCCAAATCAACATATGCTATTTTTTGTTTAGTTAAATATTTTTTTACTTTTTCTTTAAGAATAAAACCTGCGTGGTCTGATGCTAAAACTATCATAAATACTCCTTTTCATTACTATTGCTTTTAGAAAACAACTTTTTAATATCTAATTCATCATTCATTATTTTTAAAACTTGTGATTTAGTTATTTTTATCTCTTTTGAATTTTTGCTATTAAAGTTAAATTTACCTTTATCATAAGGGGTATATTCTCTTATAAAATACTCATCATTATTTACAAAATCACCGAAATATAAATCTTCGCCTATTGAACTCTTTTTTATAACTTGATACAACCCTTTATCTACATTCTTATAGATAACATTTTCTTCATAACACATATAATCATCATCAGTAGTGGTTAAATCTCTATTTATATACCGCTCATTCTCAAAATCTTTGCTAAACATTTCTTCATCTTCAAAGATTTCTTCACTACAAATAGTTGACACAACTTGTTTTAAATTATCACTAATAAAACCTTCGCCTTTATATATTGTAGTTTTGTTTTTTACAAATTTTTCTTTATCATTTAAAGCACATATTAAGACCTTTGCACTACTAGGATTAAATATTTTAAATAAGTTATCTCCATTTTGGTTGCAAAAATTATAATCTTGTGCTAACTCATTTGTCTCGCTCAAAATAAAATACGCTATCTTCTTTCCCCCTATTTTCGTATGCTTGCTTTTTAATTTAGAAGGTAAATACAAATTTATTTCAGTCGTGCTATGTGCCTTTATTTGATAAAGCGATGTTAACCTAAAAGTTCGATTAAGAATTTGGTCTTTTATTGTTAAATCCAATAAATTTTGAAAACAGTTGTATTCTATAATATATTGAATTCCATTAATTTCTTTCTCCAATAATATTTGTTCGTTTTTGCCGAGTTTCCCTTCTTGAATATCTAAGAAAGTTTTTAATTGTTTCTCATCAAATTTGTCTAAAAAATTACAAATTTGATTTCTAACATTATTATTTGCTAAAAATGGTAAATATATAAATTGTAACATTTTATTTCTTATAAAGTTCATATACCACCTACATATTATTTATTTCATTAATTATTCTCTTTATAGGTAACCCAATAACATTATCCCGAGTCCCTTTGATAATGTGAGTATTGCCTTCTATTGATTCATTCAAAGTATACCCACCTGCATTTTGTAAACCGTTATATTTATTTAACAAAATTTCTTTTTGTTCATTTGTAAATGGGTCAAAATACAATTTAGTTATTTCACAAAAAGAGCAATGTTTCCTATTTGTAGTATTATAAATTGTTACTCCAGTTATTAAATGGTGCGAATATTTTGTTATTATATCCATCATACTATAGAATTCTTTGATGTCCTTAGGTTTTTCAAGCAATCTACCTTTTAAGAATGCCACACTATCACACCCAATAATAATTCCATCATAATTATTTATAATACTGAATGCTTTACCATTTGATAGAAATTTTGTATATTCCATTGCTTGCTGTAATGTATTAACTTTAAATATTTTTTTATACGTTTCCTCATCAAAAGCATTGTTTACAAATTTCCAATTTAAACCCATTTCATTAGCTAAATTCTTTCTAGAAATAGAAGAACTTGCTACATAAATATTTTCATTTCCCATATTTTTAGTATATCATAGAATGATAAATTTTGCAATTTCTTTTTACATATTAATTTATATTAAACAAAATATAAGTGCTTAAATGTTAATCAAATTGTTAAATTATTTAAATTATATATAATTGTATAAATTACAATTTTACACTTACAAAAAAATCCAAAGCACAAAGCTTTGGATATAATTACTGTTCTTCTTTTTTATCTTTTTCAAAGTTAATAACTTGTTTACCATCATAATAACCACAAGCTTTGCAAACTTGGTGTGAAGCTTTTAATTCGTGGCAATTAGGACATTCAACAAGAGTTGGACTTCCTATTTTCCAACTAGATGCAACTCTTTTATTTCTTCTTTGTTTAGACACTTTCTGTTTAGGTACTGCCATTTATTTACCCTCCTAGTCAAATTTTATGTCAGTCAAACTCGCAAATACATTATTAGTTTTTGGTTTGCAATTACATTGTTGCGAGTTAAGATTTGCAAAACAATACGGACATAACCCTTTACAATCTTCCTTGCACAGAATTTGATGAGGCAAAGAAGTCAATAGATTATCTATAATCATTTTCGTTATATCAATGTCATTTCCTTTATAATAATAAAAGTCATCAACATCTTTAACAATTTCATCGTTTGCGGGCAAAAATTTTTCTTCAAACTCAAAATTATGTAAAAATAAGACTTCATCTCCACAACGAAAACAATTTCCCGTCAAATGCACAGAGCCCCGCCCCTTCACAAGCACAAACTTTGGGTTATATTGATAGTCTAAAGCAATATTACAACTTGATTTTGGTTCCAACCCCAAATCATCTAATAGACCATTGGGTAAATCAAATTCTAATTCTTTGTGTACATCAATACCACTTCTACTTTTTGCTAGGTTGAGGTCTAAAATCATTGCTCTCTCCTAATTTTGACCTATAAAGTATATAAGATTTTTGTAAGATTGTCAATTGTTTTTGAAGAAAAAATGTTTTATAACTGAAAATATTTGGTTTAATTTGTCTATTATGTTATAATGGAAATCATAAGGAGTGAAATATGAACAGAAATCTACAAAATTTTCTTAACCCAAAATCTATAGCAATCATAGGTGCATCAAACAAACTTGATACAGTAGGTTACCTATTATTAAATAACATAATTATTGGCGGATATGAAGGCAAAATATTCCCTATTAACCCAAAATACACAAATTGTCAAAATCTTAAATGTTATAAATCGGTTGAAGATTTACCTACAACCCCTGATTTGGTAATGATTGCAATTCCTGCACGAGCTGTATTAGATACAGTTAAACAATGCGATATTTGCGGAATTAAAAATATGTATATTATCACTGCAGGCTTTGGAGAATTAGGACAAGAAGGTAAAGTCGCACAACAACAAATCTCAGCATATGCTAAAGAACACAACCTAAATATTATTGGTCCAAATACATTAGGTTTTGTTAATAGCGCCATCAAATTAAATGCTAATTTCTCTAAATCAACTTGTAAAACTGGAAACATTGCTTTGATTAGTCAATCAGGAGCATATTTAAGCGGTATAATGAATAAATTTGAAAATTCACAAGTTGGTATCAAATATGCAATTAGTTTTGGCAATGGTTGCGATGTAACAGTCCACGATTTGATTAATTTCTTTAATAAAGATGATGATATTACTCAAGTTCTACTTTACCTTGAGACTATCCCCTACCCTAAAGATTTTATGGAAGCCTGCAAAAAATGTAATAAAAAAATTATTTGCATTAAATCAGGTCGCAGTGCTAGGGGTGCTGTTGCGGCATCATCACATACAGGAACATTGGCAAGCGCTGATGTAATCAATGACTCATTTTTAAAACAATGTGGAGTAATGAGAGTAGATACGATTGAACAAATGATTGGACTTGCTACAATATTTGAAACAACTCAAAAAGTATCTCCTATTAAAAATGCTGTCATCATCACTAATGCTGGTGGCCCTGCTATTATGACTGTAGACGCATTAAGCAATAATAACATTAATCTATATGACTTTACAGATGAAGAAAAACAATATATGAAATCTTATCTACAAGAACAAGCATCGGTCAAAAATCCTATAGATATGGTAGCATCAGCTTCAATAGATGATTACAAAAAGACTTTGGAATTTTGTGTCAAAAACAAAAATATCGATGCTATAATATGTATTCATCTATACATTATGGGTACAAAATCTAGTGAAATAGCACAAATAGTAGATAATATAAAAATGAAATACCCTGATAAATTTATTGCAGGTATGTTTATTACTCACGAAGAAGAATTACTCAAAATAAAGAAGAATACGAAATATTTACCAGTATTTAACTCCGGCGATGAAATCGCATTAGCTTTAAAATCATTAATGAAAGAAAAGGCAAATGATAAACCTATAAAAAAATCTATAAAAAATAAAACTATAGATAAAATTATTAATGATGTTAGAAGTGATAATCGAAATTTACTTACAACCTACGAATCACTACAAGTATTACATGAACTCAAATTACCATTAGTTAAATTTGGTTTTGCTAAAGATTTAGAAAGTGCTAAGGTTGAGGCCCAAAATGTAGGATACCCTGTTGTAATGAAAATTACTTCCAAAACAATTTCACACAAAAGTGATGTCGGCGGAGTTAAAGTTGGCATCCAAAATGAAAGTCAACTTGTTACTGCATACAATGAAATAATTTCTAGCTTAAAACAAAATAAATGCATAGATGGTTTAGATGGATTTATAATTCAAGAAATGAAATCAGCAAACAGAGAATTTGTATACGGAATTGTTAAAGACAGTCAGTTCGACTTATGTTCAATGTTTGGTTTAGGTGGAATATTTGTCGAAGCATTCAAAGATGTTTGTTTTAAAGTTCTACCTGTAACTGCTGAAGATATGGACAACCAAATTGAAAGTTTAAAATCTTCAAAATTGCTTCAAAACATAAGAAATTTACCGGCAGCCAATATCGAAACAATTAAAGATATTATGATAGCAATTAATAATTTTGCTATGAGTTATGATATTAAAGAATTAGATTTAAACCCATTATTAATAAATAACAAAAATGGAGAAATTTCTTTGATAGATGCAAGAATAAAAATATAATACACAACATATTGTGTATTATATTTTTATTATACAATGTATTTAGTTAATATTCAAATTTAAAGTCTCCATTTAATTTTTCAAAAAATTTTATTATATTAAATTCTTCTTCATCATTTGCTATCTCATAATTATTAAATATGTCCTTTGCTTTCTCTTCATTTATTATGTAGAATTTCTCAGTATTACCCTTCCCATCATTAACTTTATATAAATTCAAATCAAAAAATATGTTATATGAAATTAATATAGATATTGTTCCATATACCAATATGCTTAAGATAACGATTTTTAGTATTTCATTCATATTTATTCTTCACATTGGTTTTTATCTTTAGGCTTAACCTTTAGATATTCAAAGAAAGTGTCAATATTATTTCTTTCAAATTCAATTAATTTGTTTGCTAAATCTAGAATTTCAGTATCAGCGTTCTCATAATTAGTAACCGCCTTCACTAAATCAATGATACCCATCATTGTACCAATCAATAACATTTCTGCAATATGTTGGGTGCAAGCAGAAGATAACATATTTAATTTAATTGACACCCATAATTGAGCCTTTTGAATTATGTTATTATCTTTAAGATTATATTCTTTTGAGTTAGCTATCATAATACATTCTTTCTCAAAGACATAGTATTGACTACTCTCCTTACTTAACTCTATTGTTATGTCTTCCAATTTAATACTTGCTAATACATTTTCCAATGATTGAGTCGCCATTTTAACATTTTTATAGATTTCATTCAATAACTCTATGCTGTCATCTTTAATATTCTTTTGTTCCATCGTGTTCTCCTTGCTTTATTTTTTGCACCTTTAATAAATTTATAACAAAAAATCTCCAAATATTTTTGGAGATTTTTACCATTTCTATAACAGCATATCAATATCAATTAAATTATTTTTATCTTTGAAATTATATAAATTCGTTTTTATAATTTTTATAACTTCAAAATTTTCTATAGTTTGTAGATGTGAAATTAATTTACTTGGTTTCAAATTGTTTTTTTGCCCACAAGCTAAAACACAATGTATTTCATTATCTATATATGATATATTGAATACTTTATCAGCAAATTCTAAGTCATCCCCCACTAAATCAATTTTACTAAAGTCTACTTGCAAGGGTTTAGAAAGTTTAATAATATATTTAGCACAATCTATTAAATCGTAGAAATTTGGTTTCTTATCAATATTCTTAACCCAATCAACTTTAAGCCCTTTAGGCGACAATTCATTAAATTTTAAAACAAAATTATCAATATCATTATAATCTGTTACAATATATGCATACTCACAAAAACTTTCAATCCCCAAAGAAGTTGGAGGCGTAAAGTATACTAGTTCGTGCGGATTAAAACCTTGTGAATAACTAAATTCAATGCCTGCCCTTTTTATAGTTTGGATAATAACATCTCTGCAATCTAAATAAGATATGTACGCAAAAGTCCCAACCTTTCTAAATTTTATTAATAACACCACAACCTCCAAATTTTATGAGTCCACAATTAGTACAGCCTTGGCGACAATCTCTAGTTGTTTGTGCCTCTCTTGATTTCTTTCTCTCATTCTTTAGGTACTCTTTACTTACGCCAATGTCTATATGGTCCCAAGGTAAAGGAATGTTTTCATCTATTTCGTTTATGTAATTTGTTATATCTATTTCATTAAGTGCTTGACACCATTTGTCATAATTAAATTTATCAGTCCATCCATCAAAAATGCACCCTAACTTATAAGCGTTCAAGATAACTTTTGCCAATTTTCTATCACCCCTTGCCAAAATCGTTTCTATTAGACTGATATCATAATCGTGATAATTATAATTCACTCCTATTGCTTTCAATTCTTTCTTTAAGTAGTCAGTTTTCATTGTAATGTCATTTTTATCGGCGAATTTTTCAAATTGAAATGGCGTAAAAGGTTTAGGTACAAATATGCTTGTACTAACTGTAAGTTTTGGTCTTTTTTTATTGCCTTTTATTCCCTGATAAACTGATTGTATTTTTTTTGACAACTCAACAATTCCTTGTATGTCAAGCATTGTTTCTGTTGGTAACCCAATCATAAAATACAATTTGATTTTGTCATAATTAGCATTAAATGCATCTTCTAGACTATGCAATATGTTATCTTCGGTTATATTTTTGTTTATAACATCCCTTAACCTTTGTGTGCCTGCTTCAGGAGCAAACGTTAAACTTGACTTCTTGCTTTCAAATGAATATGCTCCCTTAAAACTATCAAGCCTTAATGAAGGTAAAGAAAATTTAACATTTTTTAGAATAGGATTTTCTTTTAACTTTTTAATTAATTCTAATAAATTTGAATAATCGCCCGTAGATAATGAAAACAATGAAATTTCGCCATACCCTGTGTTTTTGACAATACTTGATGATAAATCACAAATTTTGTCAATGGTTCTCTCTCGCACAGGTCTATAGATATAACCTGCTTGACAAAATCTACAACCACGAGTACATCCCCTAAATAGTTCAACTGCTCCACGATTGTGAACTATATCAATATTTGGTACAACTGGTTTTGATAAATAAAAAGCATTATTAAGATTTTTGACAATAGCCTTTTTAATTTTTTCATTACAATTTACTATAGAAAATTGTTGTTCATTAATTTCATATAGAGAAGGTATGTATACACCATCTATGCCTTTAATCTTATCAAAAAATTCTTGTTTGCTCATACCCTTCTTGTAGATACTTTGTAATTTGACATTTACTTCTTCGCCATCGCCTACTATAATCACATCTAAAAAGTCAGCTAGCGGTTCTAAATTAACTGCACAAGGCCCACCACCAATAATAATTGGGCAAGAATCATCTCTATCTTTAGAATAAAATGGAATATCAGCCAAATCAAGCATATACAAAAAATTTGTATAACTCATTTCGTATTGGAAAGTAAAATGTAAGAAATCAAAATCTTTTAATTGAGTATGACTTTCTAGAGAAAATAATTTAAGCCCTTTCTCATTTAACATTTGTGCAAAATCTTCTTTAGGAGCAAAACATCTTTCACAAAAACTACTATCTAAAGAATTAATTAATTCATACAAAATTTTCATTCCTGTATGAGACATACCAACTTCATATAAATCAGGGAAACAAAAACAGTTACTGATTTTAGTGAAATCACAATTCTCACAACTATTAAATTCTCCACCTAAGTACCTAGATGGTTTCTCAATTTTAATTAAATCACTATAATTTAAGTTCATAATTTTTATCCTTAAAATTTTTTAAAATTTTATTATATAATATTTAATATTACATATATTAATTAAGTAAGAGGTTTTTAATGAATATAGTATTAACAGGTGGAGGCTCAGCTGGACACATAATTCCCAATTTAGCACTTGTAGAAGATTTAAAAAAATATTTTGAAAACATTTATTATATCGGAAGCACTAACAAAAATGAACAAAAGTTAGTAGAAGAATACGGCATACCATATTATTCTATTGACACTCCAAAATTGATAAGAAAATTAACATTAAAAAATTTAAAAATTCCATTTAAGTTATTAAAAAGTATTAATGACTGTAAAAAGATTTTATCTTCATTAGATACTAATATTGTTTTTTCGAAAGGTGGTTATATTTCCCTACCTGTAGTAATAGCTGCACACAAATTAGGAATTAAAGTTGTAATTCACGAATCAGATACGACAATGGGACTATCAAATAGATTAAGCAGTCATTTTTGCGATAAAATATGTACCACATTCCCTTCGCAAAGACATTCAAAAAAATATGTGCAAACAGGCGCACCTATTAGAAAGGAATTTTTTAAAGCACCTAAAAAGCAATTTTTCAAAAACAACAAACCTACAATATTAGTAGTTGGAGGTAGTCAAGGGTCAAATACTATTAATTCATTTATTTATGATAATATCAATTTTTTAACCAAAGATTATAATGTTATACACTTGTGCGGAAATAATAAATTACAAAAAATTGATAATAATAATTACATACAATATGAGTTCTCAAATGAAATGCCATTACTAATTAATAGTAGCGACATAGTTTTAACACGAGGTGGTGCTAACGCTTTATTTGAAATAGCAACTATAAATAAACCGATGATAATAGTACCGCTCACCAAAAAAGAGTCAAGAGGCGAACAAATAGACAATGCAAAATATTTTATGCAAAATAATTTAGCTTGTTATTTACCCAAATTAGAATTAAATAGTTTTGTCGATTGTATAAAAACACAACTTAATAATTCTAAAAAAATATGTAGCTTGCAAAATTCTTTTCTAAATAACAATGGCAATCAAAATATAATAAAAGTCATAATAGAAACAAGTAAAATATAATTATTATTTTATATAATACACTAAATATGGTGTATTATATTTTTATAATACACCACATATATACACTTTCCTATTCTTCTCGAATACTATTTTTTATTTTTTGCATTAATTCAATAGCTAAAGGAAAACCGCCTTCAAAACTTTGTGCTAGGTAGCTCATTGATTTCTCAAGGTCAACATCTACGCCCTCGCCCTTTGCGTAAGCTAATGCTAATAAATATTGCGCTCTCAAATCTCCATTATCTGCAGAAGAAGTCAATAACTTTATTATTGTAGGAGTAAATTCATTATTTTGAGTAGAAGCACACATTTGTATAGCAACTTCATATTGAGCAAATGGAGAACCTAACTTACTTGCTTTCTTTATTAGCTCCCAACCCTTCATTGCATCTCTCTTAACAAATAAACCATTGTCAGTCATATAGAATGAACCCAACATATATACAGCATTAGGATAATCTTCTTCACTCAGCTTTTCAAAAATAGTAAAAGCTTTTTTTTCATTTTGTTCGACTCCATAGCCAAACATATAACAAAGCGCTATTCTAAATTGTGCTAATTTATTACCTGCATTAGCTGCCATTTGTAGGAATTTAAATCCTTCTTCTCTTTTTCCATTTTTGAATAAATATACAGAATATTCAATCATAGCAAATGGTTGCCCTTGTTCAGCGCATTCTTCCCATATCTTGTATGCCTTCTCTTCATCTTCTTCAATCTTAAAACCAGCATACAAGCAACAAGCATATTTATACTTATCAAATTCGCTACAACTTGACAAGTTAAGTTTTGAAGGTTCAAAATTGTCATATTCGTTAGTATTACCTAACAAGAAATAAGATTGTAGTTCATTTAAAAAAATACTTTCACCAGCTTTTTTTATTTCCATTAAATCATCTTTGCTAATTTCCATAAACACTCCTATGATAACTTGAGTTATCATTTCATTGTATTATAACATATATTCTAAAAAAATCAAAACATTATAAACTATTTTTGAATAATATCTTTCAAAAGTTCAAATGAATTGTATTTAATAAATAATTCATTAAGGTTTTTCTCCATTATTACTTTCTTAAGTTTATTATTTTTATCATATACTACAAAAATTGTATAGGTTTGAGAATTAATAAATTTGATTAATTTATATAATGGCATTTCTTCGGATATAGCGATTATATTAACATTGCACCCTTTTTTAAAATTTTTTTGCAAATCTTAACTAAAGACCATTCTTTTGTATACTGCATTTTTATTAAAATTAAATGCTCCTGTTAACATAAATATTGAGACTAAAGCCATTGAATACAAGGGATTAAAAAAAATTGAAACTATGAAAATACCAAAGAAAATTAATGATAAACTTATAGCAGTTATGCTGACAATTTTTTCTGTAGATTTAGAGTCTTTATATTTTGATACAATCGCCCTAAAAACTCTTCCACCATCCAAAGGGAAAATAGGTAGTAAATTAAATATCAAAGTTACAAAGTTCGAAAAAACAAACAAATCAGTATAATAATATGTAGTAGGGAAAATCCACCATAGAGCAACAAAAATAATAATAAGTATTAGGTTAACTAATGGTCCTGCAACTGCAATTTTTATTTCGTCTTTGTATGTAAAATCATCATTTTGCAAACTTAATTCAGCACCAAAAGGAAGTAATGAAATTTGCTGAAGTTGATATCCTAAATGCTTAGCGACTACAGCATGCCCTATCTCGTGTAGAAGAACAGTAATAAGATAACATATAAATATTTCTCCTAATCCTAATAAAAAAGTTAAAATACCAAAACATAAAAACAATGGGTGAATTCTTAATTTTAAATTCTTCATAGTTCTTCTCCGCTACTATCATAATTATTTAGAATTTCATCGCCCTGAATTATATAAAATTGCATATCGCTTAACATAATAGCCAAGGGTTGCCCCTTTTGCACTTTTTGGCCATCTTTGATACCTAACCCAAATTCACCAGAGAAGACAGTACTTAGATTATTGCTATGAATAATAGTTATTTGAGTTATATTATCTACTAGATTATCTATTTTTATTTCGCCTTGATAAGGAGCATACAATATTCCAGATGCTCCAATTATTGTTATACAACCTTGTTCATTAACAAAGTTATCAAAGTTTGATATTTGTAAATCATAATCAATTGGAGTTGTAGAGACAAGACAACTATCTTCTTTAAATAAGACAGATATTAGTTTTACCCCTCCAGTGTCATCAAATAATTCTTCAGTGGGTTTAGTAGATTCAAGTGTTGTTCTAACACTTTCGACTAAATTATTCCAAAATGTGCGGTCTATTAAATTAATTGACATACAACAAATTACAATAACTAACGCTACAAAAATATATTTTAATTTTAGCACAGCAATTATATTTTTAAAAGTTTTCATAACACATTTTATGCATTAAAAAAAATAAATAGACTATAGTAATTACCATAGTCTACATATTATTGCATCCATTACATTAATTTTTATCTGGGACAATACCCACTACTTTGATTCTTCTAGCTAACGCACTAATATTGATAATGTATTCTCCAAATTCGTTAACTTCAACTTTGACTTCAAAATCATCATTTTTTATATCAGCATATTCTTTTAGAACATTGTACACTTCAAATTTAATAACATCAGCGAATTTATCTGGTTTAAAATGCTTGTCTAACGATAATGCCGATTTTACTCTATCTAGTGCATTTGTAGTTATATATTTTTGCATAATTAAATATTCCTTTTTATCTTCCTTTTGAAATAACCAACTATTCCTTTGTATTCTTTTTGAAAGTTAATGATTTTATTAGTATTATAATGAATATTTTCTGCTAACTGCAAAAACGCTTTGCCAGCTTTGGAATTAGCAACTACTGCGCCACCAATATTTAAAGATGTAGTGATATTGTCATCTTCGGGTATTACGCCCACTAAGTCAATATCAAATAAGTTATTGATATCAGCAACAGATAACATTTCATTCCCTGCCATTAAGTCTCCCCTTGCTCTATTAATAACTAATTTTGTACTATACAATTCGTAAGTACTTAAAATATCAACCACTTTCGAAGCATCTTTAATAGCTGATATATGAGGTGTAGTAACTACAATCGCTTCGGAAGCAGAAAAAACAGCTCGATGGAAACCTAAATCTATGCCAGCAGGACAATCAATTAGAATATAGTCAAAGATGCTTGATAATTCATCAACAATTGATTTTATTTGGTTTTTTGTTATCTTATCACAATGAAGACTTTGTGTCGATGGCATTATAAATAAATAAGGTTCATTATTATCTTGTATTAAGGCTTGTTTTATTCTACAACGACCTTCAATACAATCTACAATATCATAAACAATATTCTTCTCAATTCCCATAACAACATCTAAGTTATTCAACCCAATATCAACATCAAGAATACAAACCCTTAATTTTAAATGTGCTAATTTCGCCCCTAAATTAGCACATATAGTTGTTTTCCCTACTCCACCTTTACCGCTAGTTATAACTAACTTCCTTGCCATTTGCACCTCTTAATGAATATTATATCATTAATAATATAGTGCATTTTGTCATTTTTTAACATTTTTAATTATCATTTGTCATTTTTGACTTATTAGCAAATTATAAATAAAATAATTTATTTTATTAATAGAGTATCAAAAATACCAATATGATAGCTATCAAAAATTATTTAAAATGATTAATATATTATATGTATTGTAAATAAAAATTTAATAGCCATATCTATATAAATGATTATATTGCAACAATTTAATTTTATATAACATTGTCTTATCGTTTATTTTGTAAATAATCACAACTACCGGCTTAGCCGGTAGTTTGTTCAGCCCCCTTAGGGCGTGTTGCAGCAAAATTGTAAACAATTGG
>CALVIT010000006.1 GCA_944331845.1 uncultured Clostridia bacterium
TAATTAATATTACACCATATACAAAGACTATTAATTAATATTACACCATATACAAAGACTATTAATTAATATTACACCATATACAAAGACTATTAATTAATATTACACATTATATAAAGACTACTAATGAAATATTGTTTAACTTTTTATATTTGATATTTAATATTTATTATAAAATAAGCGACACTAATTTAGTGCCACTTATAAAATAAACGCTAGCATCTTTACTAGCGTTTATTTTATTATAGATTAAGAATCTAACCTTTTTACAGTTAAATATGCGTTAGCATCATCGCCTATTGTAACAGTTAATCCCCCCGTTGGTGAACCTGTAGATGCTATCGCTAAATCAATAGAATCACTCGCATTTAGGTTAACAATCACACAAGCACACAATGTAGCGGCATAATCTGTACCACCATCATTTGTTAAAGTCGCTTGAGTAGATGACAATGTTTCATCAATATTAGTGGTATTCTGCCTTGCTACAACTTCAAACCCTACTTCTTCATTAGTTGTTAACCCAACTCTATAACATATCTCATAAACGCCTGCATCATTAACTGTTATAGCATTAGAACTCGTTGAAGTATTTGAAAGTGGCATTTCTGTATTGAGTTGTACTTGTTGGAAACTATTAGCAGTAGTTAAGGTAGGTTGTTGTGTTGCATTATTGTACAATCCACCATAAGCACTTAATCCTGCACCGGTAGCGCCTGTAGCACCTGTTGCCCCGGTTGGTCCCGTTTCGCCGGTAGCACCGGTAGGACCCGTCTCGCCCGTTGCACCTGTTGCTCCGGTATCACCCTGTAAGCCTTGTATGCCTTGTGCTCCGGCATCTCCTGTTGGACCCGTTGGACCTGTTGGGCCGGTTGGACCCGTTGGACCAGTCTCCCCCGTAGCACCAGTCGCCCCTGTTGGGCCTGTTTCACCAGTTGCACCTGTTGGTCCGGTCTCTCCAGTAGGGCCAGTTGGGCCTGTCGCACCTGTAGCGCCTGTGTCGCCTGCTCCTGTTGGGCCTGTTTCACCCGTTGGTCCAGTTGGTCCTGTTGGTCCCGTAGGGCCTGTGGCACCTGTATCGCCCGCGCCCGTAGGACCGGTTGGACCGGTAGCACCGGTAGCGCCCGCTAAACCTTGAATGCCCTGTATGCCTTGTGCACCAGTCGCACCGGTTGGACCCGTTGGTCCGGTTGGACCTGTTGGGCCGGTCGGTCCAGTATCCCCTGTGGCACCGGTTGGACCAGTGTCGCCGGTAGCACCCGTTGGGCCGGTTGGACCAGTAGCACCCGTTTCGCCTTCTGGTATACCAAAATCAAAAATAGCATTAACATCGGTACCACTATTTGTAACAGTTGGAGTAGAACCTGCTGGCAATAGAGTAGCAGTACCAGCATTAACAAGACTTGGCCCTGTGGCACCAGTCGCACCCGTTGCCCCTGTTGGGCCTGTAGGTCCAGTTGGTCCGGTTGGACCCGTTGGACCGGTTGGACCAGTCGGGCCGGTTGGACCGCTAGGACCTGTGGCGCCAGTTGGCCCTGTAGCACCTTTCGCCCCTGCTTTTTGGACAATTTTTGTTATGCAGTTATCATCACAACAACGATTATTACAACCGCAGTTGCAATTTCTGCACAAATGTAAACAAAAATGAGAAGTATCGCAAGTAAGACCTATTGATAGTTTATTAATAAACATAATTTTCTCCTTGGAGTATATACTCCACTCTCAATATATGAATTTAATCAAAAAAAAGTTAATATATCTTTGCCTCATAAACTACAATCTATCTATAATTTTCATCATTCATAGTATTTTTTATTGTAGGGGATTTCCCATCCCCTACTACCCTAGTGCAAGGACAGTGTCCTTGACCTGCATAGTTTACTTTAGGACTCTACACAACTTGTGTGCGTATAACTCTATGTCATTTACTTTTTGCAATTTGCAAAAAGCAAAATACTTTAAGTTCTTCGCACCTAGTTTTGTATGTGCACCCATAGTACACAGGTCAAGGGAGACTTCCCTTGCCTAAAGGTTCGTAAGGGAACGGGTAGTTCCCTTGCATTATCTTTTGTATGTAGGGGAATTTCCCATCCCCCACACCCCCAGTGCAAGGACAGTGTCCTTGACCTGTTTATTTGGTTATGCACACAATACAAGTCTAGTGATTAAAACTTAACAATATTTACTTTTTGCGAGAGCAAAAAGCAATATTCTTTGAGTCTTGCGTACTCAAGTACATTCAATGTACCTTTAGTACACAAGTCAAGAGCCCTGCTCTTGTACTAGGGTTGTAGGGGATGGAAAATCCCCTACACACACTCGCTTGCCTAAGGATTCGTAAGGGAACGGGTAGTTCCCTTACATTATCAAAACAACATTTCTTGCAATACTTCCAATTTCTAACTCAATACACTATCTATTTCTACTGAACTAATTTTTTTGTTTTCTATATATTCTACTGCTTCTTTCAAAATCGTTTTACCCAGTTTTCTTATTTGTTCGCTATCTTTAATTAGAAGATTTAGCAATTCTTCTTCTCGATGAGTTGAAAAAATGTAATATCCTATCAAATTGAATGCCCCATAAGCATTGCTTTCTGGATTAGATAAACTACTCATATTAAAATCAATAGGTAATTCTAATGTTTGTAAAATTTGTTTTATATCCTTTGGATGTTTATCCAAATAATTAGCATAAGCCTCATCAAACCAACATATTCTCTTAATATTATATTTATTATAGATATAATTAGTAAAATACAAATGCACTGTTTCGTGTAGTAAAGTATATCTCATTCTTTCTAACTGATAACTACTATTCTTGTCTATATAAAGTTGTATTCCGTTATTATAAAAACAACCCATTACCCAATCTGGTATTTCTTTTCTTGTTGAATATTGCTTTATGTATTCCACAAAATCTTCTCTACTATCAAAAAAATTTGCATTGAGTTTTAGGCTTTCCTCTGCTTTAAAGAGCGTCTTAAGTTTTTCAATACTATCCATAGCATTTTTAACTGAAAATTGCGTAAAATTTTCTAAATCTATTGGATATTCTATTCTAAAACTATCGTTTTCAAATATTTTAAATTCTGTCATTTTTTCTCCTAATGTTTATTGTATCATAATTATAATAAAAAGCAAATAAAAAATATTAATCTAATATTTTTTGACAAACATAAAAAAAGAACTTTATCAATTTTCTAATTTAATTCAAAATAGATAGAGTTCTTATTTTATTATTCCGCTAGTTTCAAAAGAGTTAATTCTTTATCATTCATAGTTTTCATTATTATAGATTTTGTAATTATAGATTTTATAATTATAGACTTTTAAAGAATTTTACCGCTTCATCTATAGACAAATATTTCTTGTCTTTAGTTTTAGTATTCTCAATTTCGACCATATTATCTTCAGTCTTATTTCCTAGAACTGCGATATAAGGTGTACCTAAGAAGTTTGCGTCCTTAATTCTAGCCCCAAACATAATGTCTTGTCTATCATCAAGCAAAGCATTTATTCCACAATCTAATAATTTATTGTATAGTTGATTTGCTTGTTGCTCTTTTTGCTCATTATTGCTAAAGATTATTTGCACTTTATAAGGTGCTATATTATAAGGTAGACTAAATCCAATAACATCGCCCTTGTCATCGATTAATTTGTTGTTCTCATAAATAACCGCAACAACTCTGCTGACACCTATACCATAGCACCCCATATAATATGGTTGCATTTGTCCCATAGAATCAACATACTTTGCATCCATAGATACTGAATACTTTGTTCCCAACTGAAAGATGTGTCCTAACTCAAGAGAACGGCATTTCTGTAGTTTTTTAATATCCTCGATACCGTATGTCTCTCTTAAGTATTCCTCGGCATTGTCCTTCTCAAGCAATTCGCTATTAAATGCTTTCTTATTATCAAAATCGACAAATATTGTATCTTCACCTAAGTCAGAAACCAACATAAATTCTTCAGATTTGCTACCGCCCATATTGCCGGTGTCGGCACCAACAGGCATTGCATCCAAATTTAACTCTTTGAATATATCAAAATAAGCACTTCTAATATTGTCGTACTCAGCCATCAAATCAGCGGTATCTCTACCAAAACTATACGCATCCATCATTTCAAATGCCTTGCCACGAATAAGGTAACCCTTTGTCCTTATCTCGTTTCTAAATTTTGTACCAATTTGATAGAAGGTAACAGGCAATGTCTTATATGTTGCAAGTCTATTTCTTAAGAACTCGACGATTGCTTCTTCAGCAGTTGGTGCCAAACAAAAGTTTTGTGCGTTAGACTTAGTGCGGAATAACACATCTTCTTCGACATATTTATTCAACCTATCTGATTTCTCCCAAATGCTCTCAGGTTGCAAAACAGGCAAAGACACTTCCACGCAATCCAATTTGTCTAAATGCTTCTTAATAACATCTTTGACATTCTGCATAACTCTATATAAGATATGGTCATACGCATAGACTCCACTACAAAATTGATAAAGTTGCCCCATTTGAAGCAAAATATCTTGAGCGAAAGTATTATCTTCGTGTTTTATTTTATTTTTTGTAATTGCCATTTTTGATAATTTCATCTTAAATCTCCTTAAACACAAATAAAATGTGCCTAACACATTTTATTTAAAATCATAATTATTTAATCTATTAATGTATAGTATTTAATCTATTATTTAGTAGTCTCTGCAGTTCTTGTCTTCTGCTTATTTCTCTCTTTCTCAAATTCATCAAATAAAGATACAACTTCATCGTAGACTTGCATTGTCTCATTGTATACTCTCTCAGCATTGTCCCTATTTGCTAGTTGTCTATTCAATTTATTCCTACAATCAAGGTATGCCTCGCCTAGATTTTGTTCTCTAAATACATCGTACATTGAGTCGTCTAAATATATCTTGCCAAAATCATTGATAAGTTTGTCTTGAGCGTGGAAAACATTTTGAGATTTGTATTTTTGTTGAGTTATTTTTGTAGTCTCAAATAGCATATCCGCTTGACTTCTAATATTTGCCCACTCGCTGTCAGATATAATATTTTTATCACTCTTAACTTGTTGAATATAATCAATGAGCCAATTCTTCTTGTCTTCAAAAACTACTTTAGTTGCCTTAGCCCTAGCCTCGACATCTTTATAATCAATGAATCCTTTTGCTTCTTTGTCAAATAATTCAATCATCTCTAAGCACTTAGCCTCTTGACTGCCTTTAACTGCTTGAGTGCTAGTTCTTCTAGTCAAAGCCCCCTTTGAACTACTCATCTCATCATTTGACAATGAATTAACAGATTCAATAGGACTAGCATCGTATACACTTTGCATCCCCAATCTAATTTCTTCATCAATTTGTGCCATAATATTCCTCTCTTTGTGTAAATGATACCACATTATGTATAATTTGTCAAGATTAATATAGTTGATTGATTAACAAAAAAATGTTATAATACTTTAGAAGGTAAAAATGAATTATTTATTTTTTGACATAGAGTGTAGCGACGGGGTACACATTTGTAGTTTAGGGTATCTAAAAACTGATTCACATTTCAATAGACTATCAAAGAAAGACATATTAATAAACCCAGAATGTAAATTTCATCTAGGTCCCAAAGGCAACCCACAAATATTGTTATCTTATCCACAAAAAATGTTTTATAATCAATCAAATTTTGTATCATATTATAATTGCATCAAAAGGTTGTTGTTAGATAAAAATAACTTTTTAATAGGATTTAGCATAACAAATGATTTTAACTTTATTAACCTAGCGTGCGAAAGATATCACCTACAGCAACTACAACTCAAAGGCCTTGATGTCCAACAATTACACAAATTGTTAACGCACCAACCAACAGTGGCATCTTTAGAGAAAGTCGCCGACTATTATAATATAAAACTTATTAACTTACATCTACACAAAAGTTGCGATGACGCACAACTTACAATGCTCATTCTAAAAAAGATTTTAAGTACATTTAACTTAACAATGAAAGATTTAATGGAGCGCTACCCATCTACAATAGTATCTTCAAAGAAGTATGTTAGAAAGAATAAACCATCACACACCACAAAACATTCTAATGTAACGACACAAACTCGCACTGACAAAAGAATTGTAATTGTATAAATATATATGAGAAAAGACTACAAAATGTAGCCCTAGTCTATAAAAAATATGATATATATAATCTACAAAATATTGACAACAATAAAATTTAATTTATCTAGTTGGTTACTTAACCTAAATTTAATCGTTTTAACTCTTATACTACAAATGTAACTTCATCTTATGGAGTAAATAATCACTAAAATTTATAATCAAATAACTTATAACTATTCTTTTAATTTATAGTTTAATAACTTACAACTATAATACTGATTTATAGTTAAATATCTCTAACATTTATAGTTTTATAAGTTAAAACAATCATATTGAATTAATTATCATCAATTTATAATTATTTAATTTTAGTGTGAGTTCTCTTTATGAATGTACCGCATATTGCCCTTTGATTATTATCTAATACAATGATACCATTTGCTAAACATTTGCCTTTTTTGTTAAAAATACAATGTGTGTAACACTCAATGTTAGCATCTTTGATATGTCTAAAGTTCTCGTATTCAGGAGTTTTAGAGAACATAGTCTTTGACAAATCTTCCACCTTTTTGTCCTTATCTAGAAGATAGGACTTGCACACGGACTCTCTATCTATATTGAGAGTCTTAGCAGTACAAACGCATTTTTTGTTATGTACACAATTAAGTTTTCTACAATTAATATCCATAATTATATTATTGAACAATTTAATAATGTCTATACAAAAAAAAGAAATTAATTATCTAATATCTTATTTAGATTTAATTTCTTTATTTTAATACTATCGCACAAATTAGAATTGTTATTCTCAAATATAAAATCATTTTAAATTCATTAACAATGTTGAATATATAGCATACATAATAAGAATGACAATTATTTGAATAATAAAAGCAATTATCCACCCATTCATAAAATCTTTCTTCTCTTGTTCACTTTTACAATCACATAACCCAAATAACCCTATGAAAGTTAGAAACCAACCTAACAAAAAACCTATTAATTTTTTTGACATCCAAACACCCCTTAAACTAAAAATCCAAAGTACATTATTACAAAATAAATCGCAATAACAAAGTTAACCGAGAATGCAACTACCCAACCACTAAAATATAATTTCTCATCTTCTGTTGTATTACATCCCAATAGACCAATCAGTCCAATTAGTCCCAAAAACCATCCTAATATGAACCCTAGTATATTTTTTGGCATAATATACCCCCTTGTATGTATACAATATAGATTAACAGTCTATATTATGTATATAATAACATTATTTTTGACATTTGTCAATCTATTATGCAATGCAAAATGAATATTATAATAGATTTAAGGTAAAATTATGGACAAAAACGAAATTATATTGAGAATAAGCAAACTACGACAAAGAAACAACTTATCAGCAAGGGCATTGAGTCAAAAAATTGGCAAGCACGAAACATACATTAATCGAATGGAACAAAACGGATTTGAACCATCACTTAGCACGCTTCAAGACATACTAGAAGTATGCAACTGTAGTTTTGAAGAATTTTTCGCAGATAATTTTGACAACTACTCTACAACAAAGGCGATAGTTGATATTATCAATAGAATGAATAAAGATGCTCAACAAGCATTGCTTGACTTTCTAAAAAAGGTGTAAAATAATATTGTCAGTATTATTATTTTATTTGTAGTCTTATAATTTAATTAATAATTTTATAATTATTATAATTGCAAATATACAATATTTATAATTTTTTAGTTTGTCATAACTTAAAGTAAATAAATACGATATTATTAAATAATTAAAAACTATAACTAAAACATCTATTGACTTATTATTAATAGTAATCTATAATAACTATTGACTAATTAATAATCTATGATTATTTAAATTATAATTGTTTGATAAATTCTAAAAATATGTTAAAATATTCTTAACAAATACTTTATAATTAGATTTTAAATCTTTAAACAAGTACATTTGATTTTTTTATATTCTAATTTTATATTAATCATTAATATTAAAATTTTTATACCGCTTTTGAATTTTTAAAAATTATAACAATGATTAATATAAAAATTGTATTCTATTTTTTAATATAAAAGATTATAACAATTATAATATTAAAAATTTTATACTCATTATTGAAAGGAAGTTATTATGGCGAGAAGACCAACAAAAACAATGGAAGTAAACCTTCACGGGTTAAGAGAATTTGAAGCGAGAGCAAAACTAAACGAAGTGTTAGAGAAAGCCCCAAATGATGTTAAAATTTTGAAAGTCGTTCACGGTTTTCACGGCGGACAAGTACTCAAGAATTTAGTAAGAGCTGACTATGTGCATTATAGAATAGATTATGTAATGCCACTATTTGGAAATGATGGCGAGACTTGGTACTACCTAAAACCTGACCCTGACAAAGACTAACACTAGCATTAACGCCAACACCAACACTAACACTAACACTAATACTAATACTAATACTAATACTAATACTAAGCAAAAAAAGCAAACGGATATAAGCGTTTGTTTTTTTTGCTTTGTAGATTTATTTAATAATTTTAACTTTGTAAATTGATTTAATAAATAGTTTTTAAATTACAAAATTTGTATTTAAACTAAATTCTAAATTCAATGAAGCATCGTATGTATAACTATCTTCGAAATACACCCCATCAATTATATCGCTGATATTCAAAGTGTAACTTTCTATGTCTGCACCCCGCCCTATAAATTTCATAGGTTGATTATATTCATCTAACACAAAGCAAGTTACTTCTCGCAAATAGTACCCATCTTCTAGCGTTGATACTGTTGGGTATGTTATCAAATAATTATAATCGCCTACTTTAACATAATATGAATAATACTCACCCATACTATCTACAATAGAGTACACATTGTCTTGTTGTGTTCTAAAACTTAGATGCACACCGCCAAAGTTCTCACTCTTGTATGAAATACTCATTTTTAGTTGTGGGTAAAAACTAAAGTCATTATCAGCGAAAACTTTGTATATAAGACTTTGACTATCTAAATCAATGTCATCAATACCCCAACTATATTTATAAAAATTTCCTACAATGCTTCCATTGTTGATAGAGTTAGTAGAAACTTGTGATTGTTGAGTTAAGTCAATATTTGCTACTACATCCGCAGACAAAACCTTTTTGTCAAAACTAATACTAGAAGTTTGTAGATTTTGTGTAGGGTTAGAACTTTCAGCAACCACTAGAGCGTACTTAGACGAGAATACTACTACTCCCTTCACGCTTTTGTTGCTTAACAATGCTGATAAGGACACGCTCAGTATTATAGATAATACAAGCAGTACGCTCATCATTAATATAATTATTTCTCTTTTGTTAATTACCTTCATTATTTATACTCCATTTGTATTTAATTATTGCACATACAATAATCATTTAATAAGTCTATCTTCGATACGCTAATCAACTCATAGTTACCTTGAGTATTTATACTCCATTTGTAAGTTACAATTATACAACATTTCTTATTTTATTGCGACACTTTAATTAACTGATAGTTATCTTCAGTGATTTAGCGCCTTCATATGTATAGTCAACATTTGTAGCATTTATCTTATTGTCATTTATATACACTAGAGCATCAGTTATGACAACTACTGAATACTCATATCCGCTCAATAGTCCACAAAAATACACTGTGCCATTCCTTGTAACAATATACCCTTGATAATAATTAATCTCGCTACAAGATACAATTATCATTGCATTTGTTGTGGATAATTTCTCACAACTAATCTCTATATAATTTAAGTCAAATTTTGAATATAGTGTACTGAGATTATCAAAATTATCAATAGTATACGAATAAACATTTGTGTTAGTATCGTACTCGAAATTTTCAGCACTAACTACTAAATTAGTAAAGTTCTCATCAGCATACAAACCGCTAAAACTATAGCCTTCAGCACATTTAATAGATATGACATTATCTCCGCTATCGTTCTGCGCAATATCTATGATTGAAGAACTAAAGTTATTATCATTCACTGCGACTTGTCCCCCAATTGTACTATCATAGTTATCAAAATTATTAGATGAATTAGACATAGCGTATATGCTTAAAGTATTTTGGACAATATTAACATTTATTGTTGTAGAAGCCAAAGCATAATTATTTGTCTCACTGCAAATAATTTTGACAGTCGATTGTCCTATAGAGTTAATTGTCGCCATATTGTTATCTAGGCCTATAGAATTACCTGACACTAATTCATAAGATAGTTGCCCGCCGTGGTTAGAGATAGTTGTAATCTCAAATATTTGTTCATCAATATCTTTGTTGATATCGCTAGCAGTAACAAACCCTTGTGCTTTGCCTAGCATTATCTCAATAGTTGTGGAGTTCGCCAAATAATTGTTGCTTTCTGCGACACTAATTATCACACTACCGCTACCGCTTCCACTTACAGCCTTAACTACTGCACTGTCATTTGTTAATTGTGTTAATTCTAGATTACCTACATAACTCCATATAATCTCACTCTCGCCTTCATTAAGAGCATAAGCGGTAAATATATAATCTTCATTATAATTTAATGACTTAACATAATCTATATAGTTTAGTTCCGTTGCTTTTTTATTAATTGTAATATTTATTTCCGCAATAGCGGTGGAATAGTTATCATTCTCTAAACAAGTTGCTTTGATTTTAACTAAACCAGCGCCCAATATTGCAATAGTGTTGTTATCTAAAGAAATCTTGTCGCCACCTAACAATATTTCGTACACAATTTCGCCACCGTGCGAATTAATCGGCTCTAGTATAAAATTATCATCGCCGTAGGTTTTAATGTAACTATCATATTGCAAATACCCAACCGCCCTATTAAGTTGAATATTTATAGTAGCACTAGCGGAAGTATAATTCTCATTCTCTAAGGTATAGACCTGAATACTTGCAGTGCCTACCCCAGACAATGCCCTAATATTGACACAATCGCCAATGTTATTATCTAACTCAATATTGCCTTCGCTTACCCAATGTATTTGTGCATCACTATTAGACTGCACAACAAATTCAAATTGTGTGTCATAAGTCATTATATCCGCTTTGTTAGTAAATACTATTGTGCCTTCTTGTTTTAAAATCTCAATACTAAAATTCGCTACCGCTTCGCTATAATCTTTGGTTGCTTCACAAATAACTTGCAGTTGACACACCCCAGCACCTAATATGGTAACAATGTCGCCATTTAATTCCACGCAGTCGCCACTTATTAATGTATAACGAATTTGCCCACCGTGGCTAGTAGTTGTGTGTAATGCAAATTGTGAATCACCAAATACTTTGGTTATATTGTCAATACTAACAAAGCCTTGACTTAACATAGATTCATAGACAGCATACAATGTTATACTATCTTTGAATTCATACTTAATACCGCTATAATATTGTGGAGTTTCACTTGTATTTAAAATGCTCCAACCCAAAAATTTGCACCCTTGTTTAGTTGGTATAATATCCGTTATGGTAATTGAGTTATTTAATATATAACAATCATTAAAACTATCAGCAGAAGCATTAATCTTATAACTAATGCTTTGTGAGTCAACATTTCCTACACCGCCATTAAGATTGTAGTCAATATTTATATCTTTATTATACACTGCGTAATAATCTAGTTGTGAAGTTGAAAAATCTAAATCTTCAGTTACTATGCTAAATGAATCAGTTTGAGTCGCCCAACCTAAGAAGGTACACCCTTCACAATTAATTGTAGGAAGTTTAAGCGGAACACTAACTCTACTAGTTAAATTATAACTGCTCATATATTGATAAGCACATTTTATCTCACTTAATCTTACCCCATTAATGTTATCAAAATAATGAAATGTAAATTCTTTAGTCTTAGCATAACAAGCATAGAAAGTCTTGCTCGCATAACTTATAGGAAGAGTAACACATTGTTCATCCGCCCCCACAATAATACTAGCGTCCGCTTCCTTAGACACTGCCCATCCTATCGCTTCATACCCTGAAGCCTTTCTTATTGTAGGAAATTCAATAGTGAAAGAGAGCCCGTCATCGCTTGCAACTCCACTTAATGCAGAAGTAGAAGTATAATTCTTAACCTTGATACTGACTTTTGTTGTAGTCGCTGACACTTTAGAATCATTGAAACCTACATTTGTATCAGTATTTATTTTTCTATTCTCAGCATTGCTAGGTATCATCGCTAGACTATCACTATAAGCATAACTAATGTTTGCACTTAAGTTATTGTAGTCTTCAATTATTTCATTACTATTAATTAAATTATCATAACTATAATTGTAATCTTGCAATAATCTACTATCAATGTCATTATTAAATAAATTAAATTCACTACTATCACTTATCGACATTTTACTATGTAAATCATTATCTTCTAAATTCTGCACATAAGCAGAAATATTCATACTATCTATTTTATTTATCTTTGTCTCATTAACAACGCTTGATACTAAAATAATGCCCACTAAAGCAATAATATCAAGTATTAATAAGAGAAAGATAATTTTTATCTCACTCAAATTATCCATCTTCTCACCTAATGTAAATATTATTTTAAGGGCATTATATTAATTTTTATAACTAATTATTTTATCTAATATCTAGTGCTCATTACTCTAGTATACACAACTAAGAAGCAAGTATTAATAAATCTATGACTGCATACTGACGACTTCAACCTTGTAACTACACATAATATCGCTATCTTTGTATTTAACATAGATAGTGTACTCGCCAATCTCATCTTTATTATAATTAGAATAATCTATTTCATACTCATCACTGCTTATAGCGTTTTTTGTATTATCCCCCATAACCTTGTACACTATAGCACTATTACCAACAAAAAATTCTTGCCCAACTTCAAAATATATCTGCGGATTGACAATCTCAATACCTACCACCGCATCAGGCGGATTGATAACATTTATTTGATAAGTTGCGGTCAAATTCTCTACCGGATACTTAAATATAATATCATAAGTACCAACAGTATCTTGTTGAACATTGCTCAAATCTATAATGATTTCATTTGATTTAACTAATGTTCTTGTATTGTCTTTATTCAAAATATATGCTTGATAATTCCCAGCATTATATTCTTGACCCATCACTAAATTAGTATTGTAATTAGTTATTTGTAATCTTGATTTAATTATCTCAATCTCAACAAAACCATAAATATCTTTATTCTCATTCAATGTGAACTTAACATAATATTTCTTAGGAGTCGCAGTGTCAACGGTACTTAAATCATAGGTATATTCATCGCTAGACAAAATTTTCTCTTCGTTATCTACATACATCTTGACAACCGCATCATCAAAATCTATACTCTCGTTTACTAAAAATACAAGATTATTAGTTGTAATGTATAACTTATTCTCTTCTGGTTTATCTTTTTTGTCTAAGAAATAAAAAACCAAAAGCACAGCACAAATAGTTATTGCGACTACAAGCAAAAATTTTATAATAACATTAATATAATAAATTCCATTCTTATTATCTTTGTCCATCTTATACCCTTCTTAGATTTTGTTAATTCATTGTAACATAATGTGAGAAATAAGTCAAACAATAAGACATAATACTTGTATTTATAGATATTTTGTTATATAAATTTTTGCAAATAAAATTAAATCTTAACTACTATCTCTATACTTTTGGTTAGTTATGGTATAATTAACACCACATATAACTACATATATTGACTTTTGCTACACTTATTAAAGCATTTATTATCTACATTAAAATTTACACTAGATACTCACACTAGATACTTCCGTTATTATATACTAAAAACTTCCGTATACTCCCCCATCAATTCTAATTGTAGCATTATTTATAAAGTTTGCTTTGTCGCTAGCAAGGAATAGAATTAGGTTCGCTACATCTAATTCGCTTCCTGCTCGCTTCAAAAATATTTTCTCTTCTTCGCTTTTGATAAATTCTTCATCCATTCCGCTGACTTCGCTCTCTGTCGCTATAAAACCAGGGGCAATAGCATTAACATTAATGTAAGGGGCAAACTGCATCGCTAAGTTATGAGTCAAAGATATTATCCCCGCCTTCGATGCGTCATAATCAAAACACATAGGATAATAAGTATTTATTCCATTAGTGCTAGCGATATTTATAATTTTACCGCTTTTATTCTGCAACATATACTCGCCAACATTTTTGCTGACCAAAAAAGTCCCTACAAGATTGACATCCAAAATTCTTTTGAATGACTCGCTACTTTTGTCGCAGAATAAAGTATCTATAGCAATGCTAGCATTATTAATAAGCACATCAATATTTTTGAATTCTTTGATTGTACTATATACCATATCTTTGACCTGTTGTTCATCAGCGATATCGCACTGATTAACTAGACACTTTACGCCAAAACTTTCAACTTCTTTTTTTACATTATCCGCTAACTCTTTATTAACAAAATATGTTATAGCGACATTATAACCTATTTTAGCAAACTCAATAGCAGTAGTGCGACCAATACCCCTACTAGCACCTGTTATTAAAACTGTTTTATTCATATACACTCCTACAAATATTCTTCTACAAAAAAAGGACTAAAAAGTCCTAAAAAAGTTACGCACGAGAATAGTATTTACCATCAATAGTAGTAACAATGATTTTCTCGCCTTCATTAATGAATACAGGAACTTTAACTACAAAACCTGTCTCAGTGATAGCATCTTTGGTTGGCTTAGAAGATGAAGAAGACATAGACGCTGGGTCAATGCTACAAACTGTCATCTCTACCTTCTCTGGAATTGTAATACCTAACAATTCGCCATCAAATGTAGCCATATCAACACTATTGTTCTCAATCAAGAAGTTTTTGTCATCGCCAATCTTCTCAGCGGGAATCTCAACTTGCTCATAAGTGTTATTGTCCATAAAATAATATGTGCTACCATCATTGTATAAGTATTGTACATTAGTTCTATTGATTCTTGCTTCTTCTACTTTATAGTTAGTATTGAAATTTCTCTCAATAGTAGAACCTGTTCTAACATTCTTGAGTTTTGTACTCATAAATGCTGCGCCCTTACCGGGTTTAACGTGTAAGAAATCTATAACTTGATACAAGTCTCCATCAATAACTACATGCATACCTTTTTTAACTTCTGATATTTCCATTTTATCACTCCCTAAATAAATTTTACTTGATTTATTACTAATTTGTCAACTATTTTCTAATTATTTGTGCATTCAAAACAAATATTTTTTGATATATTGCATTTAATTTATGACTTAACAACCTATTTTAATTTAAAATTACTATTTTTGTGTCATCCTAATTTTAGTACAAAGTCTTAGGCATACCCTATTTTATTTAAAATATAATGTGAATAAATCATATTTTAATTTTTTGTAAATTAACTTAACTTATAATAAGTTAATAAAAATAGGTTATCCACATTTCAACATTAATATTCTGTATAACTTAATATCTTTAACATTTATTCTTTATTCTCTTTATTATTGTATTCTTCATAGTTACTACTATCTATCGGTAAGTCATCGTTATTATTGTCTTTGCTATCAACATTATTATCCATTGAATAAATATAATTTTCGCTTAAGTAGTTAGTGCTATTGTCCCCAGCGTTATTCAATTTCTTTAACCTTCCATGTTCTTTAATCTCATCAATAATAGAGTTGTTAGCGTTAGGGTGTGCCTTTGTATATTTATGCCACTTAATAAGTCCATATAGTGAATTCATCAAATACCCCAAAGACAAAATTAACATAATGTATTGACCGCTCAATATCCACATAACCGCTTCAACTAAAGCAACGCCAATCCAAGGCAACCATTGTTCTTTGAATCTACATATTAAGAATAACCCATTACAAACGCTAAATGCGTTAGCCAAAGCATCAAGGTACCACCAATCAGGCATACCTTCAGCGATTGTTGAGATAGAAGTGAAAAGAATACCTGTTAGTACTGAGACTACCAAGACGCCAAGGAAAATTATCAAGTCTCTTTGATAATTAACTTGTCTAACTTCAGTGAGCAACTTGTTTTTCTCATCTGCTTTCTTTGACCAAATATGAAAACAAATAAACAATATAGGAATCCAAAATATTATTTCAAATAATGCGCTAATGTAATACCCACTAGCAAAATATATAATTGTTTGAGTAGAGTCATATAAGATAAAAGACACTATGAATGCCCATCTAGATTGCTTACTCAATAATAACTCACAAGAGCAACCACCGATAATAGCGATTATCTGCACAATATTTAGCCAGTTAAACTTTCCTGAAGGGTCATCTGGAAATAAAATAGCAAATAGTATACTTAATGTTATGATAGAGAATAACCATATTTTCTCATAAGTAGTGTAATAATTCCATAGTCTTATAAACCAATTTTTTTTCTTTTGAATAGTATCCATAATAACCCTCAATAGTGCATAGTATACCAAATATAACTTATTTAGTCAATGACATTATGAATAAAATAAAGATTTTTATCACATATCTTTTATAATATATATAATTTTAATAGAAATTGTAAATAATTAAATTAAATTTCTTGTCTTTATATATATGATATTTTTTAAGACACATAGTTAACAAATATTACGGTAGCGATTATTAACCGTTACAGTAATTTTTAACTATATAGATAAATAATATTTGTAACAAAAAAAGAAATCATTTGCCTAACCCCTAGCAAATGATTTCTCTTTTTTATTTAAGATAAGATTAGATATTACTATAAGTATCTTATTCATTAAGTCTTAATTAATAATTATTTATTAGCTTTTTACTATTTTAGTATTAAGTCTAAATTATAATTTATTAGTTTTATCATTAGAATCATTTTATCTTAATTTTATTGATTTATTAAGTTATTTTCTAATAATACTCAAACTTATTTATTAACTAGACTCAATTTTATTTCTTAATTAATTCTTTTATCTTATCTCTATCGTGTTTCTTCTTATAAGATTTTACTATTAAGAAGGTTGTTACTATGATTAATACTAATAACAATATTGAACCGACTACTATCATTGGTATCTTAATGTAGTTCTCTACAGATACATACACTGTTAAGTCCCCTTGTATATTCTCAAGACTTTGGCTATATACCACCTTGTCCCCAAATTCTGTATCTATCTTTGGTAAGTCTTCTAGGTCGCTTCCGTGTTCTGCTTGTTTAACTACCCTTGTTCCATCCGGCATAATAAATGTTATATTGTATACATTTATTGTATATACTGCGTTTAGTTCAAGTTCTTTTGTTACTGCAAAGTCTACAAATGCTATTCTTTGTCCTTCTTCATTCTCAAAGTAGTATCCTTTGTCTCCGCTGATTTCATCTTCTACATACACTACCTTCCATACCACACCGCTTTCATCTACATACTCAAAGTATGGTGCTACTTGTGTATATCCTGTTCTAGTTGGTATAGGTGGTAATGGTGTTGACATATTATTTAATGTGTCTCCATAAATTATATTTGAAGTTGTAACTTGGTCATTTATGTAGAATATTATGTTAAGTCTATCTTTCTCGTATTCCCCGTATAAGATCAAATCAGATGTTACCGGATCGCTAAAGTTATATGCTTTGGTCAAATCTGCATTATAGTACCACAATGATATGTGCATTCCTTCTGGTACTTCTATATCAGTTGGTGCGCTTACTCTATTATTGTATTCTACTTCAACACTAGCTTGTTCCACACCATCAATGTAGAATTTTACTGTATATTTTATGATTTCATATTTTGCATAAATATACATATCTTTTGTTATAGTTGTATTCTCAAAGTCAAATGGTATTGTTAACTCAGCATCTTCATACCAACCAACAAAATTGTAACCTGTCAACTTAACTTCACTATCTGCTAATGGTACAATCTTGCTTCCATACTTGCCTCTTTGTGTCGCTATCTCTTTCGTTCCATTCATAAACTTGATATTAAATGTATTAGTATCAAATCTACCGTACAAGTTAATATTACCTGTTACTTGTGAACGGAAATCGTATTGAGTATCGCTTCCAACTTCGTACCATCCTATGAAGTCATACCCTTCTATGAATGGGTCAGCAGGTCTTGTCGCTGTATCTAGATACAACACTCTCTGTACTTCTCCATACTGTTGTGGGTTTTCTTCTGTTAGATAGAATGTTACTGTGTATGTCGCCTTAGTATATTCAGCGTATAAGGTTATGTCTTCATAAATTTGTTCTGTATCAAAATCAAATTTCTCAGTCAAACCTGCATCTTTGTACCACGCTACAAATTCATAGTGCAAACGTGTTGGTTCAGTTGGTGGTGTTATCTTGCTTCCGTATGGCACTGCACTATATGGTGCTATGCTTGAACCACCTAAAGTATTGAATGTAACTACATAAGTATTTATATTCAAGTCTTGTACAATGATTGTTATGTCTTCTGCTATTCTACTTACAAAGTATACTCCGTCTATTGTTACCAATTCTTGAGTGTTAGCAAAGACTCTAATTCTACTTTGGTTGTATGCTTCCTTAATATTTATCTTGAATGCAAAGTCTCCATTGTATTGTACTGACAAATCATACCCATCCGCAATTGTTAATTCCGCAGCGTTAGGGTCTAATGTTGGCAATGTGATAGTATATGTCTTTATTGTCCAGTATGCTACCAATGTTCTATCGCCTATAACATCATTAATTGTATCAGGTTCTATCTTATCGCCTACTGGTACTCCATCTACTATGCCTACATACCACCCTTCAAGTTCGTATCCTTCTCGGCTCGCTGTTGGCAATGTGCCTGAGAATTCATCGAATCTGCCTAGGTACTTAACTTTGGTTGCTATTGGTCTAGCAGTACCATTATTTGCATCCCAATAAATATTATATATCGCTGTCTCCCATTGAGCAGTGAATATTAACTCATCTTTGTCGGTGCTTGTTAAGTTCTGTACAAGTTCTTTGTCTTGATATGTCTTACCGCCATATTCCCAGCCTGCAAATACATATCCTGCTCGTGTGTATTCATTCGCTCTTAACATATCCGCTACATCGTAGGTCAATGTTTGTGGATTCATTACACCTTGTACATCACTTGCCCCACCTTCAAAGGTTATTTCATAGGTTATCGCTATCCAATTAGCAATTATTGTATAGTTGTCTGCACCAAATGTGAAGACATTATCTACAAGTGTACCTTCGCCTTCTGTCTCAGGTATCTCGGTCCATCCATTGAATGTATAACCTACTCTTGTTGGAGTGTCTACTGTATATGTTGTTAAGTAGTCTTCTTTCCTATTCGTTACAGCACTTGTTCCATTATATATACCACCATTTGGATTGATTACCAATGTGAACTGAGATGTCTTATATCCCGCTTCAAGTGTTTGTTCTGCTACATTCCACTTAATTTGGTAAGTCTCAGTATATTGAGTAGCATCTACAAACCATCCGCTAAAGTCATTACCCTTCAAACTTGCTGTTGGCAATGTACCTAATACATCATCATAGTGCATTGTCTTATATGCTGTGTTAGTCGCTTCATCATAGTTCCAATCATATAGATTATTGAATTCACCATTCCCAGCATCTAGTTTTACAACTATTTCATTTGCTTCAAAGTTACAACTTATAACCGCATTTCCTGCTCCAAATGTGAATTTCCATTCCCCATTAGGTCCAGACCTATCAAGTGTTCCTTCGCCTGTGAGCGTTAGGTCTATGAATGTGTAACCAGTCTTAGTGAATGTTCCATCAAAGATGAAGAAATCATCTGCGCGTCCTTGTTCATAAATATTTTGAGAATTACCATTGTATTCTCCGCCATTTAATTCAACAGTCAATGAGAATTGGTCTGCTGACCACCCAGCATATAATCTTATATTATCTAAGATTTTTACTGACGCTATTGATGTTACTTGTAAGCCTGTCTCTATATCACTTTGAGTAAACCACCCCATAAATTGTGAACCACTCTTAGTTGCTATAGGTAATTCTCCGTACAATTCATCGTATGTTACAGTCTTTGTCGCAGTTTGTTTATCTCCTGCTACTTCCCATTCGCTACCTTCTATTATTTCATCACCAGAATTTACATCAAATGTTATTGTGAATGTCTTAGGTGTATAGTATGCTTTTATCTTAGCATCGCTTTCATCGAATGTGAATACCCATTTGTCGCCTATGAATTGTAGGTCTCCGTCGCCTTCTTCTACCTTAAAGTCGACAAAGTCATATCCTGTCTTCTCTGGGTCAGCGTTAAATTCATATGTGCTTCCCGCTGTTTGCGTGATTGTTAATGCAGTTTCTCCACCTATATTTCCACCGCTCAAGTCTACTGTCAACTTATAGTTTACTGATGTAAAGTCCGCAATCAATGTGTGTGCTACTGAGAACTTAACCGTACTAGAACTTACTATCGTATCTCCGTTCTCATCTAACCAGCCATTGAATGTATATCCATATTTCTTTGCGGTAGGCAAATTACCTATTATGCTGTCGTATCTTTGTCCAAATACAACTGAGAATTCATATGTTGGACCTACTTCAAGCCCATCTACTATTACTTGTCCACCTTCTGCTTGCAAGGTAACCTTAATAGTTTGTGCTCTCCAAGTTGCTGTGATTACTGCGTCTACACCATCGAATGTAAATGTGTAAAGTGTATCAGCACCCGTTCCGCTACTTGTCATTGAACCACCACCCATGTGGTCGTATCCAGCGAATTCATAACCTTCTTTGGTTGGTACTCCCAATGTTACTTGTTCGCCAAATGCTTTCTTCCATTGCATCTTACCATCTTCAGTCGCTAATTCACCGCCATCTAGAATCAATGTCAATGTCGAAGCTATCTTCTTAAAGTCTGCAACTAATGTATGGTCGCTTGCTAATGTTACAGGTGTAGATGCTATCACATATTGTTCTTCATCGTTTAACCACCCTTCAAAATCAAAACCAAATTTCTCTGGTTCTGGTAACATTCCGTATACTTGACCAAATGTTACTTCTATGCTTGCTGGTGTATTTCCTGATGTAGCACCTTGATAGTCAAATGTTACTGTATAAGTATTTGCTAACCACAATGTTACTAATGTAACATCGCTATCGCCAAATGTGAATTTAACTTTACCATCTTCTATGATGTATGAACCTGTTGTACCTTTTTTGTCGAAATCATTGAATGAATATCCATACCTTTCTGGTACGCTAAATTCTATTGTATCGCCATAGAATGATGTGTAATCTATATATTGCTCATTTTGTCCGTCTATTGAACCACCATCAAGCATTACTCTTAATGTGTGTTGTTGTATCTTCCAACTAGCATACAATGTGTGATTCTCTGCTCTTACTAGAGTTTGTTGAGCAGTAACTTCTTGACCTTGTCCTTCTGGTTCAGTATACCAGCCATCAAAGTCATAACCTGTCTTTGTAGGTGTTGGTAGAGTCCCATATAATGAGCCGAATGTTACTTCTATACTAGGTTTACTATTGCCACCTGTAGCGCCTTGGTAATCAAATGTTACTGTGTATACATTTGCTTGCCATCTTGCTGTCAATGTACCATTACCTACACCATAGGTGTACTTGAATATATCCCCATCTTTTACTAATTCTCCGGCACCTGTCAATGTCCATCCATCAAAAGTATAACCTTCTCTTGTTGGAGATGAGACTTCGACTTCTTCTTCTACTCTTCCGCTTATTTGTAATACTTCAGTAGATCCTTCGTATTCCCCATTATTTGAATTAATAAATAATGTGTACTCTATCTTCTCATAGTGTGCGTATAATGTGAAGTCCTCTGCTGATGATATCTCACTAGCACTCCCCATTTGTCGCCCATCTACTTCTTCTGTGTACCAGCCTGTAAATCTAAATCCATCTAATACACATACAGGCATCTCTCCAAATTGTGTGTTAAATGTATAATCTTTCGTCGCCGTTTTCTTGTCAGGACTAATAGAAATGCCTGTGCCTTCTATTGTCCCTTCTAATGCTTGGTATGTTACTCTAACTGTCTTTGGCTCCCATTGTGCGCGTATGGTTGTTGTTCCATCTCCAAATGTGAATGTGAAACCTTCTTCCAATGTACCGCTTACACTACCATAACTTGTTGTGTTTTCCCAACCAATGAAGTTATATCCGTATTGTTCTGGTACTTCTAGTCTAATTTGAGCGCCATAAGAATTTGTGTAAGTCATTGAACTTAATCCTTCATAAGTTCCGCCATTAGCATCTACGATTAAATTGTACTCAATATAGTCGTATACTGCAGTCGCTGTGAATCCAGACAATACACTTACAGTTAATGTTGAATATATGTCTCTACCATTCTCATCTACCCAACCTTTGAACTGTTGTCCAACCTTGTAAACTTCTGGTAGTACTCCATACTCTTGTCCATATGTTATAGTCATCTTTGCAGATGTCCCACTCACTTCTCCTGTAAAGCCTTCTGTCTCTACATAACTTCCACCAGCAAAATTGAATATCACTTCAAATGTTAGTGCTGTCCAATGTGCTGTCAATGTGTGGTCTTCCGCTAATGCTATTATTGTTCCTTCAGTTATCTCTTGGTCTTCTAGATACCATCCAGCAAATTTATATCCCACTCTAGATACTTCAGGAAATTGATATGGGTCCCCCAAGTTCAATCTCATTTGATGTACAGATAGTTCCCCACCCTTCGCATCAAATGTTACATTCACTACTGTATAATCATAATGCGCGTACAATGTTTGGTCGCCTGCAAATGTGTATAAGGTATCTTCAAATATTTGTCTACCTTCTACTTCGCTTGTGTACCAACCCATAAATGCTTGTGTAGCGTGTGTCGCTGATGGCAATGCGCCGTATTGTTCGCCAAATGTTACTTCTTTAGTTGTTGTTACTCCACCAACTTCGCCATCAAAGCCTTCGCTTGCACTTACTAAACCTTTACCGGCATTAAATGTTACTGTATAAGTATTTGCTATCCAGTGTGCATACAATGTATGACTATTTCTTACAATGTCTGTTGCTTCAACTTTGTTTCCGCTTTCTTTATCAGTAAACCAACCTTCAAATGTGTATCCTTCTCTATTTGCTGTTGGCAATTCTCCGTATTGCTCTCCGTAATTTATGTTCATCACGGTTATTGATGCTATACCTTGATTACCATCAAAGTTGATTGTATATCTTTGTACTTTCCATTGTGCGTACAATATTACTGTTCCGTTCGCTTCATTAGTCAAGTTCATAACACTAGCGTTATCGCTGTAAGGTTGCCCATTTCCATTCGCTTGACTATTCCATCCATCGAAGTCATAACCTGTGTTAGTCATTGTATTTGTTGTTAATACAATTGCTTGGTCGTATGTTGCAGTAATAGGTTCCATTGTATCACTGCTTCCATTTCCGTTGAACTCTATTGTGTAAGTATTTGCTGTCCATATTGCTGTGATTGTCGCATTTGCTGAACCAAATGTGTATTGACTATTGTCTTCATTAATTGTACCTTCGCCACTTAGTTCCCAATGGTCAAATGTGTAACCAACTCTTGTCGCTTCTAATAATTCAATTACATCGCTTATCTCTCCAGAATACTCACTTATTGATGTTGCGTTGTTGTAGAAACCGCCATTTGGATTGACTGACAACTTAAGCAATGACTTATAGAAGTCTGCATATAATGTTGTATCTACTTCAAAGCCTACAGGTGTATCCTTAGAGATTTGTGAACCATCCGCTGTTACCCAATATCTAAACTCAAATCCACTCTTACTTAAGTTCTCTGCAGTTGGCATCAAGTCTCCATAGGTTTGACCAAATTCTAATTGTACTTGTATCTTACCATCTACTACATTAAACCCTTCTACATTAACCCATTCTGCGCCTTGTGGGTCATATGTTATTGTTATTGTCTTTAAGTTCCAGTGTGCAGTGATAAGACCATTTGTCTCGCCGAATCTAAATTTATATCCGTCATCCTTATTGCCTAATAACTCACCGCCTTGAGTTGAAGTGTAGTTAATAAAATCATACCCAAAAAGTGTTGGGAACAATATCTCTATCTCTTGTCCATATTGTCCGCTTATGATAGTTACATTAGATTGTTTGTTATATTGACCACCATTAGGGTCTATTGTCAATGTAGTCTCTATAATACTCCATTGTGCAACAAATGTTAAAGTATCGCCATCCACACTCGTTAAGTTCTTGACACTGCTTTGGTCAGCATAGACTGTGTCTTTAAATAACCAACCAGCGAATGTGTAACCAGTCTTTTTGTATCCGTTAGCATTTAGTCCATATGACTCGCCATAATTTAAAGTCATACTGCTTGTGCTTCCACTTGTAGCATTATTACCATCAAAGTTAATTGTATAAGTATTTGCTTGCCACTTAGCTACTAAACTTCCATTTCCTGAACCAAATGTGAATGTAGATGTTCCATCGCCTTTGATAATCTCGCCTACATATCCACTTTGTAATTCCCATTCAATAAATTTGTAGCCTTCCATTTGTGGGTCATTGATTGCTACTTCTTCGCTAGCAATTCCGCTTATTGTAGTCTCGCCATCAAATGTCCCACCATTGGGATTGATTGACAATGTATAGATATTCTCAGTCCAGTTTGCGTACAAGGTTATACTAGCTTCTGTATCCTTGACTGTGTCTGTACCAACTACTACATTTATGAACTCAGCTTCTCTAAACCAGCCACCAAAGGTATAGTCTGTCTTTGTTGGATTAGGCAAAGCACCGTATGTTGAATCGAAGATAACTTCTGTACTTTGTACATCCGCACCACCTGTCGCACCATTGTATTCAAAGTTAATAATAACTTTATTTGGTGTCCATTGTGCTTGTATTGTGTCATCACTCATACCAAATGTGAATGAGAAACCAGTTTGCAAATCTCCAGATAATATACCTTCTCCGCCACTTGTCTTTGTGAATCCTGCGAATGTATATCCAGCTCTTGTTGGCGTAGATAATGTTACCGATGTCTCATAATCTCCACCTACTACTACCGCTGTAGTTGAACCTTCATAAACACCGCCGTTTGGGTCAATGCTTACACTATATTTGCTAGCTATCCATTTAGCATATACTACAATGTTGTCTAACCACTTATATACTGTATCTGTAGTTATTTTCTCACCCTGTCCATTGCGTTCAGTGTACCAACCATCAAATGTGTACCCTCTACGCTCCGCTGAAGGCAATGCACTAAGTGTTGTATTAAAATCAATTTTTACATTCATTGTATTGTCTAGGTAATCTTCAAAAGCAACTTGACCACCATCTGCATCAAATATTAAAACATAAACATTAGGTTCGTATACTGCTTCAATAGTAAAATCTTCTTCATAATTAACTCTAGTCGTACTATAAATTGATACCCTATCATCGCTCTTTTCGTACCCACTTAACTGATATCCAAGCAAAGTAGCGGTAGGTAAAACTCCGTATTCTTCGTTAAATTTTCTTGTAGTTGTTGCAGTCTTTTTATCAGGAGACAAAGTATACCCATCTATATTTTCGAATTCACCTTGTAAAGCATTAAAAGTTATTGTTACTGTCTTTGCTTCAGTAATAGGTTGAATTTGTATATTCTCAGTTATCTTTGTATTTGAATCAACAATTTCCTTAGTTTCGGCGTTTTCATAAGATGTAATATTGTACCCATATATTTGTAATATTGGTAAAGTCCCTATAGACTCATTGTATAAATAAGTTTTTCTTGCAGATGCTCCCCATAGTTCAAAACCATTTAGTTCCGTGAATATTCCACCATTAGATAGTATCGTAACAGTATATTCATAATTTCTCCATATAGCAAATAATGTTATGATTGCACCATTATCACTTGTTAAGTCTGCAATAATTTGCTCATCAGCATAGATTGTTCCTTCCCCGTTTTGGGTTGTACTCCAACCTACGAATTCAGCACTGAGTGTAGTGAAAGCATTCTTTGTTAGTACTGCGCTTTCACCATACTTAACAGATATATCCGCCATTGTTCCTGTAGCATCTTCTCTATTCTTATCAAATCTTATTGTATATGAATTAGCAGTATATATTGCATATAATGTTACATCACTTGTAACTTTGTCAGTTGACTTAACATAGGTTGTACCATCTTCTGTTGTTGCCCAACCTAACAATGTATATCCTAATTTTGTTACGCTAGGTAATTCACCATATTCTTGATCGTAGTTGTATGTCTTACTTGTAATGTTAGTTGTCCCCCCCATTGGGTTAAATATTACAACATATGTTACCGGCTTAAATACTGCGTATAATGTAATATCGTTTGTTATACTAACTTTAACATTAGATAAGTACTGATTACCATTCCCATAAGGGTCGTCGAACCAACCCACAAAAGTTGCCCCTGGTTGTGTAACACTAGGGAATAACCCATATTCAGCATCATAGTATACACTCTTAGTTGTCTTGTTATTATTTATGATAAAACCATCGCCCGCTACTAATGTACCCGTATTCCCATCAAATGTAATGGTAAATTGTTTTGGGGACCATTGTGCAATCAATGTTATATTATCTTGTACAATATCTAATTCTGTTGCGAATTTATCTAATTGTGTACTATATGCCCAACCTCCAAAACCATAACCCGCTCTTGTAGGCACAGGCAATGTACCAATATTGGAGTTAAATTCTACGACTTTAGATGATACGCTTGTTTGTCCACCATTCGCATCAAATACTACTGTAAGTTTATTAATCTCATAATGTGGATATAAAGTTATACTATTTTCTACAGCATATTGTGTCGATGCGATATATTGTTCGCCTTGATTAGAGTCAGCACTTGTGAACCACCCCTTAAAACTATGTCCTGCTAAAGTTACATTTGGTAACTCGCCAATCCTTTCATCATATGCTATTTGTCTTGAAGCAGTCTTATTCTCTGCACCATAATTCCACCCAAGCACTTGACTCAATACACCATTAAGTCCATCTAGGGTTATAGTAAATACTTTTGCTTCAAATTTCGCATACAAAGTCATACTCTTTGTAACAGTATCACTTTCAAATACTTGTGTATCTTCTTCATCGAACCAACCTAAGAAGTTGTATCCTGTCTTAGCAACTAATGGGAGAACATTATATTGATTGTTATAATAATATGTAGCAGTAGATATATTCTTACCAGTGACCCCTTCAAAACCTTCAGTAGGTTGTATTATTCCACCTGAACCATCAAATATAATATTGTATCTTACACTTTCCCACATTGCATACAATGTGAAAGTAGCACCATTCTCTGTCGTCCAGTTGATAACCAAATATCCATCCGTGTATGCTGTACCCTGTCCTGTAGGGTCAGTGTTCCAACCACCGAATTGATATCCTTCTCTTGTAAAAGCATTTGGTCGCAAAGTACTTTGTACATCATAGGTAAATACAGAATCGGCCATCGCTCCGCCCGTAGAACCATTTCCTTGATACTTAACTGTATATTGTATAGGTGTCCACATGGCGGTAATAAGAGCGTTCCCTTCACCAAATGTAAATATACCATTAGATAAACTACCTTCACCATTTGTCAATTCCCATTTATCAAATATGTAACCATCTCTTGTAACCTTAGGCAATGAATATGTAGTACCATAACCCTGTGATATAGTTAATAATGATGATTTATTGTCATTCTTGTCAATAGTCAAAGTATATGTATTATACTCAAATTGAGCAAATAATGTCCTATCACCTGCGATAGTATATAATTGATTCTCATTGTATTGAGTACCACCGACAGTGCTATCGAACCAACCTTTGAAGTTCCAACCGACTTTCTTTACGCTAGGCATTAATCCAATAGGTTGTCCATAGGTAACCATCAAATAATAATTACTACCTTCTTGTACAAATCCGCTTATATTGTCCCATACTGCTTCACTATCATATTTATTAAATGTTAGTTTATATTTATTTGCTGTCCAAGTAGCAGTTATAGTAGCATCGCCTGCACCGAATGTAAAGGTCGACCCACTTATTGTACCCTCTCCGCTAGTTTTAGTCCACATACTGAATGTGTAACCTGTTTTTGTTGCGTTAGGAACAACATAAGTTTGATTAATAATACCGGTTACAGTAGTTGCTGAACCGCCTATACTACCACCATCTAGATTAATTGTCAATGTGTATGATATTGCCGTCCATTGAGCATATAATGTTGTCGCTTGTGAGAATTTTACTTGGTCACCAGCCTTATATTGAGTACCCTCTGAAGTAGATGTAAACCACCCATTGAATGTATATCCTGCTCTACTAGGTGTTGGCATAATCCCAAAAGAATCGCCATAAGTAAAGTTTTGATATGCAGTCTTATTAGATGCAGTCCAATTGGTCATATTCTCCCAACCATCAGCACTTACATCGGCTTCATTTGCTTGTAATGTTACATTATATTGTAATACTTCCCAAGAAGCATACAATACTAATGAATTTTCATTCCCCGGTAGCATACTTTCAGTTAATGTAGTAGAACTTGTTACTGCACTCGATGCTGACAATGAACTATCATAGTGCCAATTCTTAAAGCGATACCCTTCTCTTGTTGGAATTGGCAGTGTGCTAAATGTATTATTTAGTGTAACTGTTTTATTGCTTACAGCACTACCACCATTACTGTTAAATGTTATAGTAATAGGTGCCGGTTGCCAATAAGCATACAATGTATCATTTGTTACATCCTCACCCCAAGTTCTAGCACTTGTACCAGAACTTGTGTAATATTGAGTTCCGCTACCATTTTGCCCAGTATAATATCCAACAAAATTATAATGTGTCTTAGTCGGCACGCTTATTGATGGCATTGTAGACCCATAAGTAGCACTCGTAGAAGTTGTACCACCCGTTCCGCCTTGACTATTTAGTGTTATGCTAGCTTTTTTTGCAGTCCACGAAGCCGTATATGTTCTATTAGAAGAGAAACTAGAATTCAATGACAATCTACTGCTACCATAGTACCACCCATTAAAATCATAACCCGTTCTCTTAGGAGTAGGTAAAGAACTTACTTCATAGTTTAAAGGGTCTCCTGAAGCTACATAAACATACGCTGTTTTACTACTTGTTGTCCACCCACTTGTACCACTCCAAGAAGAGGCATAAGTCGTTGCATCAGAAGCAGATACCGTTATCTTGTATGTTATTTCTTCCCATACAGCATATAATGTAACTGTTGCATTTTGTGTTTTAGTAAGATTGCTTACATAATCTCCATCATAATAATCTATGTAACCAGCATTTGCTCGCGATGAACTTGTAGCCCATCCAGCAAATGTATATCCGCTTCTATAGTATGTACAACTTCTTAGATAGTAACTAGACCCATACATCATAGTAGAAGTAGACATTGTGGTACCTGAACCACCATTTTTGTTATAACTTACATAATAGGTGTATCCCTTCCAATGCGCATACATTGTAGTATTACGGCCTAATGTGTAAGGCCTTAGTCCGTTTCCGTTTGCATCCCAATACTGCGTACCAGAATCACTAGTATTAGAATATGTCTTACTTGTCCAATACCCATTAAATGTATAATAACTTCTTGAAGGTTTCGATGAAATATAAGGCACAGTCTCATCTTCAGTTACGACTATTGAACTAGTCCCACCCGAACCACCATTTTTATTAAGTGTTACAGTGTATTCCTGCGCAGTGACAATTGTAATTGAATTATTAGAATTCTTAGACATATTAGATGAAATATTACTAGGGGTTGGAAGATAATAAGTCGTACTATTCCCGCTTGTACTCCAAGACCTTTTTCTCCAGTTGCCTGTAGAAAATTTACAATTAGTCCAAACTTTAGAACTCGGAGTATCTGGAGTATAAGCCATATAATATTGATATTTATCATAAGGGTCATTACTTGACGAACCAATTGGAGTAGCATTCCATACATCATCGCCATCGCCATTGGAAGAGTTACCACCTGGACCTTTTGAACTATTAACATCATCAAAAGGATCGTTCCAATCAGTAACATAATAACAAACTTTTGACTTACCTATTGAAATGTGAGGACTTCCTAATCCCGAATGCACTTTCCAATGGTTGCCTGTTAATACTCCATCGCATCTATTAGCAGTTACTTCACCAGCAGAATAACATTCATCCATATCTATCCAAGGAGAATGAGTTCCTGACTGATCTGCGTGCATTTCACCAACTATACCACCCGCAATATCTCCACGGGTAATATCCCCCGTATTAGCACAAACCTTTATAAACAAGTGGTTATCAGTGTTGGAGATATGCGTACCTTCATTTTTACAAAACGCCTGTCCAACAATTCCCCCAGTAAAGCAAGGATCTCCCGTGCCACCACGCAATGTCCCCGAATTAGCACAATTTTGAAGATATTTACTATTTTTTTCGCCATTTACTTCAAATCTTCCAACAATACCGCCAAAATAAGTAGAAGACGAAGATAATGAAGAATTATTGAGTACTGTACCTTGACTTGAATCAGTTCTATTGGTATTAGTTAGAGTGCCAGTATCTATGTTCGCTCTAGAAATTATATTTTCTTTCCACTCTTCAAAATTGCTAAAATTGGTGTGAGCAAAAGAAATTTCAGAAGTTAAAAACCCCATTTCTTTTTCAGAAGGAGTGAAATTCCCTAAAGCATTAAGGTTAGAATTAACCGCCTCACCAACAACACCGCCAACATATTCAGTAATATCGTTCTCAATATATATAAATGAATTATTCATAACTAAATCAGTTACATATGAATCTACAATTTTACCAAAAAGTCCTGCATGCGTAATATTAGCATTAATAATTGTCATGTAATAAATATTATGACCTAGACCATTAAAAGTGCCCATAAATGGATGTTCTAATGTACCTATAGGCACCCAGTCTTTACCCGCTAAGTTCAAACTTTCGGTTAACTCAAAGTACATTCCTTCGTAGGTCGTACCCGCATTAACATTGACCGCTAATTGAGCTAAGTCAGTCGCACTCGCCAACCTATAGGCGTCCGTCTCCGTACCCGTTCCCGCCCAAGTCTCTGTTCCGAATGCCTGCGCAGTCAAACCATCAGTCCAAGTAGCGACTTCTGTTTGTACTTGCGCTAGTTGTTTTATAAATGGATACGCTATGAATGCTGTCAAGCATAGCATAATAAATACTACTAGCATACCCAAACTAAAACGCTTCTTCCCCCTTCTTTGATTTAATTCTTCTAAAATATCAACCTTAACTAAAGACCCGTTCATATCTTATTTACTCCCATTTATAACATTAGCGACTAAACTCATTAAGAAATACATACAAATAGCATAGTTGAGTTATTTTTCGCCATTTACTCCTTAATTATACTAAATTATGACATTTATTGCAAACAAATTTATATGTATTTTGCATTTAATTATAATAAGTTTGCTTTATTTGCTATCTAAAATGATAGTTAATATAAATTTATTAATGGAAACCCATTTATTTAGCCTAGCAAGTATATAAGATCTAGAATCAAAAGCATATATTTTAAATTAAATAAGGACATATTTATTTAATAAATTTTACCTAATCAAATTTTACCTAACAGGGTATATTAATTGATATTTATCACGCAATATAATATCTAAATTCTATATGTTTAAATATATTTTGATTTATAAATATTATTTATAATATTTTGATTCATAACATTATATATTAAACTTAATTATAAAAAAATAACACCTTAAGTATTACCAACTTAACAATAATACTTTAGTGTTATTTGTTTTTAATATCTATTATGATTTAATTATATAATCTTTTTATAATGAAATATATTATGATATATTCATTTATTTAATTGCTTTATTAATCATTAGTTGTTTGTGATTTATTATAATTTATTCTCAATTATACAAATTATATTGAGTCATTTTTATCATCTTTAAGATTTACTTCATTAGACTCTACATTATCAGTCGTAGTAGTTGAATCTTTTTTGCCTTCAGCATTTGCTTCATCAATATTTGATTTATCTTTTTTGTTCTTTTTCTTTTTATTTTTAAAGACAAATATTTTTTCGTTAGGGTATGCCTTGCTAAATTCTTCATAAGAATTGATAACAATGTTCATATTATCTACTATTGACTGACTATTCTCAATTAACAATGTTTGTCTATCTTGTTTATTTGCCTTATAAATTTTGTTCAAAGCATTTTTTACGCTAGACAATGCTCTGCCCGCCCTTTCGAAACAAAAATCTTTCGTATCACTAAAATTATGATATGTGTCATCCTTTAAGACAGCAACATCATAGATTAAGTTTCTAAATTGTCTACGGTTATAATTATTTATATTGCTCTCGTATCTAGGTACAATTTTTCTTGCCCTTTCAATAAGTGAAGAACTTACATAGAAGTTTTTCTTTTTCTTCTTAAATATGAATAGCCCAATTAATATTAACAACGCTAAGACAAAGACTACATACCAAATAATGAGTTCTCCGCCTCGATAAGAAATATTCAAAGTCAAAGTATTACTTTGCACATCATTTAGCATAGCATACACAGTGAAACTTCCACCTTCGCTTCTTGTCAAAACAAGGTTAGACCCCGTTGAGTATTTGATACCATTGACATACCAATCAATATTCCCTGACAAACTCTCTTCATTATTGATGATAGCACTGACTGTAATTGTTTCATTTGGCGAGAAATTAGTCTTCTCACTAATTATCTCAAAATTTGTAACAGTTGTTACAGACTTTAGATGCACGCCCCTTAAGACTTCGCCCGATGTCGTATTATTAGATAATACCAAATAATTGTTATCTAACTTATTGCTGATATCAATAGTGATAGCGTATGTGTCATAATCGCCCCTATCTATGAGTTGAACACCCACAATGCTTGCAAAATCATCTAATACCGCAAAATCTGCGAACGACTCCTTAGTAATCCTTGCATTAACTACGACTTGCGAAGTATTAGGTAGATAATTTAATTCATTACTTTCTAACAAAAATACATCACTCAAAGGCAAGTCTTGAATCTCAAAATTGACATTTGCTTCTAGTTCTTGAACTCTAATTGACAAACTACCTTGATTAATATCTTGATTTAGTGAATTAAAATTCAAAACTATCTCATTTGAATTAATAGATTTAACAAAAGGACTATCACTAGACAAGGTATACTCTTGATTATTGATTGTCAAAATATACTCAACTTCTCCCACATATTTGAGTTCGTCATCATCATTGTAGTTAACAACAAAGGTATTGTCATAATTTCTATCAACCATAATAGGGGCAGTTAATCCCACCTTATCTATTTTGTCAATAAAATTTACATTTCCCACACAATAACCGCTATCATTTTTTAGAATGATTTGAGTATCTATTACCTTGTCGCTTGATATTGATACAGAATATAAATTATCTTTAATATTAACGACATTTGGGCTCAATCCATCATAATTGCTCGCTAATAGGTTAGTATCACTTGTTACATTGAATACTACAGTTGCCCCCACAAAAGCGGTAAAATTGTGATTAATATACTTCTCGCTTTCGTAACCTTGCACATATATACTCTCAATCTCAGGCGTATATGTAGCACATTGAGTATAATTTACATTGTGAAAACCTGTAATAGCCAACAATGTTAATACTATAGCTAATATAAAGTTTCTACTTGTCATCCTTGCGCCCCCACAATCTTCTTTTTTTCTTAGTAGGTGTAGGAGAATCTAACAAAGCACTAGGCGTTGTGATTGTGCTACTTTCTAGGACAACCTGTTCTTGATAAGGTATCGCTACCGTATCTCCAACCTTCTTTTGTTTTTTGTCTTTCTCGCCATCAATAACAACCACTTTAGTCTTTTTGTCTTTCTTTGCTTCCTTAGCGCTTAACTTCGCATCTGCCTTCGCTTGCTTGTCTTGCAGTGCCTTTTTGACCTGCATTTTCTTTAAACCAATCTCATCTTGGTCTAACTTAACGACAGACTGATTGTTTGTTATTTGAATATTTGCTTCATTAAGAGCATCAGTCAATCTTGTATATGCGTCTTCGTACAAATCCCAATAATCTTCGGACTTCCCCCAAATTCTAAATGAGAATAATAGACCGTGCTCATCATACTTATCTACATTAATATATAGTGCAGGCGATTTTAAAGCAATTTTGTTGTTTTTAAATGCTTCTCTCACAGTTTCTTTGACATAATTTTGGTCAGTACCGAAAGGTACACAGAAATTAATGTCTACCCTTCTCAAAGGGCTCGAAGTGTAGTTAATAACATTGCCATTAACTATTGATTTATTAGGTAAGGTAATAACTTTTTTGTCATATGTCTCAATCTGTGTCGTAAAGATTCTTACACTCTTAACAGTACCTTCTTCAGTCCCCACCTTGATATAATCGCCTTCCACAAAAGGCTTGTTAACAAGAATAAGAATACCTGAAGCAAGATTGCTCAAACTGTCTTGTAGTGCCAAAGCGATAGCCAAACCTGCCGCCGACAAAGCAGCGATGAACGCCGCCATAGACACACCCAAAGTTGACAACACCATAAATAACAATATGATATACAACACTGCCCGTATAACAGACAACAAAAATGAAGTTAACCCCGCCTCCATAGTTGAAGCCATAAATGCCTTCTTAGTGTAACGCATTATGATTTTAATGAGCAAAATACCAAATACAAGTATCGCAAAGACTTTAATAAGCGTAATACCCGTTGTTACCCAAAAATCATTAAAAAAACTTGCTATATCCATTTTATCCCCTTCTCATTGTAATTAAATAATATTTTGTAAAAATTGAATATAAGTATCAATTTATCATAGTTATACTATATAAAATAGCTTATATAACCCCAAATTCTAACAATTTACAAAATAAATAAATTTACTCAATGTATTATTTTTGCATTGATTTCAATACTGCTTGAACTTGCCCCATATCTACTGAGCCTGCGAAATTTTGTTTAAAATATCTCATAACATTACCAATAGATTTGTCATCTAATTTGTTGATTTGCTCCGCTATCTCGCTTTCACTCATCATAGGTGGTAGATATCCCTTTACTATCTCTAATTGTCTTGATATGTTGTCGACTTCTTCTTGATTGTTAACATTTTGATAGTTTTCTCTCTCTTCAGTCAACTCTTTGACAACTTTTTGTAGAATTTGAATGACATCAGTATCAGTAAATTCTTTACCTTCGCCTCTCTTATCAATCATCGCTACTTGACACTTGTTGATGACAACCTCGTAGATTGCCCTTGCGACTTTGTCCCTAGCTTTAAGTGCATCAATGCCCGCTTTTTTAATATCATCTAATAACATAATTTTATACTCCTTTTTTCTAAACTAATATACTTTAGTTCGCTCATAATATTATATCACAATTTGGTTATTTTACAAATAGTTTTTGAATACTAACTTAATTTGTTTAAATATCCCCCTTTAATGCCTATATTTATATTTTTTTATATTCAATGAATTAGACTTAATAAGTCATAAATCTTTAATAACCAAACTATACCCACATAATAATTATATTGTACCTATCTTATTTAATTATTCAGTAGTTAATAATTTTCAACCTAAATAATTAAAGGGGTTATCCACATATTAACATAAATAATGTACAATTTTTCTTTATCAAGCATTATAACAAAACTTCATTAATACAATATAATAGGTGAAGTATGTTATTTACAACTATTAATCAATTCGGTATATTTTTATCTTTCGTATGGCTAGGTGCCATCCTTAAAACATTCTATGATATCTTTAAACCACACAATAGCATAACAAAGAATGTGTACGACTGCATTTATTATGTTTGTAGCGGTGCCCTATTTATTGTATTTATGCACATATACAATTTAGGTCAATTTAGGCTATACCTGCTATTAGGAATAATTATAGGTATGTTAATTACAAAAACTTTTATATCAAAAACACTTGCAGAACTTAACAAATTGTTATATAATTATATTTATAATAAATATAACAAATTTAAAACTTTGTTAAAAACCAAAGATAAACAAAATAATAATGAGAAAACTACATCAAAAAATAAGAAATCAAAGAAATCATTTTCTCTTAATAACCAAACAAAAAATAAAAAACATAAATTTATGAAAAAATTTTCAAAAATCTCAAACAAAAATCAAATCTCAAAAGTATAATATGTGAGTCAAAAAAGGAAATAAGGAGTCAGGAATATGAATGAATCGAAATTGCGTAAGATAATCAACATATCGACCATAGTAGCAACAATATTATTAATAGCCCTTATCATTGGATTGATATTCCAATTTGTAAACCGAAGCGTATTGCAAGCAAAGCACGACCAATTGCAAGCAGAACTAAATGCGCTAAACTACCAAATAGATTATTACGAAGATATGAACAACTACATTAACGAAAACATCGAAGATTATGCTCGAGAATACTATGGATACGGCAAAGACGGCGAGAAACAATATTCCTATGACGCCTAAACATTTTTGACTACATTAATATTCATAACTCATTAAAGAAAGAAAACAATTATACCCTAATTGTTTTCTTTTATTTTATAACAAAATCCCGCTACACTAGGTAACGGGGTATTTGGCTCCTCGAGTAGCACTATTCACGCTGTGCGTACCTATCTCGAGTCGCCCTACAACAAAATCCCGCTACACTAGGTAACGGGGTATTTGGCTCCTCGAGTAGCACTATTCACGCAGTGCGTACCTATCTCGAGTCGCCTTAACAACAAAAT
>CALVIT010000007.1 GCA_944331845.1 uncultured Clostridia bacterium
AAAAAGCCCCTTAAGGGGCAGTTAGAAAGCAGCGAGCAGGCGAAGGAGCTTCACCAATTGTTTACAATTTTGCTGCAACATGCCCTAAGGGGGCTGAACAAACTACCGGCTAAGCCGGTAGTTGTGATTTAAAAAAATTAATATTATTTGATATAATTTTATGAATAAAATATGTAAAAAATAAAATAAATTTTTTAATTTCGTGATATAATCTATATATGGAGGTTTATTATGAAAAAGAATATTACAACAACTGAAGCAATATTTCCAATGCCTGTACTAATGATTGCGACTTATAACGATGATGGTACGGTCGATGTTATGAATGCTGCGTGGGGTACAATGCTTGAAAGAGATTATGTCATATTGAATTTGACCGAGTCTCATAAGACTGTACAAAATATGAAAAAGAGAAAGGCATTTACTGTTAGCATCGCAGATGCTGAACATACCACAGAAGCTGACTATTTTGGTGTAGTATCTGCTAATAATACCCCAAATAAATTTGCTAATAGCGGTTTGACTGCGACTAAATCAAATATTGTCGATGCACCAATTATAAATGAGTTCCCAATTTGCATAGAATGTGAATTTGTTGAATTTCAGGGCGGTAAATTTGGATGTGGAGTCATTGGTAAAGTTCTCAATGTCTCCGCTGAAGAGAAAGTTATGAATGGGGATAAGATAGATATGAGTAAGGTTCAAGCGATTGCCTTTGACCCTTATACACACGGATACTACAAAGTAACAGAGAGAGTAGGTAATGCCTTCAAAGATGGTTTTAAGTTAAAAAAATAATCACTAATTTAGTATATGTGTTTCTTTATAACTAAATATAATTAAGTATGTATACTTTATTTAATTTTTATAGTATGAATTATTGTCTATGCTTATAGTATATAAACATATAATACTACATATCAACTTACTTATTTTTAGATTAATAGTTTTCATTATATTAGATAATTAATTATTATTTATATTATAAAAAATAATTTTAATACAAATAACTACAAAATATATGCTTACGGGAGAATAAATATGGAATATGAATATAGTTATAAAGTTAAATCTTTAAAACCATACATAGAATATTGTGAAAAAAATGGTTATGAACTCAAAAGTGATACCAAGCAAATGGGGTATGTCTTTTCAAATCCTAATAAGACAGTAGCGAGAATAAAAATTGATATTCCTAAGAAGGGAGATACAAAGAAATATTTAGACTTCAAAGATGAAGACAATTCAAAGAAGATACTCAAAGAACGAAGAGAGTCAAAGGCACTTCAATTTGATGACGAAGAAGCGGTAGCATCTATACTAGAGTTCTTAGGCTATGAAGATGATGGTTCTTACATAAGAAATAGGAGAGTTTATGTTAAGGGCGGTGTAATATTTGAATTAGATTATTACATTAAGTCTAGGAACAAAGTTCTTGCAGTGGAAGGGGTTAAAGAAGAAGTTGACAAAGTGTATCTAGAGATTAAAGACATTGAATCACAATATGAGTGATGCGAAGTGGAAGATAATTTTGTAACTAAAAAATTATTTAGTTAATTTCACTTTAACATAGACATACCATTTTGTAAATAGGTAGTATAGTTGTTAAAATAAGACACTTAAGGCAAAAAAAACTTGCGTAAGGTGTCTTATTTTTGTATTTATATTAAATTTTGTATTTTATTCATTATATAAAATCTTTCTAAATTAAATTTTTTGCATATTCTCATTTATAATTATTTTGATATATTCAAGAAGTTGAGTTTTATTGACTTTTTGCGGATTATATAACCACCATATCGCTAGCGCTGTAAAACCGCCTGTAAAAAAATTTGATACCACTGATAATGGTAATTTTGTATTCTTTTGGGTTCTCTCAAGCAGTGTCCGCAGGGATATTTCCATTGTTGAATAAAATATTTCACTCGCTAATTGTTGTGAGTTATTTTTGATGACATTTAATAATTTTGTCCTATTTCTTTCAATAAAATCAAGTGCAGTGCCTGCTAATTGCATATATAGTTCTTGTGGCGTTGTGAATTTGTTGTCAAAATCACTTTCAGTGAATAATTCTTCTCTTATTCTCTCAAGAATATATGTGAATAAGTCGTATTTGTCGTTAAAGTGTTTATAGAATGTTGTACGATGTACCATCGCTTTGTCGCAAATATCTTGAACACTTATCTTCTCCATTGAGTCCTTCTCTAATAATTCTATGAATGCAAGTGATAGAAATTTCTTTGTCCTGCGTGTGCGTAAGTCTTCTTTGTCTTTCTTTGTATTTGTGTCGAGCATATTATCTCCTTATTTGTATACATTTTTGTAATTATGTAGATTAATCTACAAGTTGTTGTCTTTGTAGTCTCAAAACTATTGCAATTTATTTTATTTTATCATAAAATACTACATATATCAAGTTAATCTACACTTGTATATTATTTTATGCTCTTGTGAGGTGCAAAAGTGAAATTTGCAGAGAAGTTTTCTAGATTTATTGTTAACCAAAGGTGGTATTTCTTTGGACTATTTATAGCACTGACGATCGCTTGTATTGTCTTATCAAGTTTTGTCAATGTCAATTATGATTTGACAAAATATCTTCCTAAAGATTCTAATACTAAGATTGCTATTGATGTTATGACAGATGAATTTGGAAGTAGTGGGATGGCTTCTATTATGATTGAGAATGTAACTGATTTAGAAGTTATCAATGAGTTAATCGCTAAGATTGAGAAGGTTGACGGTGTAGCAAGCGTGTTATTTGATGAGTCTTCATTAAGTTATTACAATAATAACAATGCTTTGTTGAAGGTGTTTTTTAGCAATGGCGATTACACGCAAGAGACAGAGAAGGCACTCAATGATATCCAAAATGTTTGTGCCGATTATCAAACTTCGTTCGCTGGGTCGGCGGTAGAGTCAACTACTATGCGAAATGCCTTGGGTACTGAAATGTACATTATTTTGATTGTGGCGGTAGTTATAGTTATATTAATACTACTATTAACTTCTCGAAGTTGGTTTGAACCTATTATATACTTAATTGTCATAGGTTGTGCGATAGCAATCAATATGGGGTCTAACCTTATACTTGGCGAGATTTCATTCGTTACTCAGTCGATTAGTGCCATAATGCTAATTGCACTCGTTATGGACTATTGTATTGTTTTGTGCAGTAGATTTAGGGAAGAAAGTGCGAAAGGGATGCCACCTAAAGAAGCTATGATTTCCGCACTGTCAGGGTCATTTAAGGCAATTTTGGCGTGCAGTTTGACAGTTATTATGGGACTTATAGCACTTGTATTTATGGATTTCTCTATAGGGTTTGATATAGGTATGGTGCTTGCTAAAGGTGTAGCACTGAGTATTCTTGCTGTGTTATTCTTTATGCCTTCAATAATTTTGCTATTTAGTAATCTATTAAAGAAAACTGAACATAAATTCCTATTGCCTAAGATGGATAAAGTAGCACATTTTGCTACAAAATCAAAGTGGGTTATGCCCTTAGTCTTTGTTTGCGTTGTCGGGTGCGCTATTGTTGTACAAACAAATGTTCAATTTACATATATAGCGGAGAATTCAAGTAAGTCATCCTATTCACAACAAGTTACTAAGATAGAAGATAATTTTGGTAAACAAAATACTTTGGTAGTTATGTTGCCTAAGGGTGATATTGAGAATGAGAAATTGATTGCAGATGAGATTATGAACATAGAAGTTGAAGGCAATAAATACATAAATTCTGCAAGTGGTATAGTGCTTACACAACTCTATGTTCCATTAACTTCTACGCAAATACAATCTACTTTTGCATTAAGCGAAGATATGGTTAATCTAATATTCTCTACGCTGGGCAAGAATCCAAATACTGATACAATCTATACCGCTGAACTGCTTGAATTATTGCACAAATACTCAAATATTGTTGAAGGAATGTTTGCCCAAAAACAAGAAGACATCAATTCAACTTATAGTACATTTGCTAGTTATGGGTTGTATGAACTTAAAACTTACCCACAAGCACAACAAGCGTACGGTGTTAGCGATGCTAATACAATTATAAATATCTATGCTAAACTATTAGGCGTGCCTACTGAAGAAATTAATGAACAAACAGTGCTACCAAGTTGGATAATTCTTCAAACATTGTACTCCTTGAATCCTGATGCGTACTCAGGGACTAATGTTGAGAATCTTATACAAAGTCAAGCATTTAATGATTTGACTATTAATGAAATAATAGAAAACTACTCATTACCACAAAGTATTGTCGAGAATATTTTTAGTGAGTTAGGTGTAGATAAATTAGGTAACATTAAGTTACTTCAATTAATACAAGTCCTAAATGCTAAAGACAATAATAGTATGACTATCATTGATAATTACGAACAAACTATATTAAATACAATTAATAATGGATATAATGACTATCTACTTGCACAAGAGAGTTATCTCAGTGAGAATTATTCAAGATTAATTTTTAATCTAAATTTAGGGGAAGATGACCCGAAGGCGATAACATTTATAAATAGTCTAAATAACATATTAAGTAACTCAAGTTATGAGAAATATTATATAGTCAATAACACACAAAATGTCATTGATACAATGAACACTTTCGAGACTGACAAATTACGAACTGATTTAATAACAATTTTGGGTGTGTTTGTGCTTATAATGTTAATGTTCCGCTCTATAAGTGTACCTTTGATTTTGGTATTAACAATACAAGGGGCGATATGGTGTAATCTAGCAATTAGTGCAATAGCAGGGCAAGAAATATACTTTATTTGTTACCTTCTAGCAATGGCTATCCAAATGGGGGCAACAATCGATTATGGAATATTGTTAACTGATAGATATATAGAATTTAGAAGGAGAATGAACAAAACTGAAGCGCTAAAAAATGCTTTAAATACATCATTTCCAACCATAATAACATCTGGGTCTATTCTAGTTGTCGCCGCATATAGCATACACTTTATATCAAGTACGCCTTTGATAGCGGAAATAGGTTCATTAATAGGTAAGGGCGCATTGATAAGCGTTATAGTAGTACTATTTGTTTTACCGCAATTATTATTGTTGTTTGATAAATTTATAGAGAAAACTACCTTAAAACAAAAATTTTATAAAGATAGTAAACACTTACAAAATAAAATAAAAAATAATGTTGACACAACCAAAGATAATATACAAGATTCACAAGTGAATGAAAATAAAATAACTGATACTACAAATACATAAATATAAAATATAAAGAGTATAATTTAGGTTTGTTCAAAACTCACAATTATACTCTTTTTTGTTGTGTATTATAATTTAATATTTTATAGTTTAGAATTTAATTTAAAAATAAATAAAAGAATATAGTTAATTTGTCAAAATTGACAAAAGGTCAAAAATGTGTTATCATTTTTATAAATTTAAACAATAATTTACTATAAGTTTATAATAACAATAAAAATTGTAATAAGTAGCATTGTGTTTTATAGTAGATTAAATTAATTATAAGTTATCAAAGTAGATTAAATTAATTATAAGTTATCAAAGTAGATTAAATTAATTAGATGTTATTATAGTAATTTATAAACTAATTGTAAACTTTGTAGGTGAGATAATGGAATTAACTATTGACAAAAGAAAAGTTGAGATTAATAACAATTATAAATTAAATTTGTCATATTGGGATTTGTGCTTTTGGCAGAATAACCCTATACATTTTGTAAAATTTAATGAAATAGGTAGCAAATTACAATTTGTGTCCGCTATAAAACTTCAAGAGTTGTATGGGTTAGTCGATGCTAAAAATTTTATAATTGATGCTAATAGTCAGGACATTAATAGGTATTATTCTCTTAAAAGTCAAAGATTAAAGGCGCAGGGCGAATGTAATACAATTTTCACAAACCCCGTTCACGCAGATTATGCTAAGGCAACGCTTGCTAAAAAATTTGGAGACAAGCAGTATGAAGAATACAAAATCTTGGTAGATTATCTCAAAACTACTAATTATCCTAATACTTTCAAATGTTTGTTATTAAATGAAGCATTACATAATATTTATCAAATGAATATCATAGATAATCAACCTAAGTTGATAGTCAAGCATAGACAAATTGGGCAAACTATCTATGGTATGATGAATTTACCTATTGAAGTTATAGATTATATCTATAATAATGCTCCTAATTATAGCAGTTTTAAAACCCTATATGTAGATTCGCAATTATATTATAAAGATTATGTTACGAACGCAGGAAAATTAGATTTAGGTAATGTTGAGACATTTAATAAAGGTCGATGGATAAAATTCAGCAGTCAAACGAATGACCCACAAAATTATGACAAAAATTGTGCTAGTCTTCAATCTCTCATACTTAACACGCCTTGGTGTACAAAAAATATGGGTAAAACACATTTGAGCGAAGGCGATTTTTATGTATTTGTAGATAATGATAATGTACCACATATTGCTATCAAAATGAATGGCAATGAGATTGATGAAGTTAGGGGTATCAAAAATGGCAATGCACAAGAACTAGAAGACAATTATCGTGATGTTTTGATTAACTTCATACAAAATAATGTAGATATTAAATGTGCGCAAGATTGGCTTAATAAGGAAGAGTGGAACGAGCGGTTAGTGAGATACAACAAAAAAATTATTGACCACTCTTTAAGTCAAAATGATATTCCACAACTATTGAATGATTTATTATATAAAGACTACAAAATACATATGAACTATCAAAATAGCAATTTGTCTAACCTTAAAAGCAATCTACCATTGATTGCTAAAGAAATAGCATTGTATTATGGTTGTAGTGAAAAAGAACTATGCTTTGGTAATTATCAGCCTAGCGATGAAGATGTTTGTCCTTATTGTGTGATTTTTGGCAATGCGAAATTTGCGGGAATAAAGTCCATTGATAAGTTACAGGCCGTGTATGGAGATGTTGATTTTGATGATTGTCTAGTTAATATCATTCCTAAATTAGAATTTATACAAGGCGATGTGCATTTTAGCGGTAGTAAGATAGTAGATTTGAATACGCTAAAAAGCATAGGCGGGAATGCGTACTTTGCTTTTAGTTTAGTTAAGGATACAGGGCAGTTAGAAGACATAGGCGGATTTGCAGATTTCGCTTACTCAGACATTGAGTGTCTAAAGAATATAATAAGCATTGGTGGCAATGTAGATTTTAAATTAAGCAAATTAACCGATTTAGGTAATTTAGAGTCAATAGGCGGATTCGCTGACTTTAGCGGTCTAAGACTTAAGTCTCTAGGTAAATTATCTAGAATTAAAAAAGATGCAATATTTAAGTCTTGTGCCATAGAGAATTGGGGCGATTTACAAACTATTGAAGGCACATTAGATTTGCAATCTTGCATAGTTAATAGTCCTTGTACGCTAAAAAGTGCAAATCAAATAATTGTTGACAATAACACAAAAATTAATTATAATGACTTATCATTCTGTCAGTGTAATATTAAAAATGTAGACAAAGATTGTACACCATCTATTGATATATAATAGTTAGTGAAGACAACCAAACATTAAGTAGTAATAACATATAATCTATAAAACTATACAAATTACGAAAATAATTTACAAGAGAGGTAAAGTATGACAAAAGACAAAATATTTGAAAGCGACAATGATAACAATATTAACAAAAGTCAAGATAATGTGAGCACTAAGCAGTTAAAGTCAAAGAGTAATGCTAAGGCATTAGGGTTGAAGTCGACTTTGGCATTTGACAACAAATTAGTATTAACTTCATTTGTAGATAATTTGAATGTGGAAGATGACAATAACATAAAATGCACTAACATAGAGAAATTGACCGATTATAAAGGCAATGTAACTAATGTTAGTAAAGGCGTAGAGAACCCATATTTATTTAATGCTGAAGTCAATGAGAAAGAGATTAGATTGAGTTCTAGAATTCATAATGACAATATAATCAACAATAATCTTCCAAGAGAAATAACTATCAATAACCCTGTAAGTCATAACCTAGGCGATGACTATATAGGTATCAAAAGTGAGATAGAGAAGAAATTTTTTGATTCTTCATTTGATAAGGACAATCTGCATATTCAAATCGCCTATAACATATTAGACATAAAGAAGATTATTAACGCTTATGTCAATAATGTTGTTCAAATGTTTTATAATCTTAGTAGAAATGTGGATAACAGCATAAAGGTAGAAATGGACATTATAGGAATGATAAAATATGCTTATCCCCTCAAAGAAGATAACACTCAAAATACCGCTACCAATATAGGTACTCATGAACCTAAGTATATCAATAATAATATTGATGCAATAAATTTAATAAAAAATACAAGTGCCTACTTTATGTATTTTGATGATGTTTTTATTAATCTAAATGACAAAGATAGTAAAAAGGATACTACAAAATACAAAAAAGCTATCGAAGAAAACTACAATGTTATCCGTGTATTGGGATTTATTAGGAACTCGTGTATGCACGGGACATTATACAATAATTTAACAGAAGATATGTATCTAGACATATATAATAACTTGAGTGTTGAAGACAGTGGTAGCAAAGAACCTACAGACAAAAAAAGTTTATTACACAAGTTAGACAGTATTTATAATAAAGGAATTAAAACTATTAATGATACCTTCTTTGATATGGGTAATAGCAGTAGTAACAATAAAAAAGACAAAGATGAAGATAAGAAGGGTGGACCAAGCAATAATTTGTACATTTTGAGTCAAATATTTAAGACTTGGTCTATAGAAGATTTAATCAAAGAATACTATCTATATTCTATAGTCAAAGAACAAAAAAATATAGGCATCAATATTAAACATTTAAGAGAATGTATTATCAAAGAAGGATTTGAAGATTTACAAGACAAGAAATATGACACCTGCCGTTCAAAACTATATACAATACTTGACTTTGTTCTCTTTGAGACGATATTAAATAATAAGGTTGACTTAACTAGAATGCAAAATCGCCTGCGCTCTAATCAGTATGGGAAAGAAGGCAAAGACCTTATATATTTGGAGTTTGCAAGAATATTTAGACATAAAGTAAATTATAGGCAAGTTATAGATATATTTAACAAAGAGAAAGATAATAGGTTCAAAAATAAATTGGTTATGCCATACACAACAATACCTGACTACGCTATAACAGCAGACAACACCGATTATTTTGTTAAGATGGTGTACTTTCTCTCAAAATTCCTTGATGGTAAAGAAATAAATGAGTTGTATAGTTCTTTGATAAACAAATTTGACAACATAGGGTCATTGTTATATACCGCCAAAATGTGCCAAACAAATGTTAAATTTGCACCAAAGTACAAAATCTTCGATAACTGCGAGCTAATAAGCGAGCAACTGCGCATCACAAAAAGTATAAGTAGAATGAAGAGAAATCTTAATCAATACAATGAACAAGTGATTAAGGATGCGTGTGATGTCCTTAATGTTCAAGGCTACAAGAACTACAATGATATATTACAAGCAGTGAAGACATCCAAAGACAAAGGCAATAAGAATACAAAATTTAGAAATTTTCTCCTTACAAATGTTATACACAATAGAAGGTTCTTCTACATAATTAAATATACCGACCCCAAAATAGGCGCAATGTTAGCCCAAAATAGAAATTTAGTGTCTTTAGCCTTGCACGAAATGCAAGAGAGCCAAATACAAAGATATTTCTTTAGTCTCACAGGCAAACAAAATCATTATGACTATAATACCGCAAAAAATATAATCATAAATATGATTTGTAACTTCAAGATAGATGATGTCAAAAGTACCATTGATAACCTTACTTCACAAGAGAACAAAACTCGTGATGGGAATAAAAAGGGTCAAATGAGTTCAATTATCACATTGTATCTAACTGTCATATATTTGATAGTTAAGAATATAATCAAAGTCAATACAAGTTTTGCTATAGCATTCTCGGCTTTAGAACGAGATTACTATTTCTTAAAACCTAGAATTGATGAAATGAATAGAAATAATAACAATAAAGTTAACTTATCTATGAATATTGTAGATGAGAATTCTAATTATCTATGTTTAACAAAACTATTCTTGTACGAAGATGATTTAGTTAGTGAAGAAATAGCAAAATTAAGTCAAATGTACAATAAAAATAATCCTGTAGAAGTGGTAGAGTCATTGAGAGCGAAGAAAAAAGAATTAGTCAAAAAGTTACATTTCAAATTTAAGAGAAAACCTTCACTTAAAGCACAAGGTATGTTAGAAGAAACAAAAGTCATTAAGTTAAAAGATAATTTAAAAGAAGCAGAGAAAAATAAAAAAGCATATATTCAATTTAGAAATATTGTAGCACATTTGAATGTAATCAAAGGTATCGAAAAATATTTAAAAGAAGTAAAGGGTTGTTCTTCTTATTATGCTTTCTATTGCTTTATTTTGCAAAATCAAGTATTACATAGGGTGGAGAATAGTGATTTCTACACTAAGTATTACAATAAATTAGATAAATACGGATATTATCAAAAAGATTTAATGAAATACCTTTGTATGCCATTTGCTTATAATTTAGCAAGATTCAAGAATTTGTCTATAGAGAATCTATATAACAAAGTATTTAAGGATGAATAATAAGTTATGCTTATTAAATATTAATTAAATTATATATAGTTGATAGATAATATATTGCATAAAATATTTCATAGAATTAAGGTAACAATCTATGCTTATCACAATATGAATAACTTGTATACATTTAATTTGTGGAATTGTGGATAACTATGATTTAATACCGCTATTATTTATGTCAAAATTTCGTATACAAGTTATATTGTATAAATAGATATTAACTAAGCGATATTAGTAAAAACTTCTTTATATATCTATTAATCTATTTTTTACCATTAGTCTAAAATGTTGTCTAAAGTATCAATTATCTAGTTATAACTATAAGATATAACAATAGATTAGATAATTATTAATTTGTATTAATGCTATGAATACAATTTTATATACTAAATATTTATTTGTCATTTTTAAGAAACTTGACAAAAATAGAAAATTGTGATATAATATATAAAATTGATAATTAGTATCAAAAACTCAAATATTATTTAGTAAATTATGATTAATTAATATTATTTGAGGTTCAACACCTATCAGAAATGACATAGGTCTAAAACTTTAAAATTTCTTCACAATACTCAAGAGAAGTTCAACACCTATCAGAAATGACATAGGTCTAAAACTAGATTGTATGCTGTATGGTGTGTTAAGGTGTTCAACACCTATCAGAAATGACATAGGTCTAAAACTTCCAAGTTCATTAGCCACTTCACGCATCGGTTCAACACCTATTAGAAATGACATAGGTCTAAAACAGACCATTCTTCACACATACTTGTACTTTTGTTCAACACCTATCAGAAATGACATAGGTCTAAAATACCCAATTAACATTGTTATCAGGGTATACAGTTCAATACCTATCAGAAATGACATAGGTCTAAAATATAAATTTACTCATAATAAACCTCCAATTGTTCAACACCTATCAGAAAGAGTGAAAGCGTACGGAGCAGATGAGTAATTATGTCTAGATGAGTAGGCAGAGAGTGCTATGTAGCATTGTAAGTAGGCGAGTAAGTTTTAGATTAAATGTCGTAAATAGACCTTATAACTGATAGTTAAATATAAATAGGGCGAGTGAAATATCTATTTTGTAGGTATTCACCGCCCTTATTTCTTAAGGTATTTAATATTAAAGTTTGTTAAATAAAAAAAACACGGATATCTTCTCCGTGTTTTCGTATAATAATTTGTATAATTACACTGCTATAATAATTGTTGTAATTATAAAAAATCACATTGTGTGGCATATAGATATTGCACGCAGTGCGTATAAAGAAATATATTTATAATTTTGTTATTAGAATTTAATAGTTCTATCTTTAATGTAGGTTGCTTTTTGTGTATTTTGACAATTTTTTGATTGTCATATCATTTCATTTGATTTATCTAATGTGTAATGATATAATTTGATAATCAAAATAATTTGTGAATATGAAGGAATGAATATATGAATATTTTTAGAAAATTTTATTGTAGGACATATCAATTTATACTTAAGGTGGCGATACCACTTCTTCCTTATAGAGAACCTAAGATTCTAGATAACTATGAAGAGTTAGTGGATATGCTAATTAATAAAGATTTACGCAAGGTGCTTGTTGTAGCGGATAAGAACCTTATTAATATGGGGTTACTGAATGAATTAGAGAGCACTCTAGAAGGGCGAAATATTGAGTATCATATTTTTGACGGGGCGGTTGCTAATCCAACTTCGCAAAATGTGGAAGATGGTTTGAGAGTGTATTTAGATAATAAGTGTCAAGCACTCATTGCCTTTGGTGGCGGGTCGACAATAGATTGTGCTAAAGCAATAGGCGCTAGGGTTGCAAGACCAAAAAAGAGTCTAAAACAAATGCAAGGCATACTTAAGGTGCGCAAACATATACCTACATTGACAGCGATACCGACTACTGCGGGTACGGGAAGTGAGACGACTATAGCAAGTGTCATAACGGACAGTCAAACAAGACACAAATACGCTATAAATGATTTCCCATTGATACCTAGTTATGCGATACTTGATGCAAAATTAATTGTAGGGTTACCACCACAAATCACGGCGACAACGGGTATGGATGCGTTGACACACGCCGTTGAAGCGTATATAGGTAATAGTACTACTGTAGATACGAGAGAACATTCTTTGATGGCGATAAAACTTATATTTGACAATTTGTTGACAACATACCATAATGGTGAAGATTTGTCAGCGCGAGAGAATATGCTTAAGGCATCATATCTAGCGGGGCTAGCATTTACAAAGTCCTATGTTGGTTATGTGCACGCCATAGCACATTCATTAGGGGGCAAATACAATGTAGCGCACGGGTTAGCGAACGCTGTGCTTTTACCACGAGTGCTAAAGATGTATGGTAATTCTGTCTATGCTAAACTCAAAGAGATATGCCTATATCTAGGTTTGTGTAAAGAGAGCACTTCAAAAGAAGTAGCAAGCAAGATATTTATAGAGAAGATAGAGTCTATGAACAAAGAAATGAATATACCTAACAAGATAGACGAAATAAAGGAAGAAGACATACCTAGTCTAGCAGAGACGGCGGTTAAAGAAGGCAACCCATTATATCCTGTACCAAAATTATTTACAGCAAATGAACTACAAAAAATTTATTATGAGGTCTGCAATGAATAGCGAATACGAGAATGTAGATACTGAAGGCATTATGTTAAAATTTAATCGTGCCAAAGAGTACCAAAAATCAAAAAATATGTTTAATTACAAAGATAGGCGAGATATTTTGAAGAAATTATATGCAAATATTGTCGCTATGCAAGGGGAGATAGCGGAAGCACTCAAAAAAGACTTAAATAAGAGTGAAGTAGAGAGTTATATGAGCGAGATAGGTATAGTGCTCAATGAGATAACTTATATGACAAAGCATTTGCGCAAATTCTCTAAAATTAAGAAGGTACGCACACCGCTAGCACAATTTCACGCTAAGAGTTATGCCATACCTTGCCCTTATGGGACTGTGCTTGTTGTGAGTCCGTGGAACTATCCATTTATGCTAGCAGTTGAACCTATTGTAGATGCTGTCGCTGCGGGGAATAGTGTTATTCTTAAGCCAAGCGAGATATCACCTTATACAAGTCAAGTTGTTGAGAAATTGCTTGATGCTACATTTCCTAAGGGGTTAGTAGAAGTCGTGCAAGGGGAGAAGGAAGAATGTACATTTCTACTAGAACAAGACTTTGACTACATTTTCTTCACAGGCAGTACTAGAGTCGGTAAGATAGTTATGGAGAAGGCGGCGGAGAATTTTATACCTGTTACGCTAGAATTAGGGGGCAAATGCCCTTGTATAGTCAATGAAGATGCTGACATTGAGTTGTCTGCAAGAAGAATTGTATTCGGTAAATTCTTAAATTGTGGTCAAACTTGTGTCGCTCCTGACTATGTGTATTGTCATAAGAGTATTAAGGATAGATTAGTCGACGCTATTCAAAAAGAGATTGTCTTGCAGTACGGCATTTCGCCTCTAGAGAATGTTTATTATCCTAAACTTATTAATTTAAAACAATTCAATGTTATGAGAAGTTTCATTAATGATGATAACTTAATCTTTGGGGGAAAGTGCGATGAGAGTAGTCTTAAGATTGAACCGACTTTGGTTAAGTCAACATTCAAAGATGAAGTAATGCAAGATGAGATATTTGGTCCAATATTGCCTATAGTTGAGTATGATAACCTTGATGAAGCAATAGACAATATTAGAAATTATCCTAAACCTTTAGCGCTCTATATCTTCTCAAAATCTAAAGATGTACAAAATAAGATATTGAAGTACTGTGATTTTGGTGGGGGTTGTATCAATGATACAATCATTCACATAGCAGGGCCTGAACTAGGTTTTGGTGGACTTAAACAGTCAGGTATGGGCGCATATCACGGTAAAGTTGGATTTGATACTTTCACACATTATAAGAGTATTGTTGACAAAAAATGTTGGCTAGATTTACCTATGCGTTATCAACCATACAATAAGCTAAAATACAAATTAATTAAAATGTTTCTAAAATAGTAGGTGTACAATGACAAAAGCGGTTGGATTAGTTAATATAATTCTCCTATTTCTATTGATAGCATTAGATGTAGTGTTAATAATATTTGACGGACTTATCTTGAAGTCAATAACGAGTGTAGTATTTGTTGCGATAGGTGTTATAAACTTCGTATATGCTATGCGTACAAAAAGCAATCTAAAATATCCTACCATTATGTTAGTAGGATTAGTCTTTGCGATGCTCGGCGACATAGTGCTTGAGATAGAATTTATAATAGGGGCAGTGTTATTTGCGATAGGGCATATTTGCTTTATTATGGCATATTGCAGTATAAATAAATTTAGTTACAAAGATTTAATTTGTGGTATGTGTATATTCATTCCATCATTACTATTCATAATATTAGCACCTATATTTGATTATCAAAATATAACAATGGAAATATTAGTTATAGTGTACGCTTTAATCATTTCATTAATGGTGGGTAAAGCGCTGTCAAATGTTTTGCAAAATGCAAATTCAGTAACTATAACTGCATTAATAGGTAGTATAATGTTCTTTTTGAGCGACTTAATGTTGCTTTTGAATGTATTTGCAGGGCTTCCTGTAGTGGGGATATTGTGCCTAGCATTGTATTATCCTGCTGAATTTTTGTTAGCATACTCAATATATTTGTTTGCTAAAAATAATAAATTGTATAACTAAAATAATAAAATAAGATAATAACTATTTTAGTTACTAAATAATAAATAAATAGTTATTAAATAATAAATAAATAGTTATTAAATATAAAAAATTATTAAATAATAAGTAATATGAAAAAAAAACTTTTATTAGCAGTGATTCTAATAAAAGTTTTTTTGTTATGTTCAATAAGTTTGTACATTACATAATTTATCAAATAATTTATCTTGTAAGTTCATCATTATCTTTGTCTAGTCTGCATTCTTTGTCTTGTTCCATTCTTTCTAGTTCTTTGTTAAGTGCTTTTGCCCAATTTATTTTCTTCTCTACTTTTTTGTTCGCATACATAGTGTAAAGCGGTTTACTAGAGCGCACCAAAGCAGATACACAGGCGCCTGTTATTGTGGGCACTGAAAGTGAAGCATCGACAATGCTTGACAAATCTTCTGTAGGTGTGGTGTCTAATTCTTCTCGATTTTTAATAAATTCTCTAAATTTATTTATTATATCATATTGTCTATTTTCTGATATTTCATTGATTTCGGAAGTCATTATTTGTGTTTGTAGGTCATCAGTAAAATAGGTTCCAAAACTATTATCGAGATTATCAATATATGCTGAATAAATTATATTGTTATGACAATTAAATTTCATTAGCATATCTTCATATTGTGGGTCAATAGCATTAGTTGTGATAGGGAATTCGTATTTAGAACTTGTCCATCCTAATGGTGGGGGTAAGGGCACAACAGGAATTAATCCTGCGTATCCTGTTATAGCGTGTAATTGACTATCATATAAATCGTCAAGATTTTGCAAGTGTTCATACATAATTTTTGCTTCTGGGACTTTGAACTCTTCAAAAAATGCCCAAGATGCTTGTTGTGAATTTAAATAGTTTTCTAATTCTTGGTAACTATCAAAATTATAATACTTCGCTAGTTCTTCTCTTGCTAGATTGTGTTCTTTTTTACAAAGTTCGATAGCTTGAGTTTTGGTAATCTCAACAAGTTCATTTGTATATACTACATCCTTGTAGTTGTCCATATTTAAGTTGTAGTCCTGCAAAAAGTCGTTTTGAGATTTGTATAACAAACCTTCGTAGGCGGACTTGTATTCTTCAGGTGATAACTTTGTTACTTTGTCATTAATCTTCAACAATAAATCATCAATAATTAAATTATAACCTTCTGATAGATCTGCTAAATTATTGTCGAAGTGTATATCACCGGTACTAAAGTGGTTGGGGTCAAAATATGTACTACTTTTGTATGCAGAGTATAATGCCCAAACTAAAGTGCCGATGATAGCCCCCGTTGCTCCTACAATAAAAGTTAAAGCAAGTGTATCTCCATTAATTAATTTCTTATTAATTGGTTCCTTGTGATTTTCTAAATCATTATTTTTTAGCGACTCATTTATTTTTACTGACATTGCATTGAACTTTTGATTCTCTAACACCAAATTATTGTATTTTGTAATCGCTTCTTCATTATTTGAATTCAAAAGTTCATTCTCATCTAAATAATTAAATTCTTCTAATATATCTAATTTGGCACTGCAAAATAATGGGGCGTAGTTAAATACATCTACATAGTCATTATCTTTTTGTTGTGTTAAGAATAATCGTGTGCAATTATTTATAAATTCTCTTTCTAAATAGTTAAGACATTTTTTTGTGATCAAAAATGCTGTAGGTTTGAATGGGGAAATATTTCTTACATAATTTGCATAATATTTCTCAAATTCGCCTTCAAAAATATTTTTTTTGCCATTAGGTCGCATTTCTTTGAATGTCTCATAAATGATTTTTGATATAACTCTACAAGATTTGTCTAATTCTCTACCCATGCTTTACCTCTACAATATTTTATCATATATATATAGGTTTTGTCAATAGTTTGTATAATATTGTACTTATAGTTTGTATTTTAAAAATTATACAAAAGAGAAAAATTTATGTTATAATACATTTCGTTATGTAATATGCAATATTAGTGAAATTATATTAAACTTAATGAAATTAAAGGAATATGAGAGGGAGTTTATGTACGAGAGAATAAAAAGTTATTTACATACAGATGATGCGCAAACACAATTAATTTGGGAACTATATACTTTAGCTAAGCAATATGAGCCTAAAGTCGAACTACAATTTAGAAGAACAAATTTAGTGGGAGTGGGTGTCCCAACTGAATATTTGAGATTTTATTTGGTATCAAAAAATAATTCACTTATTATAAAATTTAAAGATTGGTCAACTGCTAAAAACTTTAATGTTAATGATTTTAGTGAGTATAAGCAACAAGTCAAAGAAACAAATGAATACTTTAAAAGTAATGATATGACCTTAAAGGATAAACCTAAAGATGAGCATAATAAAGTCAATATGTCTAGATTTCAAGCACTTCAACTTTTTGCTAGAGGTATTGAGCCAACAACAGGAGAGATACTATTTACTCCATCATTAGAGACAACACAACTATTGATGAATTTAGCACTATTTGTATTACAAAAAGAAAGGAATGACACTCAGTCATTCTACATTAAAGATAATTATAATGAATTAATACAAAAAGAATTATCACAAAAAAATGAAAAACCTATATACGAGAATCGTGGCAAAAAGTGGACGCAAGAAGAAGACAATACACTTTTGCAAGAATACAAAAATTTGGTTCCAATAGAGACTATAGCGAACAATCATTGTAGAAGTCAAAATGCTATTACTCGTAGATTAATTGCTTTAAATGTGATATTTAATAATCATAATAGTTAAGAATATTTTTAATTTTATTATATTTTATGCTTTATCAATTTTGAATTTACAACAAAAAGTATGTATTTTTATTGTTAAATTATTTATAATTATTAAATTAAATAAAATATGTTTAATTTATAATATTAAGCATAATTTGTGCTTTAAAATTTTATTGTATATTTTATATATTTATTCAAAATAAAATTTTTTCTTATAATTTGGAATTAAATATTAAGTTTAGAAAATTATTTTATGTGATTGCGATATAATTAAACTAATTATAAGTGGAATAAGGTAATATAAGCGAAAAATTTACGCATATGATGCTATAAGTAATTGAAATAAGTTTTTGTTAATAAATTTTACAAATTGTTTTTAACTATTAATAACAGAAGTTTTAATATTAGTATAAAAAATTACAAAATATTTGATATAATACAAGTTATTGGTAATAATAAATTGTTATATTGTATGTCATAGTATTTATTTTAAGTATATCTAATAATGCGAGTAATGCGAGAATTTAACTTATATAATTTAGTATTTATGCTTCAATTTATAATAGATAACAAAATTACACACAAAACATAAAATAATTAATATTAATGTTTTCGCTTGATTTTTATATTAAATTTAAGGTATAATGTACATGAGTTATACAATATTTGTTTTCTTCTTTTAGAACTTGTGTATAACATAAGGAGGTGGCTATGAACACAAAACTATTTATGCTAGTAATGACTTTGGCAATTATTTTGCCTTGTGGGTTGCTTTTGAGCGCTTGTGGCGGGAAGAAGAATCCTCCAGAAGTTAAAGAAACCAGCATATCTGTCTATATTGATGGCGTTGAAGTGAATGGGCAAAACAATACCATTGATATAACATATGGTGACTATACTGATGTAGATGAATTAATCAGTAACACTGTATCAGTCGTTGTTAATTATAACGACAATACGACAGGTAATCTATCTTATGGAAGTAGTGGATTTACTATAGCGGGGTTACCACAAACTTTGAATGCTAATGAGCAAGGGTACAATCTTACTTTATCTTATAAGAATTTTACTAAAGATTTGAACCTTATTGTACATAAAGCGAACTTTGACTTCAGTAATGTTGGGTGGAGTTATGATGGGTCTTATCCATTTACTTATGATGGAGATGAGAAAACTATCGAGTTAATTAATATTCCAAACGGAGTTGAAGTCAATTATCAAGGGAATATAGAAACAAATGCAGGAACATATACTGCTATCGCAACAGTTGAATATGACGAAATTAATTATAACATAATAAATGACGAGAACTTAGTTTTGACTCAACAATGGACCATAAACAAAGCGCAAATTGATATGTGGTCTGTTATTTGGAATTACTCTGCAACACAACCATTTACTTATGATGGGGAAGAGAAAACTATCGAATTAATCAATATTCCAAATGAAGTTGAAGTTAATTATGAAGACAATAAAGCGACAAATGCAGGAACATATAACGCAAGTGCTACATTAGATTATGATACAATTAATTACGAATTAATTAATATAAACTTTACCGATTCGATGTCTTGGACAATAAATAAGCAACAAGTAATTAAACCTAAAATAACTAGCAGTAGGTTATTCTATAACGGTCAAGAGCAATCAGGCGTAGACTATAGATTAGAAGATGAGGGTATTTTATTCACAGTTAATGGGGATACAGTCGCTACTAACGCAGGACAATATTCTGTAACTTTTGCTTTAATTAATGTTACAAACTTTGAATGGAATGATGGCACTACTAATAATGTTGTATTAGATTGGGAGATTGAGCAAGTTCCACTCTATGCTAATGATGCAAGTTGGAACTATAATATTTATGAACCATTTATTTATGATGGGCAAGAAAAATCAGTCGCTATTACAAATCTTCCAGCGGGACTTACTATTAAGAATTATACAGGGACAATCTCAGCAACTGATGCCGGAACTTATACTGCAGGTGTTGTATTTGAATACGATGATATTAATTATTATCTATCAGGAGCACCACAATCATTAGAATGGAAGATTGAGAAAGCAGTAAATACTTTATCAGGCACATTAGTTATGGATGGAATCACCTATGGCGAAGTACTTGGCGACCCTAGCGGAGTATCAGCATTATTTGGTGAAATTACATATAAGTATTACAATAATCAGTACGAAGAGATTTCTAAACCTACAAATGTTGGAACATATTATGTTAAAGCCTTCTCATTAGGTAATAATAATTGGATAAGCAATGAAACTGATTATAAGCAATTCTATATAACAAAGTGTTATTTAGAGTCTCCTGAATTAGTTCAAAGTAATTTTATCTATACAGGCGATACTTTTACGCCCGAATTTGTAGAAGCGATAAATGCAGAATTAATTGAAATGTCAGGCGATTTGTCAGCAAGTGAAATAGGAAAATACAGTATTACATTTGCTTTGATAGACAAAGCGAATTATGGTTGGGCAGATGCCTACGGCACGGCACAAGAAGCTGACAATATTGTATTAGAATGGAGCATTATTAATAGTCCTTTGACAATGACTTTGAATGACAATGTTCTTACTGCAAGCGAATTTGAAGCACTTACACAGTTTAACATAGGGGACAACTGGTATGTTACAGTTAGCGAAGGGTATAACTATAGTTTAAATTATGAGTATATGAACGCAAACAATGTGAAAGTTTGGTCAGGTGCAACTGATGAAGGGTCTAATAGTAATCTTGATGTAACAATTAATCCATCAAACTTCACTTATATTATCAAAATTACTCAAAATGCTCAAATAGTTTATACCAAAACTATAACAGTTAATCATAATGTTTTTGAGAATGTTATGGTTGGCGATACAGAGATGACATTTGAAGAATTTATCGCTAATCCTCAAGTAGAATATGGGAAGAATTTGAAAATCAATCTCAAATCTCAATATACAAGTATATTTACTTTTAGTCAAAATGATTTTGTAGTGACAGAAAATGCTACTATTACTGTTACATATCAAATTTTAGACACTCGAGTTTATGAAACTATCGAAGTTGTGTGCCTTATTGAACCCATAGAGAGTGTTACAGTTGGGACTCAAACGCTTTCTTATGAAGAGTTTATCGCTAATCCTGTAGTAAAATATGGCGATGCATTGTCAATTAATCTAAAAGCAGGATATGATGAATTTTTTACTAATCAATATTATCCTTATGTTGTCAAAGAAGATGTTCAAATTGTAATTTATATGCCAAATGGCGAAATTTTTGATACAATAAATGTTGAGTGCAATTTTGAATTGTTAGTTGATATAGATATTGATGGAGAAAGTTTTACTTTTGAGCAATTAATGCAGATGAATACAATACATCTTGGTAGTACTTTGAATTTTACTGTAAACGAAGAATTTGCAGACTTAATACAAATTACTATCAACAAAAATGGTCAAGATATTGTTCTAACAGGACAACAAACATTTACATTTAACGATATGAATAGTTTGAATTTGAACATTAGAGAGGTTCAAACACAGTCTTATGTAAATTCTATATACTTCAATGTCATACTATTTGACAGTATTCAAATTAATGATAATGTTATTAACTTAACTAATTCAACATATGTAGAGTACAGTAGAGATAGAGACGAAACTAATTTCACTATTATAATAAGTGAGGATGTGTTAAGTAAATACGAATTATTCTATCAAACAGATACATCAATTACAAATGTACAAATTACTCAATCAACATTACAAATCTCATTAGATGAGATTAAAGAATATCTATATATTTATGCAGTAGTGAATGATGAATCAACAAAAGATTCTATACAAGTATTAACTATTCATATTACTGATTTTTGTCCGGTTGAAATGGTATCTGCAGAAATATATCAACAAGGTTATGTAGATTATCCACAATATAGTATCTACGAACACAAAATTGACATATCAAGTTATGGTGCTATATTTAGCCTTAATATTCAATTTAAAGATAATTATCTAGATTGTACATATAAGATTTTTGACGAAGAAGGAAATGAAATTCAAGATTTTACAACAATTCAAAATAATGTTTATACTGTAAAAGTTTACTTAAGCGGTAGCGAAATATATTCATTTTTGCTTAATGTAAAATATAGATTTGATAACCTAATTGATGGTATACAATATATAGGGGAAGAAAGTGTTGCTTCATTAGTTACAAATAGCAATCTACTAATTGCTCCAATTTTAGAAGATACTGAATATTTTACAAATCAAATTATAACATATAATGGATCTAGTGAAGTTACATTAGTAGAAGGGCAACAAACTATTAAAGTTACATATACATTTACTGCTAATCAAAAAACTTTTAATTATTCATTTGATTTAATAGTTGAGTATGTACTTGACGAGCAACTTCCAACACAGTATGTTAATAATATCCAAATAAATTATCAAAATAAATGGGGGAACAGTTCTCAAGTTTATTTTGATAACAATTTACAATTTTCTGATTACGAATATACAATGTCAGACATAGCATTTGTTGAAGAAAAAGATATTATAATTGATACAATATACACAGTTATTTCAAAAGAAATAAAATTTTCTGCTAATAAAACTTTTTGCTGGTTAGAATATGTTTTGTCAATTGATGGTCAAAATAAGACATTTAGGGCCTATATTAAAACAAATGGCACAGTTTCAAATAATATTAATGCTGAAATAATATTCTCTGACGCTAAAACTAAATTAAATATAACTGATTTAATAGTCAACAATTCTTATACTATTCAAAAAGTCAATGTTTATGGGGACTTAGATATTAATACGGAAGACGCCAACGCAAGAGTTAAATATTATTTCAACGGAGAAGAAATTCAGGAAAACAACTTCCAATTGAATTCAGTTGGAACATATGCAATAACAATTATATCATCAGACAATACAACTACAAGAACTATAAATATAATAGTTGAAGGGTATGAAAACTTAATGTTTGAAGTCTTCTATGACGATACAAGACTTTACCTTGAGTATTCAAATGATGGACCAATAGGTAATATGAAGATGCAATATGATCCGCTGGTTGGCCCATACTTTATAGGTTACTTTGGATATGTAGACTTGAGTGGGTTAACACAAGTTTCAATCTCAGGTAGTAGTGCTTATGAGGGTATGTTGTATTATTCAGACAAAGAAACACCTATAACAAATCTTGATAATCTTGTTTTAGATTTGTTGATTGATACAGATGGTTCACTAACAAAAATTGTCGGGGCTGAATATGTATTAGTGTATGCAAATATTGATAATGCTTATTATGCAATATATTTTGTATTTGAAGACCGTCCGCCTTATCCAATGACATTCAATTTTGATATTAATAAAGATGGGGTAATAGACGACAATGATACTCAAATTAGTATCAAAGTTGATTTAAACGAAATAGGAACAGGCATAGTAGATTTGGGTGATTTTATTGTTGGAGAAGCGGGTCCAAGTATTGAATTAACAAGAGAAGAACTTGGGATGACAGAGATAGATACTTCTGCCGAAGTAGTCATCAATTGGTTATCAACTTTTGACGATTATAGTTATCAGTACTTTACTGAAGTACCAGAAGGGGGAAATGTACCTTCATTAATTGGACCAAGTCAAAATAACTTGACTTCAACTCTTACGCTTAATTTTGTAGATGATGGGAGTGGAAGATATGTAGCGACAATATATGTTTGTTCAGAAGGCGCAACATTAGAAACGCTAATGGAATTAGTCGTACCTGTTACATTTATATTAGTTGATTAAAAAAATAATATAAAAAGTCAATCTTACAAAGGTTGACTTTTTATATTTGGTTAAGAATTGTCCATATACTAAAATGTTATGAGAAATGTATTATAAATAAAAACTCTTGAAAGTGTCTTACAACAAATGCCTTCAAGGGTAAAATAAATGGGGCTGATGATCGGACTTGAACCGACGACCTCCGCCTTACCAAGTTTTGAATATTTAAGATAAGGACTTAAACTTAATATTATTAAAAACCCTATAAATAAAGGGATTTAAGAATTGATTAAAGTGTAAATTGTTGTCAAAAAAAGACTAAATTGACAACAGTTGACAACAAATGCCTATTTTTTAGGGGTAAAATGCACTTGTTTTACCATATAAAATTGCCTAAAACCATCTAAAATCAAAAATATTTGTTGTCAAATTTTATTTGGTGAAATAGTAAAATTTCAAAACTTGGAGTGAAATTAATTAAAGATAACGATTGAATTTTAACTTACCAAATGGCTTTAACTATAAGTTAAAATGTCAATTTTGTTGTGTTCTACCATAAGTGCAAAACACAAAAGAGAATGGAAAAATCTTTCCATTCTCTCTTTTTTTAATATGAAATATTTAATTTATTCAATGTCTAAATTTTCTTCACTAAATAATGGACTATTAAAGAATTCATCAATGGATATGCCAAGTGTTCTTATGACTATAATTAAAGTTGTAAGATTTACACCTTTATATCTTGTATACATTAAAGAAGTTAATGTTCCTTTACTTAATCCAGAATTCATTTCCAATCTATATTGCGACATTTGTTTTTGAGATAATATTTCTCTAATTCTTGTAGCAACTGCTTGTGACACTTTCATATTCTATCAACTCCAATATTTATTTTAACTATGTAATTATGTATTTAACTAGGTATAGTTTAACATAGCCATTTTTATAAATAATTATGTAAAAACATAATATTTTTATTGAGAAAGAACATTTTTATGTTATTAAATATATGTAAAAACATAATTATCTAGGAGATTTATGAATATGTTATCTAAAAATATATTTGGATTGAAAAATAAATTAAAAGAGTTAGATAATAAATTATCAAATAAAGTTTGCTGTTTTACTGGTCATAGACCACAAAGTTTACCATGGAGATTTAATGAACAAGATGAGAGATGTATTAGAATGAAAAATAAATTAAAGGAAGAAATAATTAAAGCAATTAAAAATGATTACACAACATTTATTTCGGGTATGGCTCTTGGATTTGATATGATATGTGCGGAAATTATCTTGCAATTAAAAAAAGAATACCCAAATATAAAATTAATTGGAGCTATTCCGTGTAAGACACAAGATAAACTTTGGAACGAAAAAGACAAACAAAAGTATAAAAATATATTATCAAAATTAGATGGTGTAAGATGTATTTACGATGATTACATTGGTCCAAAGTGTATGTTCGAGCGTAATCAGTATATGATTAATAATTCATCACTTGTAATTGCATTATTTAATGGTAAGAATGGAGGAACTAAAAAGACATTAGATTATGCGAAATCACTAAAGAAACCAATAATTGTTATTGATTTACTTCAATTTAAATAATGTTATTAAATTAATATTTATATATTAAAGATTTTGGTAATTTTTTATGAAAATTTTAAACATTTTGTAAAAATATATGGTATACTTAAAATAGAAAAGTTATTGGAGATAATATGAAAGATATTGATATGTTGCCGCTAGCACCTAATTTAATAGAATCAACTAGATCTATTGGCTATTCATTTGAGACTGCTGTTGCTGATATAATAGACAATAGTATAAGTGCAATAGCAAAAAATATATATGTTGATATAAATGCTTACGACAGTCCATATGTCGCTATATTGGATGATGGCTTTGGAATGAATTTAATTGATTTGCAAAATGCAATGAGATACGGTAGCGATAATCCAAATAAAAAAAGAGATTCAAATGATTTGGGTAGATTTGGATTAGGTATGAAAACAGCTTCTTTATCTCAATGTAGAAAACTAACGGTAATTTCTAAAAAAAATGGGGTAATAAATGCTTGTTGTTGGGATTTAGATTATATAAATAAGACCAAATCTTGGAAATTGATTATATTTGAGAAAGACGAAATTAATGCAAGCATTCCAATGATTGAAAAATTAAGTAATTTAGAAAGTGGGACAATAGTCTTATGGCAAAATTTTGATTATATAAAAGAAAGTTCTATATCTTTATCGGATAGTTTAAATGAAAAAACCAATGATTTAATGTACCACTTATCATTAGTATTCCATAGATATTTATCTTACGAGGACCCACAACATGGAGTTAATATATTTGTAAATAATAACAAACTTAAACCATTAGATCCATTTTTAAGTTATCATACTGCTACACAAGTATTACCTTTGGAACCATTGGAAATATTTGGAGAAAAAATACTTGTAAAACCCTACATATTACCACATTTTAGCAAATTATCGCAACAAGATAAATATATGGTTGGTGGAGAAGATGGGTTTAAGAGAAACCAAGGTTTTTATATTTATAGGAATAAAAGGTTAATTAAGTGGGGAACTTGGTTTAAGATGTCAAGACAAGAAGAGCTATTTAAATTAGCAAGAGTTATGGTAGATATACCTAATACATTAGATTCAATTTGGCAAATAGATATAAAAAAATCTTCTGCTAATTTACCTGATGTTATTAAAATTAATTTATGCAATATTATAAAAAATATTGTAGATAAAAGTGAAAAAGTTTTTACATATCGAGGTAGAAATGTTAACTCAAAAAATATAAATTCTGTTTGGGTTAAAATTGAAAATAGAGGAAATTATTCATATCAAATCAATCAAAATCACCCAATTGTAAAACAATATGAAAACTCTTTAACTATAGAAGAAAAAAGTAAGTTTGAAAAATTTATAAATTTAATTCAGGATTCTTTTCCTTATGATGCTGTCTATGTTGATGTAAGTAAAGGTAATATTGCTTCACAGCAACCAAATGATGAATTTATTTACAAAGAAATGATGGAATATATTGAGAATGGGGAGAAAGCAGGTCTTAAAATGAAAGATTTAGTAAATAGTTTGATAACCATAGAACCTTTTAATAAATATATTCACATAATAAACAAAATTAAGGAGGAGATGTTAAATGACAAATAAGGAAACAGTAATTAATTTACTTAACACATTATTAAGCAAGCTAGATACTGTTACAATGGATGATATAGTAACAAATATAAACAAATTCTCTTTATTGTTTAATATTACTGAAGAAGAAAAAGAAGAAATAAAAAACGAAATAAATGCAAAATATAAAATTTTTATGACATTAGGATCTGTTGTTCAAGGTAACGGTATTCATAAGAAATGGTTTGATAGTAGAAGAGCTATTAAACCTATGAAATTTTGGTTAAGATATAGAGATTATCTTACAGTTGACAAAGAGTTTGCTAGTAATGTGGTTAACTCTATTGACGCTTCTTCAGATAGAATAATAGATTTGTTAGGAGACCCAGAAGGAGATCCATTTAATCGAAGAGGATTAGTTATAGGAGATGTACAATCAGGTAAAACTGCCAATTATACAGCACTTATTAATAAGGCAGTAGATGTAGGATATAAAGTGATTGTATTGCTTACTGGAACACTAGAAAATTTAAGAAAGCAAACACAAGTTAGACTTGATGAGGGTTTTGTTGGACTTGATAGTTTGTCAATTATAAAGAAAAAAACAAATAGTTTTGTAGGTGTAGGTAAGTTTGATAGTAGTATAAATGCTTTATCTTTAACATCAACAAGTTCTGATTTTAATACTGCTGCTGCAACACATCTTGTTGCGACAATATCAAATATTAATGCACCAATTTTATTAGTAATTAAAAAAAATAAAACAATATTAGAAAGGGTTATAGATTGGTTAAATTTAAGTAAAGGATATTTACCAAAAGTAGATGAACCAATATTAGTAATTGATGATGAAGCTGATAATGCGTCCATAAATACAAAAAGTAGTGAAGAAGATCCAACAGCAATCAATAGAAAAATAAGAGAGATATTAAATATGTTTACAAAAGCAACTTATGTTGGTTTTACAGCTACGCCTTTTGCTAATATATTTATAAACCCTGAGACGGATAATGATATGATTGGAGAAGATTTATTTCCTCGTGACTTTATATACGCTTTGGATGCACCATCAAATTATATTGGTGCTAGGACAATTTTCCCAACAACGAATGAAGATGGTGAAACAGTTCAATCAAAACATGGATATATGTTAAAAGTAATAAATGATGAGGAAATTTCAAAATTCTTACCCGAATCTCATAAAAGTGATTATGCTGTTTCTCAGTTACCTGAGGATTTATATGAAGCATTATATACATTTATGATTGCAAATGGTATTCGTGATTTACGTAAGAAAAATAAAGAACATAGATCAATGCTTGTTAATGTAAGTAGATTTACAAAAGTTCAGAATCAAGTTTATGAAATAATTGATGCTTTTGTTAGAAATATTCAAAGAGATATTAAGGCAAATTGTTTATTAGATGAAGAAAGAGCTCTTAAATGTGAAACAATTGCAAAATTAAAATATTATTGGGAAAAGAATTATGCAAAAACTACTGAATTTACGTGGAGTCAAATACAATGTAAACTATCAGAATCTATTGGCCCTATTGTAGTTCGTGTTGTTAACCAATCAAATGGTGCAAAAAATTTGAATTATTCTGAATATCCAGATGGATTACGATTAATAGCAATTGGAGGTAATAGTTTATCAAGAGGATTAACACTTGAAGGATTAATAATAAGTTATTTTTATAGAAATTCAAAAATGTATGATACATTAATGCAAATGGGTAGGTGGTTTGGTTATAGAACTGGCTATGAAGATTTGTGTAGAATTTGGTTATCACAAGAAGCTATTGATTGGTATTCTTATATATCTAGGGCAAGTGATGATTTAAGAGAAGAAATTAAAATTATGGAAGGCGAAAATAAAAGCCCAATAGATTTTGGGTTAAAGGTTCGTTCCGATAAAGCTTCGTTATTAGTTACTGCAAGAAATAAAATGAGAAGCACGGAATCAATAGAAATTCCTGTTTCTATTAGTGGAGAAGTATTAGAAACGGCAATTGTTAATAGTGATAGCAGTATTAATGATAAAAATTATGATGATTTGATCTCTTTATTAGTATCATTAGATAATAAATACAAGTGCAATGATTTTAATATCATAGGAGCTCCAAACTTATGGCAAAATGTTCCAAAAGAAATTGTTACTTCATTTATAAAGAGATACAAATCAAATTATTTCAATTTTGATTTTCAAACTGAAGAATTAGCAAAAATAATTGACAATGATGAAGATGGTAATTTTGATTTTTGGGATATTTCATTTGCTACTGGTTCAGGAGAAGAATACAATGTAACCAATAATGTTAAAACAATGCTTATATCAAGAAGTGCTAAATATATTCCTAGTAAATCTGCTTTACAATTCTCAAATGCAAGGCTTGGTGGAACTTATACCACTAAACTAGGTTTAGATAAAAAAACAGCAGCAAAAATGGAAAAAGATTATACAAAAGCAACTGGTAAATCGGTAAGCGATAAAGTGTTTTTACATGGCATAAAAAGAAACCCCATTTTAATTATCCATTTGATTAAACCAAAAGCATATATAATTGACAAAGAAACAAATTTAATATGTAAAGAGACTAAGAAGCAGTTAGATAAGTTTGATAAGCCAATTGTCGGATTAAGTATTGGATTTCCAACAACAAGTGATGAAAAGATAATAACGATTAAATATGTAATCAATCTAATTAAATTTAGGGAATTATATGGAGATACATTTGAAGACGAGGAGGATATGTAAATGGATAAACAGGAAGTGAAACAATTTTTTGACAATTTTAGTAGAAGTAGCACTATGCAAAGAATAGATGCTAAACATCCATTAGACATATTTTTAGGGTTAAGTGATGAGGGGCTAAAAACTTTATTTGTTATCTCTAAGATCGAATTTGGAGATGTTAAATCATCAAAAGGAATTCTTGTAAATGAATATAAAAAAGACAATGAGAACATTCTAACATTTAAATTAAAAGATAAAACTATAGAAGATCTATTTTATATTTTTTGTAGTGATATTATAGAATCAACAAGGTATTCTCAAAAAACAAATGGTAATGCGGCAATAATTAATAGATATTTAAAATGGCGTGAATTATTTGCAAAACAAAAATTAAAAATACTTTCAGAATCTGAAATTAAGGGACTAATTGGAGAAATACTCTTTTTAAAAAAATATATGATACCAACTTTTGGTGAAGAAAAAGCAATAAATTCGTGGCTTGGAACTATGGGGGCTGATCAAGATTTTGTTATTGATTCAACGTGGTTTGAAATTAAAAGTATAAATTCTGGTGCCAAAGGTATAGAAATATCGTCTATTGAACAATTGGATACGAATGAAGATGGGAAACTAATTGTCATAGAATTGAACAAAATAGCTTCAACATCTTCACATGCAATAAATCTAAATGAATTAATTGAAAACACGCTAAATGGATTAAATAATATAAATGCAAAAGAAAAATTTGAAGAGATAATTTTTAATTTTGGATATATAAAAGATGAAGAATACAATAATTATACTTTTGAAATGAAAAGAATGAAAACTTATTTGGTAGATTGCAATTTCCCAAGGATTCGTAGAAATATTATTCCTAATGAAATAATTGCGTTAAAATATGAAATATCAACTTCTGAAATAGAAAAATTTTATAAGGGAGATATTTTATGACAAATGACGAATTAATAGATTTTAGAAATTCAATTTTGCAAGATGTTAAATTAAATTCAAATGTAAATTTGAACTATCAAAAATTAGAGTTTTTGAAATATACTACAAATATCCTTAGTGACGCCGAAGAATTTAATGATTTTCAAGAATGTCATTATGAGGGGACAGCAAGCCATAATAAAAAATTTGAAATAGATGGATATGCTTTTGATGAAAGTGATATGACATTATATATAATTTGTTGTATTTATGATGGACCATCCACACCAACAATAATTAATCAAACAATTGCACAAAAGTACTTTGATAGAGTTGGAGTATTTATTGATGAAAATGATTACATAATTAAAAATGGAGAAGAAAGTGCTGCTGGACATGAGTTTGCACTTGATATGCAAACTAAATTAAAATCAAAGTATATAAGAAAGATTAAAATATATTTAATTTGTGACGGTATTGCGAGTGAAAGAATCAAAACCATAAAATCAAAAACTTATAATGATATAGATATTGAATATCACTTGTGGGATATTTCAAGATTTTACAAACTTCAACAATCAACAAGTGGTAAGGAAGATATAGAAATAAATGTAGACGACTATACAAAGCAAGGTATACCATGTATTAAAGCAAATATGGAAAATGCAAATTATGAATCTTATCTTTGTATAATTCCAGCAGAATTTTTGGTAAAAATATATGACGAATTCGGTGGACGATTACTTGAAGGAAATGTTCGTTCATTTTTGAGTTTGAAAGGTAAAGTTAATAGTGGAATAAAAAGAACTATTTTAACTGAACCACAAATGTTTTTTGCATACAATAATGGTATAGCAGCAACGGCAACTAATATTGAATTAGATAATACAAATGAGGGACTTTTTATAAAAAAAATAAAGTCTTTACAAATTGTTAATGGTGGACAAACAACAGCTTCTTTATCTATGACAAATGCGAAAGAAAAAGGTGTTGATTTAAGCAATATTCTAGTGCCTGCGAAAATTTCGATTTTACCATTAGAAAAAGCTCCATATATAATTCCTGAAATAGCAAGATGTGCTAATAGTCAAAACAAGGTAAGTGAAGCAGATTTCTTTTCTAATCATCAATTTCATATACGTTTTGAACAATTATCTAGGAAAATTCTTGCTCCTGCTGTTAATGGCGCACAATATCATACTAGATGGTATTATGAAAGAGCAAGAGGGCAATATACACAAGAACAAATGAAGTTGACACCTGCAATGAAATCAAAATTTTTATTGGAAAATCCTAAAAAACAGTTAATAACAAAAACCGATTTAGCAAAATATTTGAATAGTTACTATCAAAAACCATACGAAGTAAGTAAAGGCGCTCAAAGGAATTTTTTGTCTTTTGCCGAGGTAATTACTGATGACTGGGAAAAACATAATGCAAATTATAATGAAAATTATTTTAAAGAAGCTGTATGCCATGCAATTATGTTTAAAAAATTAGAAGATATTATACTTAATCAACCGTGGTATGAAAAGGGATATAGAGCTAATATTGTAACATATACAATTTCAGAATTTTTTTACGTTTTACAAACAAAATATCCACAATTTTCTTATAATTTTAAATATGTTTGGCAACATCAAGAACTTAATCCAGAAATTGTAAAAGAATTAACAAAACTAAGTAAAATAATTTTCGATAAAATTACAAATGAAGATCGACAAATAATGAATGTGTCCGAATGGTGTAAAAAAGAAGCTTGTTGGAAAGGTATAAAATCTATAAATTATGATTTTTCTAAAAATACATTATCAGCGTTAGTATCAAAAGAATTTGTTGATGAAGAAAGGAAGAATGCGACATACAATCAAAAAATAGAAGATGATTGCAGTTTAATAATGGAAGTTTATAACAAAGGTCAAGATTTTTGGAAATCAGCGCTATTATGGGGACAACAACATAGATTATTAACTTTTGAAGAATCTTCTATAATTAAATTAGCAACAAGTGGCAAGATACTTTCGGACAGACAAAGTAAACGTGCTATGGAAGCATTAAATAAATTGAGAATTGAAGGGTTCTCAGAATAAGGAGCAATATGAAAAAGAGAGTTGTTAATTCAAAATTTGAATTTTATTATGAAATAAAAGATAATGGAATTATTATCGCAAGGAAAATGACTAATGCAAATAAATTAGCGGTGGGTTCTGATAATAGTTTGTATTTTGGGCTGTTGGATATTGAACATAGGTTTGAAAATCCTGTTACAGCATATTTTCTTGGAAGAGAAAAAAACTTAGGAGAATATGGTGATAAAATTTTTAACTGTCAAGGTTTAAAAAATAAGTTTGTGAAAATAACAATTAATGCAAATGAACCAAATGGTCAATTCCAGTTAAAAGTATCTTTATTAGATAAAGAAACGAATAAAACAAAAACAAATGGATCAATGAATGAAATAATAAAAGCAAAAATGAAAAAAGGTGGATTTACGGTTGATGATGATTTAATATTTATTGCTGATTTTATTAATTGGAAAGTTGATGTTATGAAGAAATCTACATTTGAAGAAACTTATAATATTAAATAATACATAGGAGAAAAAAATGATACGTTTAGCAACTGTTTTTAGTGGTATTGGCGCAATTGAACAAGCATTAAAGAAAATGGGTATAGAACATCAAATAGTATTTGCTTGCGATAATGGGGAAAGAAACATTTCATTAAATGTAGATGAAATTAACAATGAGATAAAAAATTTACCTTATGATAAACAAAAAGAATATATAGATGAATTATATGAACATAAATGTAAGAAAGAAAACAAAATGGAATGTTCATATTTGAATAATTACAATTTATCAAAAAAGCATTTTTATCAAGACGTTAGATTTTTGAATGCAAATCAATACAAAGATAAAGTGGATTTAATTGTTGGAGGAAGTCCATGCCAAAGTTTTTCTATAATTGGGAAAAGAGCGGGGTTAAATGATACTAGAGGAACTTTGTTTTATGATTATGCTAGAATAATTGATGAATGTAAGCCAAAAGCATTTATATATGAAAATGTTAAAGGGTTACTTAGTCATGATAAAGGGAATACTTGGAAAGTTGTTAAAGATGTTTTTATGTCATTGGGATATAATATAAAATTTTATGAACTTAATTCAAAAGATTTTGGAATTCCACAAGATAGAAGAAGAATATTTTTAGTAGGAACTTTAAAAGAAAATTTGTTACCAAATACACTTGAAAAACAAAAATTAACCAAAACAATGTTTGATTTTTTAGAAAGTAATGTTGATGTAAAGTATTATTTTAAACAAAAAGGATTTGAATTTGTCACAACAAATAAAAGAGCAAGAATAAATAGTAAAATAATATCCACACAAAAAGCAAATCAACAATTTAATTGGAATGGTGATTTTGTTTTTGAAGAATATGAAAAAATAAAAAATAGACAAGATATTCTTGATAATGCATATATAGGTTATTATAATAATGTTCGCGGGGTGGTTAGAAAGCTGACACCAAGAGAATGTTTGAGACTTATGGGATTTACAGATGACTTTAAAATTGTTGTAGATGATGTGGAAATGTATCGACAAGCTGGGAATTCAATAGTTGTTAATGTATTGGAAGAAATAGTAAAACAATTATTAAAATATAAACTGATATAGGAGTGAAATATGTTAAGAATAGCTACGTTATTTAGTGGTATTGGCGCGTTTGAACAGGCATTAAAAAGAATGGGTATAGAATATGAAATTGTTTTTGCTTGTGATAATGGCAATATTCCATTAGAGAATATAGATTTTGATAAAGAACTCGAAAAAGTTTTATCTCTTGAAGGCCCGGCCCCAAAAAGAGATTATGTGGAAAATTTATATAAAACGCATTCAAGAAAAGAAAATTATGTAAAAAAGTCATATGAAGCAAATTATAAAATAAAAGATGACATGTTTTTCTATGATATAAAGTTGCTTGATGGTAAAGATTTTACTGGTAAAGTTGATATTCTAATTGGCGGAAGTCCATGCCAAAGTTTTTCAACGGTAGGAAAATGTGGTGGATTAAAAGATACAAGAGGAACTTTATTTTATGAATTTGCTAGATTGGTAAAAGAGATTCAACCAAAAATGTTTCTATATGAAAATGTTCGAGGTTTATATACACACGATGGTGGTAATACATGGAAAGTAATACAATCTACATTTGATGAATTGAATTATCAGTATAAATTTGATCTTTTAAATGCTAAAGATTATGGTATTCCGCAAAATAGAAGAAGATTATATGTTGTAGGTTATAAAGAAAAATTTCTTAAAAATAATTTTGAATATCCACCTACTCCAGAAAAAAATGTATATTTTAATGTAAAAGATATTTTACAAGAAAATTGCAAAGAAGGAAATTTTGTTTCTATTAATGGGAAATTGGAAGTTATTGCTGGTGGTGAACAAGTCGATAAAAGATATTTCTTATCACCTAAAGTAAAAGCATATGTATTAAAACCGGGAACAAAAACCTTTTATCAAAAACCAGAAGTTGATTTGAAAATAGCAAGAACATTATTAGCAACAATGGGTAATAGACATAGAGCTGGAATTGATAATTACCATTATGTTAATGGCGAATTGAGGATGTTAACAGAAAGAGAAGCTTTACGTTTAATGGGATTTCCTGATGATTTTAAGATTGTGGTTTCTCGTGCTCAAATGTATAAACAAGCAGGTAATTCGATAGTTGTAGATGTATTAATACATATTTTGAAAATAGTTTTACCACAATTAAAATATTAATTTTTAATATCAATAATAAAAAATTGGATTTAAAATAATCCAATTTTTTTATTGGGAAAATAAACCCCCAGCAGTGCTGGGGGTACTAAAGAGCTGAAGGCTTTGCACAAAAAGTCCTCCTA